>JAYWDK010000180.1:0-5473 GCA_043779845.1 Betaproteobacteria bacterium | reverse complement strand
GCCACTCGCGGCCATAGGGGTCGATCAGGTTGCGCCAGAACAGGTGGCGCGTCACCTCGTCGTCGAAGCGGATGGTGTTGTAGCCCACGCCCACGGTGCCGGGCTCGCCCAGCGCCTGCAATATCTCAGTGGCAAATTGGGGCTCGGGCACGCCCTGGGCCAGGCAGGTTTGCGGCGTGATGCCGGTGAGCAGGCAGCTCTCGGGATCAGGCAGGGTGTCGGGCGTGGGCTGGCAATACACCATCACCGGTGCGCCGATTTCATTGAGCTGCGCGTCGGTGCGCACGCCGGCAAACTGGGCCGGCCGGTCGCGGCGCGGCACGCGGCCAAAGGTTTCGTAGTCGTGCCAGAAGAAGCTGTAGTCGTTCATGCGAGGGATCCGTTGAGGGGGGCACGATACGCCAGTTGACGGGCTATTTTTGGGCGGCGCATGGGGTGATTCACAGTGCATGCGCCGGCCGCAGGTAACTGGCGAAGCGTGGCACGCCGCCCGCCGTGGTGCCCCTGTGCGTGAAGGTGACGCGCTGGCCCACGGCGGGCGGCTGGCGGCGGTCGGCGTGGCTGAACCCGGTGCCGATGGCAAACACCAAGCCGTTGTCGTCGCGCACTTGCAGCGCGCCCAATTGGCCGGCAAATTGCCCCTGGCCCGGCACGTGGGCCAAGACCACGGCCTCGGCGTCATGCAGCGGCTTGTGTTTGTACAGCCAGCGCCCGCGCCCCGTGGCCTGGGGTGCGTCGGCCTGGTGCAGCACCAGGCCCTCGCCACCAGCGGCCACCACCTCGTCCAGCAGGGCTTGCAGCGCGGCACGGTCAGCCACGGGCCGCTGCGGCACCGCTACCAAGGGCGCCCAGGCCGCGTGGCTGCACAGGGCTTGCAGGGCTGCGGCCCGGTCGGCAAAACGACCGCCCGCGCCCGGCAGCTCAAACACCAAGTACTTGAGCTGGTGCCAGCCGGCGTCATCAGGCTGCTGCCGACGAACCAGGCCGGACAAGGCCTCAAAACGGCTGCGGCCCAGCCACAGCTCACCGTCCAGCGGCGTGGCGGGCAGGCGATCAGTGAACCAGCTTGGGGCGTTGATCAGATCACCGCTGCGAAAGCGCAGCACCTGGCCGTCCCAGCGCGCGCGCGCGCCGTCAAACTTTTCACTGACGAGGAAACCGGCGGGGTCGGCGTCAGCGGGCCACTCGCGCGCCAGCAGCAGGGCCGGCGCAGCATGACCCGGCGCCTTGGCGGCGGCCGCTGCGGACCCACTGGCCAGCCAGCCCAGCGTGGCGGCGCACAGCCAGCGGCGGCCCGGGTTGGTGGGGGCCTGGCGCGGTGAGGCTTGGGCGGCCCGGGCAAAGACGGGGTCGCTCTGGGCGGGAGTGATTTGGGCCTGGATGAGGGGCATGGGGTTCTCCGGTTGCAATAGCCAGCAGCCTAGGCCGCCAGCCCCGGGTCGACGATCCCCCTGAGGGGGTGAAACCAGGCCCCCCAAAAGGGGGGAACCGCGAGCTGCTGCAGCCCAGGCACGCCGACAAAACGCCGGGATTCAATACAGGCGACGCACCTCGTCGGTGTCCACTTGCAGCTTGATGAACACCTCATTGCCGCGTGACACCGCCTGCACGCCAGTCTCCAGCGGGCTCAACACGCCCTGCCGCGTGCGCGCCGCGCCCAGGTACAGCACGGTGCCCATCGACTGCCTGAACGCGTAGGTGAGCGACCCGGTGGTGCTGGCGTTGCGCTGGCCCGCCACCAGGGCTTGCCCGCCGGTGGCCGCCTCGGCCCGCCGGTCCAGTGCGCTGTACTGCACGATGGCGCGCAGGGTTTGCTGCGGGCTGAAGTGCCAGCGCGCCAGCAGCTGGTGCGCGGCCTCGCCGTACACCCGTTGGCCGTCCTGGCGCAACCAGGCGTAGCCCAGGCTGGGTTCAAGCTCCAGGCGTGGCAACAGTCGCGTGCTCAAGCTCAGGCTGAATCGCCCGCCGGGGCGCACCCGGTTGGCGCTGACGTCGGCCACCTGGCCCCATTGCAGCTCGCTGCTCAGCAGCGGTGCCCACAGCGCTGGCGTCCAGGTCAGGCCGGTATTGAGAAAAGATTGATGCAGCAGCGCATTGCCCGCGCCCGTGCGCACCAAGGCCGCCGCGTGCACGTTGGCCCAGGCCTCCAGGTTTTGCGCGCCGGCCAGATAAATGCCCGGGTACAGATCCTGCGACACCAGGCTGCCGGTGGTCCGGTCACGCACCAAGTCGCCGTCCAGGTTCAGCCAAAACTCATTGAACGGCCCCAGGCCCTGCCAGCCACGCCCCAGGCGCCCCTTCAGGTGCTGCACGCCCACCTGCGCCACAAAACCGCTGTCATTGCGAAAGCCGCTGCCCAGCACGTCGGCCGCCAGCTCGGCTTCAAACGGCTGGGTTTGATACCAGAGCTTGGCGTAGGCCCGCTGGCCCCGCGTGGGTGCGCCGCGCGCCAACTGCCCGCCCACCGGCTGGGCGCTGGTGTCGGATTGCAGCCATTGCGCGCGCAGCCGCCAGGCCTCGTCGATCTGCCAGGCCAGGTCGGGGCCCAGCACGGTGTTGTCGCCGCGATCATCGGCATAACGCCGTGTTGCAGCGACACCGCCCCACTGCAAGGCGCCCGAATCACCCCGCACGCGGGCCACCTGGGCACGCGAGGCGGGCTGCTCGGCCGTGTCGGTGCCGTAGGCGCTGGGCAGCAATACGTTGCCACCGCCCCGGTCGTCCATGGCAAAGGCGCTGCCGGCCAGGCGCGCGCCGCGCCAGGTGGCGCGCAAGCCGCCGCGCGGCGCCGTGAAACTGCGGGTGTACAGGGCGGCCGTGGGCGAGCGCAGCAGATCACTGGACTCAAAGAAAAACGGCCGGGTTTCCGGAAACTCCAGCGCAAAGCGGGTGTTGCCCGCCAGCTGCGGCACGTCCAGCGCCAGCTGTGAAAAATCGGGGTTCAGCGTGGCGTCCACCACCAGCTCGGGCAAGGGCCGCCATTTCAGGTCCAGCGTGGCATCCAGCTGGTTGCGGCTGCTGGCGGCGGCGCCCGCTGCCTGCTGGCTTTGATGGCGCCAGGTCAGGCTGGGGCGCAAAGTCAAAAACTGGTGGCGCTCGGGCATCGCCACGCCCAGCAGTGGCTGCATGTTGGCGATGAAACTCGGTGCCTCGCGCGGGATCAGCACCGAGGCGTGCAGGTAAAACTGCTCTCGTGGCACGCGCCGCGCCACCATGATCCGCCAGCTGCGTGGGCTGGGGTTGCCGTCGGCCCCAGCCGCATCATCCTGGCCCGTGGTAAAGCGCAATGAGGCAAACGGGATGCGAAACACCGCCGTGTAGCCCTGCGCCGTGCGCTCGGTGGCGGCGTCGAAGTCAAAGTCAGGGGCGAAATCTTCGCTGTCGTCGGCTGCGGTGTGCATGCCATCGGCCGTGCTGCCGGCCGCGTTGACGCGGAAAAATTGCGCCGATTGCCGGCTGCCGATGGCGTCGAGGTAAACCGCCACAAAGTCTTGCGTGCGGTTGACGCCGTCGTGCCGCACCAGCGGGGCGCGGATCAGGGCCGGATCTGGATCAAGCGCCTCCACGCCCACGTACAGCGCGTGCTCGTCGAACAGCACGCGCACGCGGGTTTCATGCGGTGGCGCGGCGCCCGTGGTGGGCGCTTTCTCAACAAAATCGCGGTGCACGGGCGCGCGTTGCCAGGCCGGATGGCTGAGCCCGCCGTCCAGGTGCACACGCTCGTTGGGCAGCAGCCGCGTGGCCTGCATGGCGGCACCCCCGGGCGCCTGCGCCGCTGCCAGCACCGCAGCCTGGGCCGGGGTGTCGGCCTGGGCCGGTGCGCCAGTTTGGGCCGAGCACAAGCTGGCCAGCAGCAAACATCCGGCCAGCGCCCCCCCCAAAGGCCGCACCCCGTGCCGCAGCCCGTCTGCAAAACACCCCCCCCCGCATCCCCGCGTTTTTTGACGCATTTTTTGTGCATCCCGTTCCTGAGCGCGGGATTTTGCCCCGGCTTGGCCCCTGTTCGCGGCTTGGTACGAACCCCAAGACGGCGGATCGTGGGGCGAGCCGATGATGCAAAGGCCCGCCTTTGCCAGGAGCCCCAGATGCCCACCGCCCAACGTTGGTCACGCCCCAGCTTGATCGCCCTCACCCTGATGTTGAGCAGCCTTTGCGGCGGCGCGTCAGCGCAACCCGCCACGCCACGTGCTGCGGAGGCCGCCACGATCGAGGCCAACCGCCGCCTGCAACAAACCCTGCCGTTTGGCGACCAGATCGATTTTGAGGAAGCAAAGCGTGGCTTTGTCGCCACGCTGCCCAACGCCGAGGTGCGCAGCGCCGCCGACCGCGTCATCTACACGCTGGCCGGCCATGCCTTCATCGGCCCCCAGGCGCCGGCGCCCGACACCGTCAACCCCAGTTTGTGGCGGCAGGCCCAGCTCAACCAGATCCACGGCTTGTTCAAGGTGACCGAGCGCATGTACCAGGTGCGCTCGCTCGACATCTCGAACATGACGATTGTTGAAGGCGACACCGGCCTGATCCTGATCGACCCGCTGCTCAGCACCGAGACCGCCAAAGCCGCTCTTGCGCTGTATTACCAACACCGGCCGCGCAAGCCGGTGCGCGCGGTGATTTATTCGCACAGCCATGCCGACCACTTTGGCGGCGTGCGCGGCGTGGTGGACGAAGCCGACGTGCTGGCCGGGCGCGTCACGGTGCTGGCGCCGCGCGGCTTCATGGAGCACGCGGTGAGCGAGAACGTGATCGCCGGCAACGCCATGTCGCGGCGGGCGCAATACCAGTTTGGCGTGTTTGTGCCGCCTGGCCCGCGCGGCCAGGTCGACACCGGCCTGGGCGTGCGTCTGTCACGCGGCAGCATCAGCCTGATCGCCCCCAACGACGTGGTTGAAAAGGCGCTGGACACCCGCCGCATCGACGGCATCGACATCGAGATCCAGCTCACGCCCGGCACCGAGGCGCCGTCGGAAATGAACCTGTACTTTCCGCAGCTGCGCGTGCTGAACGCGGCCGAGAACGTGACCCACAACCTGCACAACCTGTACACGCTGCGCGGCGCCGAGATCCGCGACGGCCTGGGCTGGGCCAAGTACATCGAGCAAATGCGGCGGCTGTACGCATCGCGCAGCGACATCATCGTGGCCCAGCACCACTGGCCCACCTTCGGCACGGCCCGCGTCGACCATCTGCTGCGCAAGCAGCGCGACCTGTACCAGTACATCCACGATCAGACCGTGCGCCTGCTGAACATGGGCATGAAGCCGCGTGAGATCGCCGAAACCATCCAGCTGCCCGACAGCCTGGCCAACGAGTGGTTTGCCCGGGGCTACTACGGCACGGTGAGCCACAACACCAAGGCCGTGTACCAGAAGTACCTGGGCTGGTATGACGCCAACCCGGCCACGCTGAACCCGCTGCCGCAGGTTGAAGCCGCCCAGCGCGCGTTGCGCTACATGGGCGGCGCCGACGCGGT
>JAYWDK010000179.1:0-14605 GCA_043779845.1 Betaproteobacteria bacterium | reverse complement strand
GCTCGGTGGTCAGCGATTTGAGCTGGCTGTCGTTCAAGGCCTGGATCTGGTTGCTGGTGAGCGACGCCACCTGGCCAGTGGACAGCGCCATGATCTGGCCCGAGGTCAGGCTGCCCAGCGCGTCGGTGCTGATGGCCTTGATGTTGGCCGAGGCAATGGCCCCCACTTGGCCTACCGACAACGCGGCCAGCTGCACGCCTTGCAGGGCGGCCAGATGGGCGGTGTCGAGGTTGGCCAGGTCGGCGGTGGACAGGGCGCGGATTTGCCCCGAGATCATGGCCGCCAAATCATTGGTTTCCAGCGTGCCCACTTGGCTGCTGGTGAGCGCGGCCACTTGGCTGGACGACAGCGCGGCCATCTGATCACTGGTGAACGCGTTGAGGTCGTCGCTGCCCAGCTTGGACAGTTGGGTGGCCGACAAGGCGCGCAGTTGTGTGGTGCTCAGGGCCTGCAATTGGCTGGTGCTCAGCGCGCCCAGTTGCGACGACGACAGGGCGGCTACTTGCACGCTGCCCAGGCCGGCGATGGCGTCGGTGGACAAGCCCACCCAGTCCGCCGTGGTGATGGCCTTGATCTGCTCGGCCGTCAGCACGCCCCATTGCGTGGAGGTGATGGCGGCGATGTGCGCGCTGTCCAGCGAGGCGATGGCGGCAGTGTCCAGGGCACGTACTTGGGCCGAGACCAGGGCTGCAAAGTCATTGGTGGCCAGGGTGCCCACTTGCGTGCTCGTCAAGCCGTTGATTTGCGCAGCGGTGAGCAAGGCGAACTGGTCGCTGGTGAGCAGGTTCAGGTGGTCGCTGGCCAAGCCGGCGAGCTGGGTGGTGGTCAGGGCACGCAGTTGCGCCGACGCCAGGGATTGCAGTTGCACCGTGGTCAGCGCCAGCAATTGTTGCGAGCTGAGCGCGGCCACCTGGGCGGTGCTCAGGCCCGCCAGGGTGGCGGTGGTCAGGCCGCCGATGTCGGCCGATTCAATGGCGCGGATCTGGTTGGAGCTGAAGGCAGCAAGCTGCTCGGCGCCCAGGCTGCTGAGGTCAGCGCTGTCCAGCGCCACCATGTCGGCGCTGGTGAAAGCCCGCAGCTGTGCCGAGCTCAGGTTGGCCAGGTCGGCTGATTCGAGGTTGGCGATCTGGTTGCTGGTGAGGCCGGCAATCTGCCCGGCGGTCAGCGCCCGGAACTGGTCGCTGCCCAGTGAGTTGAGGTTGGTGGTGCCCAGCACGGCCAGTTGTGCCGAGCCCAGGCCACGCAGTTGGTCACTGCTCAGGGATTGCAGCTGGGCGCTCACCAGGTTGGTGATCTGCGCGCTGCTCAGGGTGGCAAGTTGCGCGGCGCTCAGGCCCACCAGCGCGGCAGTGGCCAGGTTGTCAACGTCGGCCGACGCCAAGGCTTTGAGTTGGGCTGCACTCATGGCGGCCAGTTGCTCGCTGGTGAGGGCGCCCAGGTGGCTGGCGTCCAGGCCGGCAATGGCCTTGGTCGTCAACGAGCCCATTTGCCCGCTGGTGAGTGCGGCCAGGTCGATGGTTTCCAGGTTGAGCAACTGGTTGCTGGTCAGGCCGGCCAATTGGGCACTGGCAAAGGCCTGGAACTGGTTGCTGGTGAGCAGGTTCAGGTGGTCGGTGGCGAGCTTGGCGATCTGGTCGGCAGTGAGCGAGCGCAGCTGCGTCGACGTCATGCCTTGCAGTTGCGCTGTGGTCAGCGAGGCCAGTTGTTGCGAGCTCAGCGCGGCGATCTGGGCCGAGCCCAGGCCCGTGAGCGTGACGGTGGTCAGGCCTGGCAGGTTGGCCGATTGCAGCGCGCGCACCTGGTCGGTGGTGAGCGCCAGCAATTGGGCCGAGCCCAGCGCGGCCAGGTGGGCGCTGTCCAGGCCGGCAATGGCGGCGGTGGACAAAGCACGCAATTGGTTGGAAGTGAGGGCGACCAGGTCAGTGGTTTCCAGCGTGCTCACTTGCCTGCTGGTGAGCGCGGCGATCTGTTGGGTGGACAGCACCTGGAACTGCGCGCTGGTCAGCGTGTTCAAGTCGTCCGAGCTCATGGACTGGAGCTGGGCGCTGGTCAGGCCGCGCAGCTGGGCGGTGCCCAGGGCCTGCAATTGACTGGTGGTCAGCGAGGCCACTTGGGCGGTGGTCAGGTAGCCGATCTGCGCAGCCGACAAACCCGCCAGCATGTCGGTGCTGATGCCGGTGACGTCGGCCGAATCAATGGCCTTGATCTGGGTGGACGTCAGCGCGGCCAGTTGAGCGGTGCTCATCACCGACAGGTCGGTGCTGTCGAGCACCACCATGTCGGCGGTGCTCAGGTAGCGGATCTGGGCCGGGGTGAGCGCGGCAATGCCGGCGCTGCCGAGGTTGGCCACCTGGTTGCTGGTCAAGGCGGCAATCTGGGCATTGATCAGGCCCGCCACCTGGGCGCTGCTGAGGTAGTTCAGGTCGTCGGTGGACATCGCCGCGATCTGCGTCGTCGACAGGCCGCGGATCTGGTTGGACGCCAGGGCTTGCCACTGGGCCGAGCTCATGGCGCCCAGTTGGGCCGACGAAAACGCGCCCAGCTGGGCGGCGTTCAGCGAGCCCAGCACGGCGGTGCTGATGCCGGGCATGTCGGCCACTTCAATGGCGCGCAGTTGCGCGCTGCTCAAGCCGGCGATCTGGTTGCTGGTGAACACCGCAAAGTCGCCTTGGTCCAGGCCGACGATGTCGCCGGTGGACAGGGCGCGCAGTTGCGTTGACGTCAGCGCGGCGAGGTGGTTGGTGTCCAGGCCATTGATCTGGTCGCTGTTGAGCGCCACGATCTGGGCGGCGCTGAGCGCGCGGATCTGGTCGCTGGTCAGCGTGTTCAGGTCACCGTTGCTGAGCGTGCTGATTTGCGCGGAGTGCAGGGCCAGCACCTGGCCGGTGGTCAGGGCTTGCAACTGGTCCGAGCTCAGCGAGTCCAGCTGGGCCGATGTGAGCGAACCGATGCGGAAGGTGGACAGCGCGGCGATCTGGGTGGGCGTGAGCGCAAACAGGTCGGATGTGCCCAGGGTGGACAACTGGTTGGTGGTCAGCGCCGCCAATTGGGACGAGCCCAAAGCACCGAGCTGGGTGCTGCTCATGGCGCCGAGCTGGCCGCTGGTGAAGGCGGCCATCTGCGCCGTACCCAGGTTGCCCAGTTGGTTGACCGACAGGCCGGCGATGTCCACTGTGTCGATGGCGCGGATCTGCGCCGAGCTCAGCGCCCCGATCTGGCTGGTGCTCAGCACGGCCAGGTCGGCGCTGTCCAGGGCCGCCATGTCGGCGGTGCCCAGGGCGCGGATCTGGGCCGAGCTCAGGGCGGCCAGGTTGGCGGTGGACAAGCTGCCCACCTGGTTGCTGGTCAGCGCGCCGATCTGGCCGGAGCTAAAGCGCGTGATCTGCTCGGGCGTGAGGGTGTTGAGGTCCCCGGTGGACAGCGTGGCCAGCTGGTCCGAGGTCAAACCACGCAGTTGCGCGCCCACCAGCGCTTGCAGCTGGGTGGAGCTCAGGGCGTCCAGTTGCAGCGAGCTGAGCGCGCCAAACTGGCGGCTGCTCAGGCGGGTGATCAGGCTGTTGCCGGTGGCGGCCAGGTCCAGCGCCTCAATGGCTTGCACCTGGGCGGTGGTCAGGGCCACCAGTTGCTCGGGGGTCAGGGCCAGCAGTTGGTCGGTGGACAGCGCCACGATGTCGGCGGTGCTCAGGCCACGCACTTGCGCGGTGCCCAGGGCGGCCAGGTCAGCGGGCTCCAGGCTGCCCACTTGGGTGCTCGACAGGCCGGCGATCTGGGCGCTGCTCAGGGCCTGGAACTGGGTGCTGGTCAGCGCATTCAGGGCGGTGGTGCTCAGGCCGGCGATTTGCGCGGCGCTCAGGCCCCGCAGTTGCGCGGGGGACAAACCTTGCAGTTGCTCGGGGCTGAAGGTGGCCAGTTGGGCCGACGTGAGCGCGCCGAGTTGGCTGGTGGTGAAGCCCACGATGGTGCTTGATGCGATGCCGGCCAGGTCAGCGGTGGCTATGGCCCGCAGCTGGCTGCTGCTCAGCGCGGCGAGCTGGTCGGTGCTCAGCGCAGCGACGTGGGCGCTGTCCAGGGCCGCCAGGTCGGCGCCGCTCAGGGCACGCATTTGGGCCGGGCTCAGGGCGGCCAGGTTGGCGGTGCTCAGGTTGCCCACCTGGTTGCTGGTCAGCGCGCCGATCTGCCCGCTGCTCAGGGCTTGAATCTGGGCGGGCGTCAACAGGTTGATGGCCGTCGTGCGCAGGCTGGCCACCTGCGCGCTGCCCAGGCCATGCAGCTGGGTATCGCCCAGGGCTTGCAGCTGGTTCGAGGCCAGCGCGCCCAGCTGGGCCGTGGTCAGCGAGGCGATCTGGCTGGACGCAAAGGTGGCCAGGCTGGCCGAGCTGATGCCGGCCAGGTCGCCCAGTTCCAGGGCGCGGATTTGCAGCGAGCTCAAGGCGGCCAGTTGGCCGGTGCTCAGCACGGCGATTTCGGTGCTTGACAGCGCCGCCACGCCCATCGTGCCCAGCGCGCGGATCTGGCTGCTGGACAGCGCGGCCAGGTCGGCGCACTCAAGATTGGCGATCTGGTTGCTGGTGAGCCAGGCGATCTGCTTGCTGCTGAGCAGGGCAAATTGCGCGGGGGTCAGCGTATTGAGGTCGTCGGTGCTCAGCGCGGCGATCTGCGCGCTGGTCAAACCGCGCAGCTGGGTCTCGCCCAGGGCCTGCAGCTGGTCGGTGGTCAGGGCCGACAGCTGGGTGGCCGTCAGCGCGGCAGCCTGGGTGGAGGTCAGCGAGGCCACAAAGCCGTTGCCCAAACCGGCCACGTCGGTGCTGGTGATGGATTGCAGTTGGGTAGAGGCCAAGGCCGCCACCTGGCCCGAGCTGAAATTGGCCAGCTGGCCGCCATTGAGCGCGGCCAGGGCGCTGGGTGTCAGGGCGTGGATTTGGGCCGAGCTGAGTGCGGCCAGGTCATTGCTTTCCAGGTGCGCCACCTGGTTGCTGGTGAGCGCGGCCATCTGGGCGGTGGTGAAGGCGCGGAACTGGTCTTCGGTCAGCATGTCCAGGTCGTCTGTCGACAGCGACCGGAGCTGGGCGCTGCCCAAGGCGCGCACTTGCCCCGCAGACAGGGCTTGCATCTGCGCCGAGCTCAGCGCGCCCAGCTGGGCCGCATTCAGCGTGGCCACCTGGGTGCTAGCCAAGCTGGCCACTTTGGCCGCATCGATGGTGGCCAGCACGGCGGTGCTGATGGCGCTGATCTGGGTCGACGACAGGGCGGCCACCTGGGCCGAACTCAAGGCTGAGAAGTGGCTGCTGTCGAGTGCGGCGATGCCGTGGCTGCTGATGGCGCGCACCTGGGCGCTGATCAGGGTGGACAGGTAGGCGTTGTTCACGGCGTTGAGCTGGCTGGTGCTCAGCACGCCGATCTGGCTGCTCTTGAGTGCGCTGAACTGGTCTTGGGTCAGCGAGGTGATGCCCGCTGTGGCCAGCACGCCCATTTGCGCCGTGGTCAGCGCCTTCACCTGGTTGGCCGACAGGCCTTGCATCTGTTCCAGCGTCAAGGCGCCCAACTGGCGCGAGCCCAGCGCCGCGACTTGGGCTGTGGCCATGGCGGCCACTTTTTCAACCGGCAGCGCGGCCAACTGATCGGTGGCGATCGCGTTGACTTGCGCGGAGGTCAGCGCCGCGAAACCCTTGCCGCTCATGGCATCCAGATCCGCGCTGTTCAAAGCCGCCACGCCCGCAGCCGGTAGGGCGCGGATCTGCGCCGTGCTCATCAAGCCAAAGTTTGACGCGCCGAAGGCGCTGATCTGGCCGCTGGACAAGGCGGCAAAGCCCTTGGTTGGGATCACCGGTATCTGCGCTTCGGTCAGTGCGGCAATCTGCGTTGCACTGAACAGGGCCCAGTCGGCGGCACTGAGCAGGGCGAGTTCGGCAGACGTCAGGGCAGCGATCTGGTCGGCAGACAGGGTGGGGATCTTGGAGGCCATTTGTGAATCCTTGGGCGCGAGTGACTAGGGCGGTATTCGGTGGGTTTGCCGTTTGCGGTCTGGGTCAGTGCATCAACACAGACGACACCTTCGGCGCGTTCCTCGTCGGGATATCGGGACGCCAGCGGCACAACTTGAGTGCGATTTCGATATGGCCCGTGAATACCGGTCAACTTCACGTTCCAGCCCAAATCAAGCCTCAAGCTCAAAGGTGCTGTGCCGATAACCCCGCCTTTGCCCGTTCTTATCCGGCTACAGCGCTGTGCGGCGCCTGGGCACCATGGCGGGGCGGGGCTATGACGGCCCCAGCAACCCCGCCATGGCCGACGCACAAGACCGCAACTTACCCGCCTCACAAAAGAAGATCCGCAAGGCCCGCAGCGAGGGCCAGGTGGCGCGGTCGCGTGATTTGGCGCACCTGATGGTGGTGGGCGGTGGCGGCGCCGTGCTGGTGGTGATGCTGCCGCGCCTGGGCGATTGGCTGCAGCGCATCTTGAGCAGCGGCCTGCGGTTTGATGCCCAGATGCTGGCCCAGCCGGGCGCCATGACAGCACGCCTGGCCGAGCTGAGTTGGGCCTGGATGATGGTGCTGCTGCCGCTGGGCGGCGTGGGCCTGGCCATGGCGCTGGGCGCCAGCCTGGCCTCGGGTGGCTGGAACTTCACCTTCCAGCCCTTGATGCCCAACTTTGGCAAGCTCAACCCCATCGCCGGCCTGGGCCGCATGGTGGGTGGCCAGCACTTGGGGGACCTGGCCAAGGCCTGCTTTCTGGCCTTGCTGCTGGGCGTGATTGGCGGCGCCTACCTTTACACGCACCTGGCCCAGTTCAACGACGCGCTGGCCATGCCGCTGCCGCGGGCGCTGGCCCACACCGGGCGCACGCTGCTGAGTGGTTTGTCGCTGTTGCTGATCGTGCTGGTGGTGTTTGCCGCCATCGATGTGCCACTGCAACGCATGAATTTGGCCAGTCGCCTGAAGATGAGCCACCAAGAGGCCAAACAAGAACACAAAGAGGCCGAGGGCAGCGCCGAGGTCAAGGGCCGCATCAAGGCGCGCATGCGCGAGATGGCCAAAAAGCGCATGTTGGCGGCCGTGCCCACTGCCGACCTGGTGGTGATGAACCCAAGCCACTTTGCGGTGGCGCTCAAATACGACCAGGGCGGCATGGCCGCGCCACGCGTGGTGGCCAAGGGCGCTGATCTGGTGGCCTTCAAGATTCGCGATCTGGCGCGTGAGCACAAGGTGCCGGTGCTGCAAGCGCCGCCTTTGGCGCGTGCCTTGTACACCCACACCGAGGTGGATCACGAGATCCCCGCGCGCCTTTTTTCGGCCGTGGCCCAGGTGCTGGCCTATGTGTACCAGCTGCGCGCGGCCATGGCCGGCCGGGGCCAGATGCCGGCTGACCTGCCCCCCATCGTGGTGCCGCCCGATCTGGATCCGTTAGAAGCCGACACCGCCGCCGGGCTGGCCGCCGCGGCCGCCGAGGCGGCAGCCGCCATGGCCGCCGCCGCCATGCAAGCTGCGGCCAAAGCAGCCGCCAACCCAGACACCACGCCGCTTACGCCATGAACCCCCTGATCGCCCAACTGCAAGCCGGCCTGCAAACCCTGATGGGCGGGCGCTTGGCCACCCAGGCGGCGGCCAAGCTGGGCATTGGCGCCACCTTGCTCAAGTCGCTGGGTGCGCCGATGTTCATCGTCATGGTGCTGGCCATGATGGTGTTGCCGTTGCCGCCGTTTTTGCTGGACCTGCTGTTCACCTTCAACATCGCCATGGCGCTGATGGTGGTGATGGTGGCCGCGCACATGGTGCGCCCGCTGGACTTTGCGGCCTTTCCCACGGTGCTGCTGATCACCACCTTGCTGCGCTTGTCATTGAACGTGGCGTCCACCCGGGTGGTGCTGCGGGAGGGCCACAACGGCGCGGCGGCGGCCGGCAAGGTGATCGAGAGTTTTGGCCACTTTTTGGTGGGCGGCAACTTTGCGGTGGGCCTGATCGTGTTCGCGATTTTGGTGGTCATCAACTTCATCGTGGTCACCAAGGGCGCGGAGCGCATCGCCGAGGTGGGCGCGCGATTCACCCTGGACGCCATGCCCGGCAAGCAGATGGCCATCGACGCCGACCTGAACGCCGGCTTGATCGACGAAAAAGAAGCCAAGCGCCGTCGGCTTGAAGTGGGCGAAGAAGCCGAGTTTTTTGGCTCGATGGACGGCGCCAGCAAGTTTGTGCGTGGCGACGCGATTGCCGGCATGTTGATCCTGGTGATCAACATCGTGGGCGGTTTCATCATCGGCGTTGCCAGCCACGGCCTGAGCGCTGGTGAATCGGCCGACCGCTACGTGCTGCTGGCCGTGGGCGACGCGCTGGTGGCGCAGATCCCGGGCCTGCTGATCTCGGTGGCTGCGGCCATGGTGGTGTCGCGTGTGGGCAAAGAACAAAACATCGGCAGCCAGATCGGCAGCCAGGTGTTTGGCAGCGCCCGGGCCCTGGGCATCACCTCGGGCATCGTCGGCATCCTGGGGCTGATCCCGGGCATGCCGCATCTGGTGTTTTTGTTGATCTCGGTGGCCATTGGCACCTTGGCTTGGTGGATCACGCGCCAGGCCAAGCTGGCCCGTGCCGCGCCGCCCGTGCCTGAGCCCGACGCCCAACCCGCCAACGCCGAGGCCAGCTGGGACGACCTGCTGCCCGTGGACACGCTGGGCCTGGAAGTGGGCTACCGGCTGATCGCGCTGGTCGACAAAGCCCGCTCGGGTGACTTGTTATCGCGCATCAAGGGCGTGCGCAAGAAGTTTGCGCAAGAGGTGGGCTTTTTGCCACCGGCCGTGCACATCCGCGACAACCTGGAGTTGAAGCCCAGCGCCTACCGGGTGCTGCTGCGTGGCGCGGTGGTGGGCGAGGCCGAGGCCTTCCCGGGCATGTTGCTGGCCATCAATCCGGGCGGCGCCACGGTCAAGCTGCCGGGCACCGCCACCATCGACCCGGCCTTTGGCCTGCCCGCCACCTGGATCGAAGAACGCCAGCGCGAGATGGCCCAAATGAATGGATTTACGGTGGTTGATTGCGCGACCGTGGTGGCCACCCATCTTTCACACTTGATGCAGGTGAATGCCGCCCGCTTGTTGGGCCGGGTCGAGACGCAGCAACTCGTCGAGCACGTCACCAAACAGGCCCCCAAGCTCATCGAGGATGTGATCCCCAAAATGGTCGGAATCGCCACCGTGCAAAAAATCCTTCAGCTCTTGCTGGAAGAAGGCGTGCACATCCGTGACATGCGCTCGATCGTGGAATGCATCGCCGAGTTTGCCGCCACCATCACCGACCCGGCCGAGCTGGCCCGGCGCATCCGCATCCACCTGGCGCCGGCCATCGCGCAGCAGATTTACGGCCCCACCAAAGAGCTGGACGTGATCGCGCTGGAGCCCGAGCTTGAGCGCCTGGTGACGCAGGCGCTGACCTCGCCGCACGGCGCGGCACTCGACCCGAGCGTGGCCGACACCCTGACCCGCGAGGCGGCCAAGACCGCCCAGAAACAAGAAGACCTGGGCCAACCGGCCTGCCTGCTGGTGCCCGACATCATCCGCGTGCCCATGGCCCGCTTGCTCAAACGCGCTGCGCCCCGGCTGAAAGTGCTGGCACACAGCGAGATTCCTGAGACCCATTCGATCCGCATCGGCTCGATCATTGGAGGCACGACATGACCCCCCTCACTCACGTTGCTTCGCTGCCCCGAGGATCCCGAAGGGGCCACTTCCTGGCCCTTGGGGGGCTCGCCTCCTTTGAGGCGGCTCGGCAGGAGGCGGTATGAACGTCCGCCGCTTTGCCGCACCCACCGCCCGCGAAGCGCTGGTGCTCGTTCGTGAGGCCTTGGGCGACGACGCTGTGGTGCTGTCCACCCACCCCGTGCCCAATGGCGTGGAGGTGATGGCGCTGGCGCCCGAGGGCATGGTCGAGGTTGAAAAAGCCGCAGCCAAAGCCGGTGCCGGGCGTACCAACCCGCCCACGCTGTTGCAAGCGGCCACGCCCGTACCGGTGCGCCCGGCCACGCTGGCCGAGCGCATTGCCGCCCGGGGTGAAAAGCTGTTGCCGCGCTTTGCCCAGCGGCGTGAGCCCAGCCTGGACGCACCGTCCGACTTTGGCGTTGATGCCAACCCGGGCCGGCTGCAAGACTTCGCCACTGCGGTGGGCTTGGCGTCTCGCGGCCCTGCCGGGCCAGGCCAGTCGCCGCCACCGTCCCAGCGCGTGCACATCCCCATGGAACCCCGGCTCGACACCAGCGTGGCCGGCGACGTTGAAACCCTGGGCATGAGCACGCTGACGTTTCAGGACTACGTGCGTGAACGCATGCTCAAGCGCCGCCAGGCCGAGCTTGACCAAGCCGCCGTGCCGCTGCCCGCCGCCCTGACGCCCGCCCAGCAAGCCGCCGCGCCCATGGCCAACGGGCCCACGGGTGCCGTGCCGCTGCGGGTGGTGGCCAGCGACCGCAGCGACGCGTCGGCCCGGCTTCATGGCAAGGACAAACCCAGGGCCGCCGCTCCCAGCACCGGCTTGAACCAGGCGCTGATCAACCGCGTGGGCCAGGCCCGCCGTGACCCGCCCGTGCTGCGCGACGAGATCCGCCTGGCCGGCCCTGGCCAGCATGACCTGCTGCATGACGACGCCGGACGCACCCATAACGCCATACGTGAGCGCACTGAACTGATGGGCGAGCTGCGCTCGGTGCGCGCCCTGATCGATGAGCGCTTTGGCATGCTGGCCTTCATGGAGCGCTTGCAGCGTGACCCGCGCCAAGCCACGCTGTCGCAAAAGTTGTTTGACGCCGGCCTGTCGCCCGCGCTGGTGCGCAAGCTGGTGCAAGGCCTGCCCGCCGATGCCCCCGACGAGCTGGCCTGGGCCGCTGGCGTGCTGGAGCGCAACGTGCTGACCAACGAGCGCGACTTGCCGCTGGAAGACCACGACGGCGTGTTTGCCATGATCGGCGCCACCGGCGTGGGCAAAACCACCAGCACCGCCAAACTGGCCGCCGCGTTTGCCACCCAACATGGCGCGGCCAACCTGGGCCTGGTCACGCTGGACGCCTACCGGATTGCCGCCCACGAGCAGCTGCGCACCTACGGCCGCATCATCGGCGTGCCGGTGCACACGGCACACGACCGCGCCTCGCTGGAAGACCTGCTGGAGCTGCTGTCGGCCAAAAAGCTGGTGTTGATCGACACGGCAGGCATGGCCCAGCGCGACAGCCGCACCCGCGAGCTGCTGGAGATGCTGCAACACCGCAGCATCAAAAAGCTGCTGGTGATCAACGCGGCAGCCCAAGGTGAAACGGTTGAAGACGTGATGGTCGCCTACGGCGTGCAGCGCTGCCATGGCGTGATCGTGAGCAAGCTGGACGAAGCCGTGAAGCTGGGCCCGGCGCTGGATGCGCTGATCCGCCACAAGGCCAAGGTAGTAGGCGTGGCCAATGGCCAGCGTGTGCCCGAAGACTGGCACCGCTTGTCGGCCCAGGCGCTGGTGCAGCGCGCGCTGCGCGGCGGCGGTGGGGCCTCGTGGCGGCTCGATGCCAGCGAGGTGAACCTGATGTTTGCCGCCACGCAGGGCGCGGGCTACCCAGCGCCGCAAACCGCGCAAGGTGCAGCCTTTCATGCGTGATCTGCGGGCCTGATGGCGTGGCCTGATCTGGCTTCCGATCCGGCCCAACCCGAGCTTTCCAAATTTCTCCGTCCCAAGCTTCACACCGACCATGCCCGCCCAGCCTCCCCGCCGATTTGCTGCCCCGCCTGACCAGGCCCACGGCCTGCGCCAGCTCTTTGCGGGGGGTGAGACCCGATTTGTGCCCCTGGTGCACAACCCCCAAGTGCCCAGCGCCGGCGCGGTGATGGAGCGTTTGTGCTCGGCATTTGCCGAGCTCGGCTTGCACACCCTGGTGGTGGACGCGGCCGAAACCGCCTCGCCCCCGCAAGAGCTGGCCACGGTGGATTTGTCGGCCTGCGTCGAGACCTTGTCAGTCAACGTGTCTTACCTCGCCGCGCGTGGCTTGCCCATGAACTACCTCGACAGCCGCGCCACGATGGTGGGGTTTCTGGAGGCCCTGCGCCTGGCCGCACCGCGCGCCGACGTGGTGCTGCTGCACGCCAGCGCGCTGGATTTGCGGCGCATTTTTGCCGGCCGCACGCCGCGCCCTGTGCTGCTGGCCAGCAACCGGCCCGACAGCCTGACGCACGCCTACACCTCCATGAAACAGCTTTCGCAACGCCTTGGCACGCTCGCCTACGACCTGGTGATTGCCGGCGACGTGGGGCCCCGGCGCGCCACCGGCATGATCGACCGGCTGGCCGAATGCGCCGATCATTTTTTGGGCGCCGCGCTGCGCCACGTGGCCGTGCTGGACCCCGGCGCGCCCACCCAGGGCCTGTTGCCGGCTGATTTGCGCCGCTTGGCCGAAGGCCTCGTCAGCCGGGGCTTGGTGCCTGGCACCGCAGGGCCACCGGGCCCCGACCTACCGCCCGTTTCACGCGTTTCCGTCCGTGGGCCCCAGGCCACCGGCCGCATGAACTAGAACCGTCTGGAGCATCCAATATGTATACCGCCAAAGGCCGTCTCGACGCCAACGCGCTGCTCAAGCAGTACAGCCCGCTGGTTCGTCGCCTCGCCCACCAGATGATCGCCAAGCTGCCGGCCAACGTGGAGCTGGATGACCTGATCCAGGTCGGCATGATCGGGTTGTCAGATGCACTCACGCGCTTCGACACCGCGCACGGCGTGCAGTTCGAGACCTTCGCCACGCAACGCATTCGCGGCGCCATGCTCGACGAGCTGCGCGGCAATGACTGGATGAGCCGCGGCGACCGCCGCCAGCAGCGCGCCATCGAGACCGCCTTGCGCAAGCTGGAGCAGGTGCTGGGGCGAGCCCCGGCCGAGAGCGAAATCGCCGAGCAGATGGGCTTGTCGCTGACCGACTACCAAGAGTTGTTGGGCAAGGTGCGCGGCACGCAGCTGGTCTGCCTTGAAGACATGACTGGCGACGAGGGCGACGACGACTTCCTTGACCGCCACCAGGTGGCCGACGAAACCGTCAACCCGCTGGCCATGCTGCAAGACCGCCGCATGCGCGAGGCGCTGGTGGAGGCCATCAAGAACCTGCCCGAGCGTGAGCAGTACGTGATGAGCATGTACTACGAGCACGACATGAACCTGAAAGAAATCGCCGCCGTGCTCAAGGTGACCGAGAGCCGCGTCTGCCAGCTGCACAGCCAGAGCATCGCGCGGCTGCGCAGCCGGTTGCGGGCTTGGTAGGCGCCCACAATGTGTTAAGGTGTGTACATCCAAACACACCGGGTTGCGCCATGTCCACCACGATGACGCTGAGGTTGGAAGATGACATCAAAGACCGCCTGGAGACGCTGGCCGGGGCCACCCAACGCAGCAAGTCGTATCTGGCGGCTGAGGCCGTGCGCGACTATGTCGAACTCAACGAGTGGCAGATCCAGGAGACCCGGCAGGCCCTGACCGAGGCCGACGTTGGCGACTTTGCCAGTGCTGAGGAACTGGCCACGCTGGCGGCCAAATGGGCCGAACGGGCCGAACGGGCCGAACCGGCCGAACCGGCCGAACCGGCCGAACGGGCCGAACAGGCTGAACAGGGGCGCTGAGTGCAGGTCGCCTGGTTGCGCACCGCGCTGCGCAATCTGGACGAAGAGGCCACCTACATCGCCCACGACAGCCCGCAGGCCGCCCAGCTTGTGGTGCAGCGGGTCTTGACTGCCGTGGC
The DNA here is from genome assembly GCA_043779845.1 of Betaproteobacteria bacterium. GTDB lineage: Bacteria > Pseudomonadota > Gammaproteobacteria > Burkholderiales > Burkholderiaceae_C > Pseudaquabacterium. Next base: position 877 of record JAYWDK010000179.1, on the reverse strand, counting down.
CTTGCTGGCCGAGCAGCCCGGCCTGGGCCGGCCCGGCCGAGTGCCCGGCACGCGAGAGCTGCTGGTGCCCAAGACCCGCTATGTCGTGCCCTACCGGGTGCGTGGCCGCCTGGTGGAGGTGCTGCGGGTGTTCCACAGCTCACGGCGGCCTGCCGAGCGTTGGTGAGGCGCGGTGTCGCGGTTCAACGCCGCGCCAGCGTCGATTCAACCACCCGGCTGCGGTCCATAGGTCAGCCAGGCCCACAGGGCCTCCATCGGGCCGCGCTCGTGCTGCCGCAGCCACCAGCGGCTGGCCGGCACCTGCACCGCGAAGAACAGCAGCACCGCCAGCAACAGGCCGGCGGCCGGCCCGACCCGGCCCCACAGGCCGAAGCCCCAGCCCGTAGAACAAGGTGGTGCACAGCGCCGTCTGCATCAGGTAGTTGGTCAGCGGCATGCGGCCGGCCGCAGCAAAGGGTGCCAACCGCCGCTGCCAGGCCGGCCGCTGCGCCAGCTGCACGATGGTCAGCACGTAGAAGATCATCATCGCCAGCCGGCTGATCCAGTAGCACACGCCGCCCAGCAACTTGATCGGTGACGGCCCGGGCACCCGGTTGAACTCGAAGATCACCGTGAACACCGCGCCACAGGCCAGGCCCAGCGCCAGCGCCCACAGGCTGTAGCGACGCAGCTGCGGCATCAGCTCGGGGATGCACTGCACCCAGCGCTCGCGCCCGGCCAGCAGGCCCAGCAGCATCGTCAGCGACAGTTGCACCAACCAGCCGAAGGCACTCCACAGTGACCAGCGGTTGTCGTAGAAGTGGATGAACTCGCGCGCATGCTCAGCGGTGGCCTGCCAGAAGCTGCCCTGCCCATAGGCGGCGTTGTTGCTGGCCTC
>JAYWDK010000178.1:0-5483 GCA_043779845.1 Betaproteobacteria bacterium | reverse complement strand
GGCAAGTGGCCGCCGCGCTGCAAGGATTGATGGCCGAAGGCGGCGGGTCATCCCAAGTGCCTACCCGCGCCCGCGTGCTGCTGGAGCCGCCCCAGGCCGAGGCCGGTGAAATCACGGACAAGGGCTACATCAACCAGTCAGCGGTGCTCAAGCGCCGCGCGGCTGACGTGTTAGCGCTGTACGCGGGTGCTGCGGGCGTGAGCCGCGCCGCCTGAAAACTAGTCAACCAAGTGAGCGACAAAATGAACCCAGAAAAACGCAGTTCCCGTGGCCAGTTTCAAGCCTTTGAAGATGTCTTCATCCTCGACGGCCTGCGCACGCCGATGGTGGATTACATGGGCGCATTTGCCGACGCCAACCCGATTGACTTGGGCATCAAGGCGGCGCGGGCGGTGATCGCGCGGGCCGGCATTGACGCGGCTGAAATCGACTCGGTGATCGCCGGCAACATGGCGCCCGGTGGCTTTGATCAGTTTTACGTGCCGCGCCACATTGGCCTGTACGCGGGCGTGCCGGTCGAGGTGCCCGTGCTGATGACGCAGCGCATCTGCGGCACCGGGTTTGAGCTGTTCCGCCAGGCGGCCGAGCAAATCACGCTGGGCGCAGCCAGCCTGGCGCTGGTGGTGGGCACCGAGTCGATGACGCGCAACCCCATTGCCGCGTTTGATCATCGGGGCGGCTTCAGGCTGGGCGCGCCGATTGGTTTCAAGGATTGCATGTGGGAGTCGCTCACCGACCCGGCGGCCGGCATCTCGATGATCCAGACCGCCGAAAACCTGGCCCAAAAATACGGCATCACCCGCGAACAGGTGGACGCTTTTGCCTAGGAGCCTGTCGGGCTTGGGGTCGGGCCCGCGCCGTGGCCGCGCAAGAGGCCGGCTGGTTCAGCGGCGAGATCACGCCGGTGGGCACTGAAACCTTTGAGTTGGCGGGCTACAAACCGCGGCAGCTGCGCTTGTCAGGCAAAGCCCCGCTGGCCGACCGCGACACCCACCCGCGCTTCACCCCGCCGGAGGTGCTGGCCAAGCTGCGCACCGTGTTTGCCGGCGGTGTGCAGACCGGTGGCAACAGCGCAGCCCTGACGGATGCCGCCGCCGCCGCGCTGGTGGGCTCGGGCGCCGTGGTGCGGGCCTGGGGCCGCGCGCCCTTGGCAAGGGTGGCCGCAGCGGCCGTGGTGGGCGTGGCGCCCGAGATCATGGGCATAGGCCCGGCGCCGGCCATCAGGCTATTGCTGGAGCGCAGCGGCAAAAACATTGCGGACATCGCGCGCTTCGAGATCAACGAGGCCCAGGGCGCGCAAACCCTGGCCGTGGCGCGCGAGTTGGGGTTGGACCTGGACCGCATCAACGTGAAGGGCGGCGCCATTGCGCTGGGCCACCCCTTGGCGACCACCGGTGTTCGCCTGACGATCACCGTGGCGCGGCAGCTCAAGGAGATCGGCGCGCGCTGGGGCGTGGCATCGGCCTGCATCGGCGGTGGGCAGGGCATTGCGCTGCTGGTTGAAAACACCGAGGCGGCGTAGACGAACGCACCCGCCCACGGCAGGCCGGCCCAACTACCATCCGGCATGGCCCTGCAATACCTGCAATTCGACCACAGCGACGCTACCGATGACATCGGCAGCTTCGACACCATGGCGTCCGCCAGCCCCGCCGCGCTACCAGCCTTGCACGCCGAGCTGGCCCAGGTGCTGGGCTGGGCGCACCGCAGGTTTCCCCACGGCCGTGGCCCGCTGGACGAGGGCTATGCCTGGGACTACGACCTGCAAGCCACACAAGAGTTGACCCGGCGGGTGCAGCTGACGTTTGACGCGTTGACGGGCGGCTTTGAAAGCACGCCCTCGGACTCGGCGTCGCTGCGCCACACGGTGAGCTTGTCGATCAGCGGCACGGCGGCGTTTTGTGCGGCGTTTTGCGGGGCGTTTTATGACTGACATGGATTGACACGGCGTGGGCCAAAGCCCGCTGGCGGGGTGTTGAACGGCCGCTTGTCGCGGCCGTTGGTCTTTGCAGGGCAAAGGTCGTCGACGCGGCCATGTAGTCGTTGGTTGCGCGCAGCCGGGCCCAAGCCGACGTCGAAAAGAGACCGGTTGCCGGCGCCCGTCACTGTGGCAACAAAGGCGCTTGAGCGAGATTTAACGCAGACGTCGGTCGGCGTCAAAGTGCCTCAATGCTGCACCTACGATGTTCTCGCACTTCAGCACGCCGCCACCTATCTTGCCCAGGTTGTTGAGGGCATGGGTTTTATAGCCAGGAAAAAACCGCAGGTATTGCGGACGTCACTGACGCCGGAGGTTGGAAAGCGGCGGGGCCGGTGAGGGCTGCGACCTGGATCAGCGACGTTTCACGATCCAGAACGTACCAGTGCCGGGCCGATACAGGGCCACATAGTTCTTTTGCCCGTTGTGGCCGTAGTCGAACGCGAAGGCCTGATCGGCGCCACTCTTCATGTCGTAGCCGCCAATGCCCGTACCCGGGTCGCCCTGATGGTAGACCGGCGCAAAGTTGCCGTTGCTGTTCTTCAGAATCCAGAACGTGCCGGTGCCCGGACGGTACAGCGCGACGTGGTCTAGCTTGCCGCTACCGTCGTAGTCGTAGGCGAAAGCCTGGTCGGCCGAGCTGCGCAAGTCATAGCCGCCAATCCCGGCGCCTGGGTCGCCCTGATGGTAGACCGGCGCGAAGCTGCCGTTGGTGTTCTTCAAGATCCAGAACGTGCCTGTGCCGGGGCGGTACAGCGCGATGTGGTCGAGCTTACCGCTGTGGTCGTAGTCGAAGGCAAAGGCACGGTCAGCGGCGCTCTTCAGGTCGTAGCCGCCGATGCCGTTGCCCGGGTCGCCCTGGTGGTAAACCGGGGCAAACGTGCCGTTGGTGTTCTTCAGGATCCAGAACGTGCCGGTGGCCGGACGGTACAACGCGACGTGGTCGGTCTTGCCGCTGTGGTCGTAGTCGAAGGCGAAGGCGCGGTCGGCGGCGCTCTTCAGGTCGTAGCCACCGATGCCGTTGCCTGGGTCGCCTTGATGGTAGACCGGCGCGAACTTGCCATTGGTGTTCTTCAGAATCCAAAACGTGCCGGTCTTGGGACGGTACAGCGCGATGTGGTCGGTCTTGCCACTGTGGTCGAAGTCAAAGGCAAAGGAGCGGTCGGTGGGGCTCTTCAGATCGTAGCCGCCAATGCCGTGACCTGGGTCGCCCTCGTGGTAGACGGCCGTGAAGGCCGGTTTCGGATACACGGTGGCAATGAACTGCCCGTCTGTGGTGTCAATGTCGGTGCCGCCATTGACGGCGATGCCGTCCTTCATGATGCTGCCCGGCAGCCAATAGCACATGACGGACACCGGGTCGGCCTGTGCGGTGGCAACAAGCGCTGAGTTGTCCAGTGGCGTCAACACTTGAGCGATGACCTGCTGCTGCGACCAGCCCTGCGTCTGCATGAAGTAGGTGATGGCCTTGTCACGGTCGATGCGGGCAACGATCTGCGAGCGCGTGTGCTCGTGTGGGCAACCGATGGTGTGGCCGGTTTCATGGCGTACGACGCGGAAGAATTCCGAATCCTGCGTGCTCATCGTGAATGAGTCGAGATTCATCGTCGGCTGGCCGGCGGCAATGTGCGAGATATCGGTGCCAAGGTATGACCAGTAGCCATCTCCTTGGGTTCTAGCAATCCTCACCTGGGCCGTGCCGGCGGTTTCCGCAAAGCTGACGTTGGCATAGTTTCCCCAGGCGTTCATGTGCGAAACGATGCGTGCACGCAAATCGGCCGGTGGGCTGTCGAGGAAACCGACCGTAAGTTGCACGCCGCCGCTGCCCCAATACTTGGCGGTCAGCACGGCGAGATGTTCCGGAGGAAGCACGGTGTTCTGGGCAGCCGCCATCGACACCAAATGGCGCGGCGGCGCGTTGGACGGGTTGATGTGGACGGCCGTCGCTGCCGCAGCGACCTGCAGCGAGGCGTCCAGGCTCTTGATTGTGCAGGTGCAGGGCGCCATGAGGGGTTTAAGGACGGAGGGCATGGTTTGGCTCTTTCATAGTGAGGCCCAGCAAGTTGCTCATAATCTCGCCGACCATCCAGTTTCACCAAATTGCCGGGCGACTTTGGTAAATATCAGGCGCGGCGCGCCGACTGGCGGCGGTACATGAACGGCATGGCAACGAAGGAGATTTCCCCAATACCGTGATTTGAACTCTAGGCCCCGTTGTTTCGAATGTCAACGTGATGAGTTTGGGGGTCCCATTCTTGAGGACGGGTCAATATTCCAAAACCGCTAGTGTTATCGATATTGGCAAATTCGCCCCTCGCTCCGTCCCACTGCAACGCTGCAGGACGGGGGCACGGCGGGGTACTTAGTTAGTAGTCGCGTTGCATGCCTGAGCCCTGTGATCTCTCGTGGAAAGAGGTTGATCGCCGCAGGCGCTGACAGCAGCTAGGAGCCTGCGTCCGACCCGTTGCGCCCACTACGGGTCAAAGCCGCTGACGCGCCCTAGCGCTTCGGCCCCACCAGCGCAAACATCGCGCCTTGCGGGTCGGTGGCGTTGAGGATCCAGCTGCCGCCGGGCACCTGGTGCGGGCCGTTGAGAACCTGGCCGCCCTGGGCCGCCACCCGCGCTGCGGCGGCGTCGATGTCGTCGACGTTGAAGTAGTACAGCCAGAACGGCACGGGCACCTCGGCCATTTTGTTCATCATGCCGCCGATGGCGGTGTCACCCGCTGCAAAGAGTTGGTAAGTGCCCATCGGGCCCATGTCCACCGCTTCGTCTGCCGTCCAGCCAAACATAGCCCCATAAAACGCCAAGGCGCTTTTGTGATCACGGGCGTGCAATTCACGCCAGCCCACCTGGCCAGGCGCGCCGGGCTCGGGCTGTGCGGGTTGGGCGTCGCTGTTGCCCTTGAACAAGACGAAGGCGGCGCCTTGCGGGTCGGCCACCACGGCAAACCGGCCCACGCCGGGGATGTCTTCGGCCGGGCGGTGCAGCTTGCCATCGGCTTGCTGAACGCGGGCGGCCGAGGCGTCCACGTCGGCCACGCCCACATAGCCGATCCAGCCGGGCCGGGCGCCGGCCGTGGCGGCCTCGGCGGGCAAGGCCATCAGGCCGCCGATGGCGGTGTTGCCGGCCGACAGGATGGTGTAGTGGCGGTCAGGCATGCCGGCGTCCTGCATTTGCCAACCCACCACGTTGCGATAAAAGATCTCGGCCGCTGGGGCGTCGGAGGTCATCAACTCGTACCAGACAAACTTGGCGGGGGAAGTGGACATTTTTGGGCTCCAAATCAAGAGGGTTGGTGAATCTGGGTCGCTATTCCAGCACGGGCCGCGCCAACTTTCAACCCAGGAGCCTGTCGGGCTTGGGGTCGGGGCCGGCGCTGCGTCAATCCAGCGCGATCACCGTGTCTTGCGCGCCCGGCTGGCAGCCTTCGGGGATCAAATCCCAGCCACGCCGGATCACCACCTGGTGCTCGGTATGGCAAAACTCAACGCGCGTGGCGCC
>JAYWDK010000177.1:0-5504 GCA_043779845.1 Betaproteobacteria bacterium | reverse complement strand
CACCGGCAAAACAGGCCAAGCCGTCGCTGCGGACGTCGCAGCCGGGCAGCAGATTGGCCTTGGCCCAGGTGGCGATGGCCTCCCGGGTAAAGCTGCCGGCCGCGGCGAGCTTGACTCGCATGGGGTGACCGGCGTCGCTGGTTGATACCGCAGCGACGATGGGCACTTTGTTGGGCGACCCACGCCCGCCCACGCTTGGGCGCTCACCACCGAGGTAGGCGTCGTCGAGTTGCCCGTTGCCGGCAAGGGGTTCCAGGGCATCACGCTCGGCCATGGCTGCCATCAGCTTGTGGCGCACCAGCCAGGCGGTGCGGTAGCTGGTGCCCAAGTGGCGCATGAGCGCCAGCGACGACAGGCCGGTCTTGTCTTGACTGATGAGGTAGGTGGCCAGGAACCAGGTGCGCAGCGGCAGCTTGGTGCTGTCCAACACCGTGCCAGCCGTCAGCGAAGTCTGGTGACGGCAGGACTGACACTGAAACAGCTTGCGCGCCCCGTGGCCCACGTAGTGCTGCGCGCAGTTGCAGCGCGGGCAACGAAACCCATCTGGCCAGCGCATCGCTCTGAGCGCTGCGGCGCACTGCTCCTCGCTGCCGTACCGGGTGAAGAAATCCGGCAGCGACACCCCGGGTTGGAACTGGATGCGGTTCATCGGCATGGTGGGCCCCTCGGTTCTGACAGCAGCCAGCATAGGGGGCGACAAGCGCATAGGGTGAGCCAGGCTGAGGTTCGTAACGAATCAGGCGCCGGGATGTCACGGAGATTAGGCAAAAGCAATCGGCCGCGCCAATTGAATAGTCAGCTTGCAGCGATAGCCAAACTTGTTTTTGAGCCTGTTTCGTGAGCCGGCCGGCCGCGCGCGGCGCTGGGCCCGCGCTCAGGACGTGAGCCGCTCAACCCCGTCCAGCTTGCAGGCATACACCGCGTTGCGCAGCGCCGCGATGGCCTCGTAGCGGGTGAAGCTGCGGCGCCAGGCCAGCACCACGCGGCGGCTGGGCACGGGGGCGTCAAACGGGATGTAGGTGACGTGCGACGGCCCGTCGGCGCGGTCAAAACTGCGCGCACTGAGTTGCGGCACCACGGTGATGCCCATACCCGAGGCCACCATGTAGCGGATGGTCTCCAGCGACGAGCCTTCAAAGCTCTTGCGAATGCCTTCGGCATTGCTGGCGAAGCGGGCAAATTCGGGGCACACCTCCAGCACGTGATCCCTGAAACAGTGGCCAGTGCCCAGCAACAGCATGGTCTCTTTTTTGAGCTCCTCGGCGCCAATGCTGGCGCGCTGGGCCAGCGGGTGGCTGGTGGGCACGGCCACCATGAACGGCTCGTCGTAGAGCGGCGCCATCGCCAGCCCGGTGTCCGGAAACGGCTCGGCCAGGATCGCGCAATCCAGCTCGCCGACGCGCAGCATGTCCAGCAGCTTGACGGTGAAGTTCTCTTGCAACATCAGCGGCATCTGCGGTGTCATGGCAATGGTGTGCTTCACCAGCTCGGGCAGCAAATACGGGCCGATGGTGTAAATAATGCCCAATCGCAGCGGCCCGTTGAGTGGGTCTTTGCCGCGTTTGGCGATCTCCTTGATGGCCGCCGCTTGCTCCAGCACTGACTGGGCCTGGCGCACGATGGCCTCGCCCAGCGGCGTCACGCTCACCTCGCTGGCGCCGCGCTCGAACAGCTTGACGTCCAGCTCTTCTTCGAGCTTCTTGATCGCCACGCTCAAGGTGGGCTGCGACACAAAGCAGGCCTCGGCGGCATGGCCAAAGTGTTTTTCGCGGGCCACCGCGACGATGTAGCGAAGCTCGGTGAGGGTCATGTGGCGCAGTTTATGCGTGGGCTGGTGGCGCGAGCGGCAGGCACCAGAACAAGCGGCAATGAGCACCAAGGCGGCGCAGCCGGACGCACTTTTGGCGTTTCGACGCCAGGTTTTGGCGGGGGCGGGCTGAAAGCCCGCGCATGGCCGAGGCGGCATGTCTATCGCCAAGGCATCGAGTTTTTACGGCCCCCCCTGACTCGGGGGGGACGGGGAATTCATGATGCCAAGGTCATATTTCACGAATGAGAATTGATTTTCAATTGCCGTGAAAAGCGTTAACAAGAACTTCACGGTCTATGCGCTTTGCTGAGCGGGTGGCCCGGTATCACCAGGACGTGCTGGCTCAAGTTGGGCAGTGGTGTGCAACCCCAAACCATTGGGAAAAGGTCAGAACATGAAAATGCTGTTGAAGGCAACCGTGGCGGCAGCGATGCTGGCCAGTCTGGGCGCGGCGCAAGCTGCGGTCGTGACATTTGATGGCTTGGCCGACTCGCCCTTTGCGACATCGATGCCGCTTCTGGGCAACGGCGATGAGTTCTATCAATCCACGTTTTGGATCGACACGCTGTCCACCAAGGCGGGCGCGCTACCCGGTGATTTTGTCGGCGCCATCGTCGACGGTTCCGATGTGGCCAACACCTGTTTCAGCTTGGTTTGCCCGACCAACGATGCCACCAACTTTTTGGCGTCGCTGAACGACGGCCTGCCCGCTTTTGGCCGCCTGGACGGCGGGGCCGTCAATGTTGTGCAATTTGATGCCAGCTTTATCGCGGCCTCTGGCGTCACGGTGCCGCCCACCGCCTTGCTGCTGCGCCTTGAGGGCTATATCAATGGCGCTGTAGCCGCCCAGCAAGATTTTTTGCTGCCTGGCCCCAGCGCCGGGGCTTACAGCTTCAGCACCTACTACGCCAGCGACGCGTTCAAGAACACCAATTTCGACTTTGTGGCCTTTCGGGGCTTCGCCTGCAACGCAGCCGGTAGCTGTTCGCGCAGCCTGGACACAGCCCAGTTTGCGCTCGACAACGTCAACTTCGTGCCCGAGCCCAACGCTTGGCTGATGCTGGGCCTGGTGGGCCTGGCCGCAGCCGGGGCGTCCAGCCTGCGTCGGCGTTCGATTTGAGGCCCGGCGTCCACGCCGTCCCGTCAAAAATCAAGGATTCGTCATGAAACTGCTTCAAGTGTCCCTGGCTTCGCTGGTGCTTTGCGCCAGCCTGGCCACCCACGCTGCGGGGGATATCCGCCGCACCTACATCGTGCAACTGGCTGCCGAGCCGGCCGCCAGCTACACCGGCAACGTGACCGGTTTTGCGGCCACCAAACCGGTGGCCGGCGCGCGCTTCAATGCGCGTTCGTCTGCCGCGCTGGCCTACAAGGGCTTTCTCGACAACCAGCACAACACCGTGGCGGCGCTGGTGCGCGGTGCACCTATCGTGGCCAAGTACGACACGGTCTACAACGGCTTTGCCGCCAAGCTGACCGATGCCGAAGTGGCTGCCCTGCAGGCCAGCCCGCTGGTGGTGGCGGTGCACGTGGACGAAGCCCGCAAGCTCGACACGATTTCAACGCCCACGTTTTTGGGCCTGAAGGCGCCCGGCGGCCTGTGGTCACAAACCGTGGCGGGCTTCGCGCTCAAGGGCGAAGACATCGTCATCGGCGTGGTTGACGGGGGCATTTGGCCCGAGAGCCCGTCATACGCTGACCGCGTGAACGCCGGCAATCCGGTGTTCAGCGGCGGCACGCTGGCTTATGGCGCGGCGCCTGCTGGCTGGCTGGGCAGCTGCTCCACGGTGGCGGGCGAGGGCTTTGTGGCGGCCCAGCACTGCAACAACAAGCTCATCGGCGCGCAGTTTTTCAACGCGGGTTTCATCGCATCCGGCGCGGTCAAGCACTGGACCGAGTTTTATTCACCGCGTGACTCGGTGGCTGGCGCCACGGGCCATGGTGGCCATGGCTCGCACACCTCATCCACCGCAGGGGGCAACAGCAACGCCCCGGCAGTTATCGGCGGGCTGAGCATGGGCCCGGCCTCGGGCATGGCGCCGCGCGCGCGCATCGCCGCCTACAAGGTTTGCTACACCTACGTCAACGCGGCCGCCACCGACGGCACCGGCAGCCAAAACTCCTGCTTCACCTCCGACAGCATGTCGGCCATCGACAAGGCCGTGGCGGACGGCGTGCACGTCATCAACTACTCGATCAGCGGCAGCCTGACCAACGTCAACGATCCGGTGGAGCAGGCCTTTTTGCGCGCGACCAACGCGGGCGTGTTTGTGGCGGCCTCGGCCGGCAACAGCGGTCCGGCGGCGTCCGTGGCGCACATCAGTCCCTGGTTGACCACCGTGGCCGCGTCCACCCACGACCGCGCGCTCAAGGGCACGGTCACTTTGGGCAATGGCGCAACCTACACGGGCGCGTCCATGAACGCCACCGCGCTGGGTGCGTCGCCCATGATCTTGTCGGTGGATGCCAAAGCCGCAACCGCCAGCACCTCAGACGCCAACCTGTGCTTCTTGAACAGCGGCGGCTTGCCTACGCTGGATCCGGCCAAGGCGGCCGGCAAGGTGGTGGTGTGCACCCGCGGCACCAACGCCCGGGTTGAAAAGAGTCTCACGGTGGCCACTGCCGGTGGCGTGGGCATGGTGCTGGTGGACAACGGCGGGGGCCTGGTGGCCGAGCTGCACTCGGTGCCCACCGTGCACGTGACGGCGGCCGACGGCGCACTGATCAAGGCCTATGCACCACTGGCTGGCAGCACGGCGGCCATCGGCACCTTCTTCATCGGCACCCAGCCTGCGCCGGTGATGGCGGGCTTCTCGTCACGCGGGCCCAACGCGGGTGACGACAACATGCTCAAGCCGGACCTGACGGCACCGGGCGTGGACATCATCGCCACCGTGACGCCCGGTCTGAGTGCGGCCCAGCGTGATGCCGTGGCCAATGGCACGCTGGTGCCGCCGCCGGATTGGGCCTCGTACCAGGGCACGTCGATGTCCAGCCCGCACGTGGCCGGCTTGGCCGCGCTGCTGCGCCAGGCCCACCCCACGTGGTCACCTGCGGCCATCAAATCATCCTTGATGACCACCGCCACCACCACCTTGACTGACGGTTTGGCGGGTGCTCAAAACGGCTTGCTGCCGTGGGCGCAAGGTGCAGGCCACGTGGTGCCCAACAAGGCGGTTGACCCGGGCCTGGTGTACGACGCCGGCACGGCGGATTACATCCGCTACCAGTGCAAGGTCAACAAGGCGGCGGTTTCGCCAGCGTCTGATTGCACCACTTTCGGCACCCTGGACCAGACCTACAACTTCAACCTGCCCAGCATCACGGTCGGGTCGATCTCCGGCAACGTCACGGTCACGCGCAAAGTGACCAACGTGGGCACGTCTTCCGCCACCTACACCTCCAGCGCCACGGTGCCGGGTTTCACCCCCGTGGTGACGCCGGCCTCGCTCACCCTGGCCCCGGGCCAGACCAAAACCTTCACGCTGAAGTTGACGGCCACCACCGCCGTGGCCAACGCGTGGAACTATGGCTCGCTCACCTGGACGGATGGCGTGCACGTGGTCAAGAGCCCGGTCACCGCCAAGACGGGCAATCCCATCGTCGCGCCGTCGCTGGTCACGGGCACCACCGTGGCGGGCTCACGCCTGATCACGATCCAGACCGGCATCTCGGGGCGCCTGAGCGCCAACAA
>JAYWDK010000176.1:0-14664 GCA_043779845.1 Betaproteobacteria bacterium | reverse complement strand
TTCCACCGGGGCCTGAACTGCCTGGTGGCCATCGAACTGAAGGTGGACCGGTTCGAGCCCGAGCACCTGGGCAAGCTGAACTTCTACCTCGAAGCGCTGGACCGCGACGTGTGCAAGCCGCACGAGAACCCGGCCATCGGCGTGCTGCTGTGTGCGTCCAAGGACAGCGAGGTGGTGGAGTACGCGCTGAGCCGCTCGCTCTCACCGGCGTTGGTGGCGCAGTACCAGACCCAGCTACCGGACAAGCAGATGCTGGCGGCCAAGCTGCATGAGTTCTATGCGTTGAATGATCCGGCGGTGAAGTCCGAACCGTTGCCGGTTGCAGTTGTGCCGGCGCGCCAGCTGAAGAAGAAGGGGAGTCCGACGTGATCGCTGATCTCCAACCCATTCGAGACGTTGAATGGACAGGGTGCCAGTGCTTCGGCTGAATCCAACAGCGATGCCGAAAACCACATCCGTGACACCGACGCACCCGACGCCAAAGCCCTGGTGAACGCCGCACCCGACGCCCGCAGGCGTATTCAGGTGTACAAACACTCCAACGAGAACGCGTCGTTCAGGCGTTATGTGGGTGACCTGGTTTATCAACTCACGACCCCAAGCTCGACAGGCTCCTAGGCGGCGAGGCTTGATGGCGCAACGATTGGCCGAGCATGCACTTGTCTGAACAGTTGGTGGCGCTCCAGGCGGAGAACAACCGCTTGGTGGCCTTGCTGGACGCTCGGGGCGTGGCGTGGCGCCTTGACAGGGTGGCGTCGCCTGAGACAGCCATGGCGGCAAACGCGCCGACGTCCGCAGGTGCGCCGGCTGCGTTGCCGGGCCGCGAACCGCAGCGTTTGTCCACGGCCGACAAGCTCGCCTTGTTCGCCCGCTTGTTCAAGGGCCGCACCGATGTTTACCCCGTTCGCTGGGAAAGCAAGGCCTCGGGCAAGGCGGGCTACGCACCGGCTTGCGCCAATGAGTGGCGAGTGGGCGTGTGCGATAAACCCCGCATCAAGTGCTCAGACTGCGGCAACCGACTGTTGATCGCGCTGAGCGATGCCGTGATCTACCGGCATCTGGCGGGTGATCAAACGGTTGGCGTGTATGCCCTGTTGCCGGACGACACCTGCCACTTTGTGGCTGTTGACTTTGACGAAGCCCGCTGGCGTGATGACGCCAGTGGGTTTGCGCTGGCTTGCGCCGACTTGGGCGTGCCGGTGGCGCTGGAGATTTCTCGCTCGGGCAAGGGCGCGCATGCGTGGATCTTTTTCTCGGCACCGGTATCGGCCCGCGATGCGCGCAGGCTGGCCACGGCCCTCATCAGCCACACCTGTGCGCGCACCCGGCAGCTCACGCTGGCCTCATACGACCGGCTGTTCCCGAACCAGGACACGATGCCCAAGGGTGGTTTTGGCAACCTGATTGCTCTGCCGCTGCAAAAGCACCCGCGCGGAAGCGATGCCGCCCGATGCGCCACGGGTGCCGCTGGCCACCGGCAAGCTGGTGGGCGAAGGCTTTGACCACCCGCCCTTGGACACGCTGGTATTGGCGATGCCGGTGTCCTGGAAGGGCACCTTGCAGCAGTACGCGGGCCGGCTTCACCGCCAGCATGCTGGCAAGGCGGACGTTCGCATCATCGACTGCATTGACACGGGGCACCCCGCGATGATGCGCATGTGGCACAAGCGCCAACAGGGCTACCGGATCATGGGTTATCAGGTGCCAGCCGCAGAAGGCGAGGACGGCGGCACGCAGATGCTGCTGGTGACATGAGCACGCCGGGCCGCCCCAAGGGCGAATTCCGGAGTGCGCAGCACGAAGGTACGCCAGTAGGCACGCCGAGGCGTGCCGGGCACCGAGCCAGCCCTGCGGCTGCCTTTCCGCCCAGGGTTGGCGGCCGGGCGGGATGCGCAGACCGAGTGTTGTGCGAGTGTTCTATTCACCGCAAAAAATTGCGTTTTATAAATTTGCGGTGATGAACTACATCGCACTCCCTGAAAACGCGACGCGTCAAGTCATCGACTCGACGACGGTGTTCACTGAGTTTCAACGCGTGAAGGCGCAGGCGCTGCCCTACGCTGGCGCCATGTACTGGAAGCGCGAGGGCGACTACGAGTACCTGGTCAAGACCCGGCCACGCCGACGCACCCAAGAACGCTTGGGCCCCCGGTCAGCGCAGACCGGACGCATCTTCACCGAGTACAGCCCTCGCAAACAAGCGCTTGAGTCGCGCCTGGCATCGCTGCGCGCGACGCGCTGACTGAGGCCGAGCGCACGAACAAGGTGTTGCGGGCCGGGCGCATCCCCAATCTCGTGATTGCCTTGCTCAACGTGCTGGACGACGCCGGCTTGTCACGGCCGCTTCAGCGAGCATGATCCGCTGAAAATGGCGTTTATCACCCTGCCCCGCAATCGGGTTTCAGGCGACGATTTCGAGCCCCCGCTTTTGCACCAGGTGCAGCAGCTTGAGGGCGGTGCCAGTCGGGCGCTTCTGGCCGATCTCCCACTTCTGCACCGTCGACAGGCTGGTGTTGAGCAATGCGGCAAAGACGGCCTGGCTCACTCGCGAGGTTTCGCGGATGTGCTTGATCTGCTTGGGCTCCAGCGGCTCGACCGGTGGCAGGCACAGGCGGTCGAATTCGCGCAGCGTCACCTGATCCATCACGCCGGCCTTGTGCAGGCCCGTAGCGGTCTCGTGGACGGCCTCAAGAATGGGTGATTTAGTCTTTCTCATCGCAATCTACCTCTATCAATTCACCGGCACGCTGTGCCTTGCCGATCGCCTGCGCCGTCAGTGACAGCAGATGTGCAGCAACACCCTTCAAGGCTTGTTCTTCGTCCTTGTCGATGTTGCTGCGCTCGTTCTTCGGGAAGCCGAACACGAAGACCCAGCGATCCCCCTTGTTCGTGACGACCAGCGTACGAAAGCCGCCACTCTTGCCCTGTCCTGGCCGCGCGATCCGCTTCTTGACGAGGCCGCCGCCGAGGTCGGCCTCGTACAACCCGGCCGCCATCTCGCGCACGGCCGCGCAAAAGCTCGGTGCGGCCAGCCCTTCTTTGCGTGCCCAACGGTCGAACCATCGGGTCTTGTATATCGCCATCCGCTGTCTCCCTGAGTTCAATATATAGCACTAAGTGCTATGTCATGACAAGCCAAAACCCTGGATCGCTTGGCCTGCATGTATGCGCGTATACAAGGCGATGCGTTGTCGTCCGACAGGCTCCTAGGCGCAGAGCGCCCCAAGTCTCAGTCACGCCTTGGCAGGCATCGCCGCTGCGCGTCGGGCATCTCGGCCAGCCGGTAACGCCCCCTGATGCCAACAGCCAAGGCCAGCCAGCGGCATCGGCGTGCCGCCCATGCCGCGGGCCCCTCCCCCACCACGGCATTCGCCGTCCTGGGGCCCCTGACGAGCGCGCGGGGCCATGGCTGCGCCATCAACCCGCGCGAACAGCCGGAACTGCCCCACTTGAGAAAATGGCTGAGCTCGTCTGTGGCAGTCGAAGACGTCGGTTTCGTGTTTAAGCGCAAGTTTGTCGACGGGCGACAGGTCGCTTTGGTGGTCGGTACGGCTCAATCGAACACGCCCGGTTCACGCAACAGAGCTTCATGCAGCTGAAATTCTCAGCGCTACTTTTCAAAATGCATGTTTGCATGCATTCATGCAGGCAATGAATAGGACAGACAGGTGGCGGCCAACCTGGCTTGTTTGAACGGACAGTCGATTTGTCGTGCAATAAACCAGGTCACCCACATAAGGTCTGAACGACGCGTTCTCGACAAGCTGTTTGCAGACCTGCGTGACGCGGGGCACCATGCTGAGTCGCTGTCCAGCACGGTGTCCATGCGGCGCAGCACTCACGGGCAAGATCACGTCGGCGCAGTTGCCGCGCTTGAAAAAATCACGCAGCACTTTGACGGCATGGCCCAGACGAATGAAACGTGTTTGTTGTGCCTGGCTTGATCAACGGGCTGTCTTTCTTCGGGGTCATCGGTTGGTTTCTGCCCATCACGTCGGGTGTGATGTAACCCGCAAACCGGCAAGCGCTGCGCCTTGGCTCAGCGCTCGGCGGGCACCTTCGGGGTGACAGATTCGGGCGGTGGTGGTTGGTCCCAGCTGGCGCCGTGGTGGGCCGTGGCGTAGAGCTTGACGATGACCGAGCCCAGCATGCCGTGCAGCACGTCGCCCTGCGCGGCACGGCGTGTAATCACCGCGCTGCGCAGGCCCTTGGCGCCCAGTTCGGCCAGCGCGGCGTGTACCCACGGCTGCCGCTGCACGGCATCAAGCGCTGAGAACTCAGCCTTCATTTCGGCAATACGGCCAAGCAGCCACTGGCCGGCGGGCTCTTCATGCCCGAGCGCAGCGGAGGCCGCCGACGCTGCCACCCCAGCCGCCGCCAAGGCCGCAGCGGGCTGCGGGCTAACGGCCAAGGTGACGGGGTTGTCGGGGTTGTCGTTGCGCAACAGCGAGCGCAAGTAGGAATAGGCGTTGTCCACGCCACGCAATCGGTTGTCGGTGGTGCGCCGCTCCAGAACCTGGATCTTCTCGGCCACGGCGTCTTCGCCAAACTCGCTGATCAAGCCATCGAGCTTGACCTCGCGCACGCCCAGCGATTCAGCCCGCAGCACCAGGTTGGCATCAACCGGTGCCTTGTCTTGCCCTTTTCCCCGAGGTTCTTGGCGTTTTCGGCGCACCGAAAACTGCACTTCTTCGACCGCCCTGCCCTGCCGGTGTTCGATGATTTCAATCTCAAGATCGGTTTCATGATTGATCTCGTCGATGGCGGCTTTGACGCGCTCGCTCTTGAACTTGCGCCATTCGCGGCGCTCAGTGCCGGCCGGAGCCTGGCTCAGGGCGTCGGCCCACCACTTCACCGGCTTGCGGCTGGTCACGCCCGAGGGGTTGTCGCGGTACCTGGCGCAAATCTCGTACAAGGCCAGGGCCGCGTAGGTGCCAAGGCGGGCCAGGATGGCCAAGTCAATGCGGGCCCAGCGCTGGGGCTCCTTCAAGGACGCCATCACCGTGGGCGGATACGACCACAGCACCCAGTTCTCACCGTTGCGAATCTCGATGGCCACCTCGGACAGCATTGAAAAGCTGCGCCACTGAAGGCCCTCGCCCGGCGCCGTCGACTCCCAATCGACCTCCAAACCGCACATCTCGCGCAGGTAGCGCTTGGCTGCCGTGCGGTCCTCGCCGCTGGATCCGGTGGTGCGCAAAATGGCGGGCAACGGCGCTTCGAACAGGTAGTCGGCCGTGGGCATCTCGACCATGGCCTTCAACCGTGATTGCGCCACTTGCAGCAACACGTTGTAAATGCGGCGGCCCGTGAGCGTCACGCGCCTGGTGCGCGGCATCAACACGATCATCTCGTGAGGCTTGCGCAGCGCCAGGTTGTCGCCTCCGACGGCTGGCGCCACATCGCCCACAGAAGCAGGGGAATAACTGTTCATGGCGCATCATATGTCCAGAGCTCCTTGGACGGCAGTCAACTGGGCCGAGCTCACAAGGCCGGTTAATTGGCGGACACATGGCGCCAAAACAGCATCACGTTGGCGGTAAAACCGTGGACAGTGCCCCTCAGTTGCCGCCAAATTCAAGCCACCCGCCGACCCAACCCGATGTGCCAAACGGTTTACGCCGATGTCTATCGCTGGTGATGCACCGTTTGCGTGCTTGTTGGCGGTCGATCAAAGCGCAGGCGCTGCCCGGGTACATCGGGGACAACGACCGGGTAGCGGCCGGACAACACCGGGTAAAAGTGGGACCGAACCGGGTAAATCACGGACAGCCAAACTCGTCGAATAGCCTGTAAGTTATTGAAAATAAACAGATTTTAAACTTATCCACAAGCGCTTAATCGATTGAAGTCTTTAAAGACTTATTTGAATCTCGGGAGATGTCGACAAAAAATGGCAGCCCAAAACCCCAAGGCAAATCGCACAATCCAAAGTCGAAGCATCCCAATGGCGTCAAGTGCATGCGATTTTTGATAGGCCAATCGCATAATCGAAGCTATGACGGAAGTTCAAAGGTAATTCGATGGAAAGCAAAAAACCGCATTACACGCAAGCTGGCCGATCAGGCAATGCGCTGATCCGGCGCCAATCGCTGGCCGACATCGAGCTGCAAGCCGCGCGCATCGCGGCCATGATGAAGCAGATACGGGCCACGATGTTGTCCCCGACCTCCAAAAAAACGGCCCCCAATGTCGGCGCTTCGCAACTGGCCATACTGTGTGGCGTCGACAAAAGCAAGATCAGCTATCGGCTGACGCGTGGGGATCTTCCCGAGGGCGAGATTGTTGGCAACCGCCGTGAATGGACGATGGCCGATGCGCGAATTTGGGTTCGGGCTTTTCGTGGGGCGCACTTGCGCCCCACGAACGCAGCGGGCATCACCATCACGGTGGCCAATTTCAAAGGCGGCGTCGCCAAGACCACCTCGGCGGTGACATTGGCGCAGGGGCTGTCCATGCGCGGCCACCGGGTGTTGGTGGTTGATCTTGATCCGCAAGGGTCGGCAACCACCTTGTTTGGCGTGCTGCCCGACGCCGAGGTTGAGCACGAGCACACCGCCATGTTGTTGTTTGCCGGCGAGCAAGAAGACCTGGGCTACGCCATCCGCCCCAGCTATTGGCCCGGCATTGACCTGGTTTGCGCCGCCCCGCTTCTTTTTGGCGCTGAATTTGCACTGCCTGCCCGGCAAACACGCGACCCGGGGTTTGAGTTTTGGCGCTGCCTGGACCGGGGCCTGGACCAAGCCCGTGCCGACTACGACGTGATCGTCATCGACACCCCCCCTGCCCTGTCGTACGTGACGATCAACGCCTTGATGGCGGCCGATGGCGTGATCATGCCATTGCCACCCTCGGCGCTGGACTTTGCGTCGTCGGCCCAGTTTTGGGACTTGTTCAGCGACCTGTGCAACCAGCTGATTCGCAGCCGTGGGCAAGACAAAACCTTCGAGTTCATCGACGTGCTGCTGTCCCGGGTGGAGTCATCCGACGCCGCCAGTTCCGTGGTTCGGCAATGGGTGCTTGAGGCGTATACCGAGAAGGTTTTGCCCATCGAGATCCCGAAGACGGCGGTAACCGCCAACGCGTCGGCAGAGTTTGGCACGGTGTATGACTTGCCTCGCGGCGCCATGAATGCAAAAACGTTTGCACGCGCACGCGACGCCTACGACCGCATGTGTGAGCTGGTCGAGCAGCAAGTGGTGGCGGTTTGGGCGATGCAGATTGAGCAGATGGGAGCGTGAAATGGCCAGCAACAAGCTAACCGCCAAGGCGGCCAAACTCGATTTCAGCGCCCTGCCCAGCGCGCTGACGCCGGCCAATGTGGCCCCCACCGAGGCGATCAATCGGCCAAAAACGGCGCCCGGCGCGATGATGGCGTTTGCCAACGACGCCCGGTCCGAGATGATGCGTGAGAACGAATCCTTGCGCGCCAGAGCGGGCGAAACCGAGTTGGTGCGTGGGCAATTGAACGACGCCTTGGTCGATCTGGCGCAATGGGACGGCGCCAAGGCGGCCAGGCTCATCGATCCGAAACTGGTGAACGCCAGCAAGTTTGCGAACCGCCACGACCTGAACTATGTCGGCCCGGAGTTTGCGGCGCTGCGCGCGGAAATCGAGAGCGCTGGCGGCAACGTGCAGGCGATCAAGGTGCGCCGGGTTGGGGCGTCCGGGCTTGACGCGGCGCGGTATGAGGTGGTTTTTGGCCACCGCCGGCACCGCGCTTGCCTGGAGTTAGGCCTGCCCGTGCTGGCTGTGGTGGACAACCTGGACGACCGCACCTTGTTTGTGGAGATGGACCGCGAGAATCGCGGACGCAAGGATCTGTCGGCCTGGGAGCAAGGCACGATGTATCGCAGGGCGCTCCAACAAGGCTTGTTCCCGTCCAACCGGAAACTGGCCGACGCTGTTGGCGTTGACCTGAGCGCGCTGGGCAAGGCACTTTCACTGGCTGAGCTGCCTGAACAATTGGTGCGGGCTTTTGCGTCACCGCTGGCGTTGCAATTCCGCTGGGCCAAACCCTTGGGTCAGGCGCTGGCGGCCAATAGAGAGGCGGTGCTTGCCTGCGCGCAGGCGCTGGCGTCCGGCCCCGCAGACCGCAAAGCAAAGGCCGTTTTTGACCGATTGCTGGCCGCAGCCGGGCAGGGGGTGGAACCGTTCCACCCCCCTGCGCCGATCACCTTCGAGCTGGGCGGCGCGGTTGCGGGCGCAGTCACCCAAGGCGCCAACGGCGAGGTTGTGGTGTGCATCGCGGCGGGCATCTTGCCGGCAAAGCGTTTGTCTGCTTTGGCCAAAATGATGGAAGGGTTTCTGAAAACGGAATCCAAAAACAAGGCCTGAGGCTGTGGCTTGCGCTGTGGCCAGCGCTTCGGTAGCGAGGGGGGTGGAACGGTTCCACCCCCTTTGTTTTTGTGGTGGGCGATGTGGCCGGCGCCGCACCCGGATTCTTCAAGCCACTCCGGGCGGCTTTTTCATGCGGCGCAGCTCGGTGATCATCCGGGAGCGCTCGGTCGTCACGTAGACGCTGGTCGTGTTCAGGCTGGCGTGCCCAAACGCTTGGCGCAGCACCTCGATGGGCACCCCGGCGGCCGCCCCCCGACGCCCAAAAGTGTGCCGCAACCAATGTGTTGACGCGGCCAAAAATCGCTCACGAGACAAACCATCCACCGCAAAAGCCTGCTGGCTGATGCGCCTGAAAAAGCGCTTGAGCGTCAGGTACAGGCCGGTCGAGCTGAGTGCACGCACTGCGGGTGTGGGCTTGGGTTCCAGCCGCACGGCGCCATCCTCGCCATCCAGCCATTTTTGGGGTTGCTTGCCCAAGGTGCAGATGATGGGCGCGGGGCAGGGCAGGGGGGCGATGGCCGCCGCGTGCGCGTGGTGCTGGCGGATCAGCACCATGATGTCGTCGCCCACGGGCACCTCGCGCTGCTTGTTGCCCTTGCCCAGCACCTTGATCACCAGGGCCGTCTCCAACTCACCGTCAACCCGCACCTCGCTGATCGCGTCCAGCGTGGCGCCGGCAATCTCGGCCAGGCGCAGCCCAGTGCTCGCCAGCATCTCCAGGATCAGCCGGATGCGCAGCGCCTCGGCCTGGGCACGCGGGCGCCCGCCCACGGTGTCAGGTTTGTCTTGCACTGCGCCAACCTGCGTCAGCACAAACGCCCACTCGTTGTCGGTGAACGAGCGCTCCAGCGGGCTGCCACCTTGGCGTGTATTGACGTTTTTGTTGATGGCTTTCATCGGGTTGCCCACCAGGTAATTGGCCGAGGCCAGCCCGTCGAACAGCGCTTGAATCACCACCAGCGCGTACTTTTGTGAACGGGTGCTCAAGGGCCCTCGAAACGGCCGCCAGGCTGGGTCCAGCTTGGGCGTGGGCGCGGGGTTGATCCAGGCCGGTGGCAAGTTGTTGAGAAACTCGCGATAGGCCAGGCAGTCCATCGAGTCGATGGACGAAAGCGGCTTTTGGCGCTCGTGCAGGCACCACAGGTAAAAGCGCTCCACCTCTTTGGCGTAAGCCCGGTGGGTGGGTTTGGATTCTTCGTAGGTCTTGAGCCAGGCTTGCAGCGCCTGCAAGTCGTCGGCTGCGCCCAGGTGGTTGGGCATGTTGGTGGCGAACCGGCCCGAGGCGGATTGCCCACCCACCACCCGCCCGGCCAGCGCCGGCGGCACCGCCAGCCCGGCCAGCGCCACGATGCCAAAACGCGTGGGGATCACCAGCTTGCTCAGGGTTGAACCGCGCAACGCGCGTTGGCGTTGCGGCGCTGCGAGCGCGTGCTCGGGGATGGGCTGCCCAAAACCGGCCGCCAACGGCGCCAGCCAGTCCACCAGGCAACGCGCCCGGGTTGCGCCCAGGCCCGGGGCGCGGGTGAACCAGTTGTAGCCATGCACGCGCACCGTGCCTGCCAGCGCGCCCAGGCTGCCAATGCCGGCGGTTTTCAGGCGCTGACACAGGGCAGGGCACAACCATCGGTCCAGTCGGTCGCAGGCCTCGGGTGGGTGGGCGAGCAGGGTTTGCAGCTGATTCAGCGCATGCACCTGGACCTGGACCTCCGCCGGGCTGGATGCCACCGACGGGCCACCGGGCGCGGGCCCGTCTTGCCGGTTCTGCCCATCCGTCACGGTGTCGAGATGATAAAAATCGCGGTACTCCCGCAGCAGTTCGGCCTCGGAATAAAACTCGCGGTCCAGCGCCTGGGCGTCTATGAAATCGTCCAGGCTGGGCAGGGGCGCTTTCGAGGGCGAGAAGGGCTCGCGGGCGAGCAGTTCGAGTTGGCGCGTGATTTGGCGCTCGGGGGCCAGTGCCAGGTTCAGTTGGTGGCCGGCGTCGAGCACCTGGCCGAGCAGGGCGGCGCGCCGGTGTTCGACGTGGCGCAGGTCATCGCTGAGTTCAGCGAAGGCCATGTAGCGCCGCCAGGCGTCGCGCAAGTCCAGCCCCAGAAACCAGCAGCGCAGAAAGGCGAAGTGGTGCACGCCCAAAGCGCCGTCATGGCGTAGCGTGCGCGTTTTGGATCCCTTGGGGCGCCCGCGCGCTCGCTTGGCGGCCAGGGTGCGTGGGTCTTTGGGGGGCATGGCGTTGGCGTGCATGGACATGCTGGGGGAATACCTGGGTGCGAGGCCGTTTTTGGCGGGTTGGTGCTGGGCAGGACGGCCGCATCCTGGGCTGCCATATTTTGGCGACGGCCTGTTCGTCTATTTAATTACACGAGTTGATAATGTTGATTATCTTATCGTGGCATGGGTGAATTAAAAGCCGGCGTGTGAATTCGGCGCCGAGCGCGGATTGCAGCGCGGCCAGGGTTCTTCGTCTGCGGTACATCCCTCGAAAATCGATTTCTGGATGCATTCCCGGCTGAACGAGTCGGGTGTTGGCGAGACGGCGGTGCGCGCGGGTTTGCATCCGGCGGGCCGGGGGCCGCGTACAAATGTGCATGCAAAACACTCCCCTCTTGATGGCCGGCGTGCTGCTCACGCTCGCGGCCGCCGGCCCGGCCGGCGCGCATGACACCTGGTTCCAGCCGCTGCCCGGGCCGGGCGCGCCGCAGTTGGCGCTGGGCACGGGCAACCAGTTTCCGGTGCAGGAGGTGCCGGTGGGCGCCGCCAGCCTGGTTCAAAGCGGTTGTCGCGGCAGCGACGGCATTGCGGCGCCGCTGCGGGTGCAACGCGAGACCGCCACCGCGCTGCGCCTGCGGGCGCCGCGCGCCGATGCCAGCACGTGCTGGGGCCAGCAGACGGGTTTTGATGTCGAGCTGCCCGCCGACAAGGTGGCGCTCTACCTGCGCGAAATCAACCCGCCGGCGTGGGTGCGCGTCGAGTGGGCGCGCTTGCAGGCGGCCGGGCTGCCGTGGAAGGAGCGCTATGCCAAGCACGCGCGCATCGAGCTGCGCGGCGCCAGTGGCCCGGCGCAACCGGTGGCCATGGCCATGGACGTGGTGCTGGACGAGCGTGCGCTGCGGGTGGGCCAGACGCTGGGTTTCCAGGTGCTGCGCGACGGCCAGCCCCTGCCTGACCAGACGGTTGAGCTGCGCGGCGACATGAGCCCGCTGGGCATCTGGCGCCGCACCGACGCCGAGGGCCGCGCCCACATCAACCTGCCGTTGGCAGGCCGTTGGGTGCTGCGCGGCACCGACCTGCGGCGCTCGGACAGCGTGCCAGACCAGTTCGAGAGCCGCTTCTTCAACCTGGCGTTCGAGGTTCAGCCGCGCCAATAGCTCATCAAACCGCGGCCCATCAAACCGGCAGCAGCTTGAAGTTGAACAGCCGCTCGGCCAGCCAGATGCCGGCCACCAGCGCGATCAGCAGCGAGCCCCCCACCAGCACCCCCCGGCGGTAAAAACGGGTGCGCCGGGCGGCAAACGCCAGCGGCAGAAAGACCGCGACGATGGCCAACTGCCCAGCCTCCACGCCCAGGTTGAAGCCCACCAGCGCGAGCACCAGCGCCTCGCGCGGCAGGCCCAGGTCCTGCAGCACGCTGGCGAAGCCAAAGCCATGGATCAGGCCGAAGCAAAACGCCACCATCCAGCGCCTGGCGTGGAACAGCGGCCAGACGTTGTTGAGCGCTGCCAGCACCACGGATAGCGCAATCGACGACTCCACCAGCCGCGACGGCGGCGCCAGCAGGCCCAGCGTGGCCAGCGTCAGCGTGATCGAATGCGCCACCGTGAACGCGGTGACGATGCGCAGCACGTCAATGAAGGCGGGGCGGAATTTGCCCACCGGGCGCCAGCCCGCGGCCCCCCACAGCAGCACCGCCGGCAGCAGCAGCGAGAGCAGGAACAGGATGTGGTCGTAGCCCACCCAGATATGCCCGACGCCCTCGCGGGCGTAGTCCAGAAACTGCCGCAGCCGGCTGAGGGCCTGGAGCTCAAACACCTGCGTGGGCGCCTGCGGGCCCAGCACCGCCGCGCGGCTTTGGCCGGCGTAGTCCAGCCGCAGCAGGCCGCGGTGCTGCGGGTCCAGCGCGTTGAACAAGGTGTAGCCCACCGCCAGCGAGCGGGGCGCCTGGGGGCAGCGGGCGCTGAATTCGAGCACCGCATAAGTGCCGTCGGTGTGCTCGTCCACCAACTGCCGGCCCGCCACCAGCGTGCACGGCGCACCGTCGGCGTCCAGGCGCAGCCGCGCCAGTGCGTAGGCGGCGATCTCGGCGTGGCGCGTGCGCACTTCGCCCCAGGTGATCTGGCCGTCGCCGTCGGCGTCCAGGCCCAGCGCAAAGTCGAGGTCGCGCAGCGCAATGTCCCATTGGCCGCCCACCGCCGCGCTGTCGACCTTCAGCAGCAGGTAGCTGTCTGAGGGTTTGTGGGCCTGCGCCGGCAGCAGCAGGCACAGGCCGGCCAGCCACAGCGCGTGCCACAGACAACGCAAGCGCGTCTGCAACTCGGGTTGCAATTTTGTTTGCAAATTCGCTTGCCAGTTCGTTGGCAACTTCATTGGCCACTTCATTGGCAACTTCACCGCCGCCATCACGACCCGGCGCCCAGTTTTTTGGCCAGATCGTGCAGCACGACGCTCTCAATGCCGCTGCTGTTCAGCCAGGCCAGCACCGGCGCGGCGGCCTGGGGCTGGCGGGCGGCCAGCGCGGCTTCGAGCAGGGTGCGTGCATCTGACGGCTCACGCTGCACGGCGTAGTTTTCGCGTGCCAGCGCCAGCGCGCGAGGCGCGTCACCCAGCAATTGCAGCGCAAAACGCGACTCCTCCTTCTGGTGCACGGTGTCGCCACGCAACCGCGCGGCGTCGAAGCGCGCCGCCAGGTCGCGCTGCCAGCGGGCCTGCCGCGGATCGGCGCTGGCCTTGGCCGCCAGTGCCAGCCGCAGCAGCAGCAGGTCCGAGCGTTCGCGGCCTTGCAACAGCGCTAACACCTCGGTGGCGCGGCCTTGGTCCAGCAACAAGTCGGCGTAGGCGGCCAGCAGGTAACCGTCAGTCACGCCGAGCGCTAACGCTTCGCGGTAGAGGGCTTCGGCGGGGGCGTACCGGCCCCGCCGCTGCTCGATCTCGGCCAGCCGCGTGAGGGCCCACAGGCGCTCGCCGGCATCGGTCTGCGCACTGGCTTGCACATCCGCGCGCAGCGCGGCACGCAAGGCGTCGGCCGCCATGGCGGCGTGGCCGGTGGTGGCGTCCACATGCGCCAGGCAGCCGGCGGCAACGGCTGGCGCCGCTTGTGGCGCCAAGGCGTGGCAGGCGCTGCGCGCCAAGGCATAGTCGCCCCGCACCATGGCAATGGCCGCCAACCAGGCCCAGGCCTCACTGTTGCCGGGATCGGCCTTGACGGCGGTCTGCAGGTCGACTATTGCGGCGTCAAACTGGTGGTTGAACTGCAACAGGATGGCGCGCATCACCCGCACAGGCTGCGGCGGGTTGGGCAGGCTCCACCAGGGCGCCAGGGCGGCCTGGGCGTAGCCGATGTAGCGCGGGTCGCCCTCGGCGGCCACCTCGGCGTAATAGCGGTGGGCCAGGCGCAGCGCCAGCGCCAGGTCGTCTGGCCGCTGGGCGAGCCTGCGGCGCAGCTCGGTCATTTCGCGCTGGCGCGGGTCAAGGGCACGCGCCGGCAGGCGCTCCAGCACCTCGGCGTCCGATGCCGGCTGGCGCGGCGCCGCCAGCGCGCTGCCAACGGCCAGCAGGCAGGTCAAAAACAGTTTCAGGGCGGTGGTGGTCAACGAGGGCATGGGCTTGTGCGGGGCCGGCGGAGTATCTCCGCAGTGCTGGAAGGTGAATTCAGTGCCGGCATGTCAACCGATGTGCGGCCGGGGCGTTGTGCTCAGGTCTGGTGGGTTTGCGTGACGTTTGCGATGGCCCAGCAGGACTGACCTTTCATCGCCCATGCGGGCAAGGTTCTGGACATTCAGTCCGGCGCGCCATCCGCAGCACAATCTCCAAGGTATCCCCATGAACAAGATCTTCTCCGCCCTGATCCTCTCGGCCTTCGCTGCCATCGCATTCAACGCCAGTGCTGCTTCGCACGCTGGTGCGCCTATGAAGGCTGCCAGCGAGCCGGCCGCCAAGGCCAGCGACGCGGCCAAGCACGAAAAAGAAATGCACAAGAAGGAAGCCAAGCCCGCAGCGGCCGCTGCGTCGAAGTAATCCTTCGGCTTCGTTATAAAAAGGCAGGGGCGCAGCCCCTGCCTTTTTTTTCAGGCGCCGCGTTTCATGCCGTGGCGGTGACACGCCGTGGCCTGG
>JAYWDK010000175.1:0-5506 GCA_043779845.1 Betaproteobacteria bacterium | reverse complement strand
CCGCCGAGTTGGTTGATGTTGTCAAGAGCAAATTCTCCAATTAAATCAATGACTTACGGAGATAATTATAACAGGAAACGCTTAAGTTCGGTGGATTGCCGCACCACCCACCATGCGGGTCCGCAGTGGGTGGTTCATGCAAAGTTTCATACGCGCCCTCACGGGCTACGCACAGAATGCGTACAAGACCGGCATCTTGGACCTGCGCCGCACTCGACTGGCCCGGTCGGGGGGCAAGGGTCAGGTCTTGTATTTCCCCTGCCAACCCGCTACCGCCCGGCCATGCGGCACCAGGCCGTGCATGTCAACCGTCAGATCGCGTGGGCCGAGGTTGGTGCTAGGAGCCCGACAGGCTCCTAGTGCGGGGCATGGGAAATGAGAGACCCCAGGCCCGGACCCCAGGCCCGCCAAGCGCGCATGTGACCCCAGGCCCGCACCTGGCCGACCAGCGCCTGCCCGCCACGCAAAAAGGCCGTCACCTTGCTGATCGGCATGCGCTCGTGGCTGTTTGCGGCGTTCAGGGATTGGAAGCGGGTGGGGTGAGGGCGCCCGGCGGCGCAGGGCTCAGGCCAGCGTCGGGCGTGACATCACAATGCCCTTGGGCGCGGGCAAATCATCCTCGCCGCCCACCCACAACCAGCGCACCGGGTGCCTGAAGTCGGCGCTGCGTTGCGTCAACGCGGCCAGGCTGGGGCGCAACGCTTCAACTGCTTGCCTATCACCCAGGATGAGCGTAGCCCGGCGTGGCGAAAATTGGCTTTTCAGTTGATGGTGCGCGGGCGGCGTGGTGATGGCCCAGCCGGCGTCCCACGGGTCACTGGGCTGGCGTTGTCGCCACCACTGGGCGTCGCGCGCCTTCACGCCCAGGCGCAGCGCCAGGCCGGCGGCGCCCCCGGGCAGGGCGTCAAGCTGGGTGCTGCCATCAATCGTGCGGGCAAAGGCGTTGGCAAAGGCCAGCAGCCCAGCCGCGTCGGGCCCTCGCAAGCTGGCCAGGGCCAGGCGTTGCGCCACATCGGGCTGGGCGCCGGGCGCCCAGGCGGGGCTCTTGCCGGGGCCGGCGCCGACATGGCACCAGGCCAACAAGGCGGCCCAGGCGGTGGCGTGTTGCTGCTGTTGTGAGGCCTCGTCGGCGGCGCTGGCCGGCCTGGGTGGATGCAGTGCCTGGCTGTCAAAGCGCGCCCGCAAGCCGCTCAAGTAGAGCGATAGGCTCATTCATCGGTCCTGTGTTTCTTGAGCGCAGCCAGTACCTGGGCGGTGTGCTGGCCCAGCGTGGGTGCGGCGCTGCGGATGCTGCCCGGCGTGGCACTGAGCTTCGGGCAGATGCCGGGCACCGCCAGGGGCAGGCCGCAGGCGGTGGTGATGTGTTCGATCATGCCGCGCGCCTGGTAGTGCGGGTCGGTGGCGATGTCGGCTACGGTGTAGATGCGGCCCACCGGCACGCTGGCGGCTTGCAGCGTGGCCACCACCTCGGCCACGGGGCGCTGCACGGTCCAGGCGGTGATCGCGGCGTCCAGTTCGTCCACCCGGCCAACGCGTTGCGCGTTGTCGGCCAGTGCCGGATCGTCACCCAGATCGGGCCGGCCCACGGCCAGCATCAAGCGCTTGAAGATGCTGTCGCCGTTGCCGCCAATCACCACCTGGCCGTCGGCGCAGCGGTAGGCGTTGCTGGGCGCGATGCCGGGCAGGGCCGAGCCCGCAGGCTGGCGCACGGCGCCAAACGCGCTGTGCTCGGGCAACAGGCTTTCCATGCAGTTGAAGACGGATTCATAGAGTGCTACGTCCACCACCTGGCCGCGTCCTTTGGGTGCTAGCGGGCTGATGGACGATTGCCGCGCTTGCAGCGCCAGCAGCACGCCGATCACGCCATGCAGCGCGGCCAGTGTGTCGCCCAGGCTCACCCCGGCGCGCACGGGCGTGCGGCCGGGCTCGCCCATCAGGTGGCGCAGGCCGCCCATGGCCTCCGCCACCACGGCAAAGCCGGGCAGGTCACGGTAGGGGCCGGTTTGGCCGTAGCCGCTGATGCGCAGCATGATCAGGCCAGGGTTGGCGGCGGCCAGTGTGTCGTAGCCCAGGCCCCACTTTTCCATCGTGCCGGGCTTGAAGTTTTCGATCAGCACGTCGGCCTCATTGGCCAGCCCGCGCACGTCGGCGCGGCCTGGCTCGGTGCGCAAATCCAGCACCACGCTTTGCTTGTTGCGGCTTTGCACTTGCCACCACACGCTGGTGCCCTGGTGCAGCAAACGCCACTTGCGCAGCGGGTCGCCGCCTTCAGATGTGGCGGTGGCGGGCGGCTCGATCTTGATCACCTCGGCGCCAAAGTCGGCGAGTGTTTTGCCGGCAAACGGGCCGGCGATCAACTGGCCGAGTTCAAGCACTTTGAGGCCGGCGAGTGGGCCAAGGTTGGGGATCTGGATGGGCACAAGGCTTGGGTCGTTAGCGGGCAGGGTGTCGGTGTTTTCCATGGCCCGCGCATTGTGGCGGTATCACAAACGGACGCGCTCAGGTGACATCCGGGCATCCAACCTGGCGCTACGCTTGCGGCCATGACATCCCTCTTCGACCCGTTCCAACTGGGCGACATCGCCCTGGCCAACCGCATCGTGATGGCGCCGCTCACCCGCAACCGGGCGCCCGGGCAGTTGCCCAATGATTTGATGCGCGATTACTACGTGCAGCGCGCCACGGCGGGCCTGATCATCACCGAGGCCACGCAGGTCTGCGCCCAGGGCCAGGGCTATCTGGACACCCCAGGCATCTACACCGCAGAGCAAGTGGCGGGCTGGCGCAAGATCACCGACGCGGTACACGCGGCCGGTGGGCGCATCGTGGTGCAGCTGTGGCATGTGGGCCGCATCTCGCATGTCAGCTTGCAGCCGGGCGGCGTGGCGCCGGTGTCCAGTACGGCCCGCGCGGCCAAGGGCAAAACCTTCACCACCGAGGGTTTTGTGGATTGCTCCACCCCACGCGCGCTGCGCACTGATGAGCTGCCGGGCGTGATCGAGGCCTACCGCCAAGCCGCGCGTTACGCCATCGACGCGGGCTTTGACGGCGTTGAGATGCACGGCGCCAATGGCTATTTGCTGGAGCAGTTTTTGCGCGACAGCATCAATGACCGCACCGATGCGTATGGGGGCTCGATTCCTAACCGCGCCCGCTTGCTGCTGGAGGTGGCGCGGGCCATCGTGGCCGAGATCGGCTCCGGCCGCACGGGGCTTCGCTTGTCGCCCATCACGCCTGTGAACGACGCACCGCAAGACAGCGACGCCGCAGCCTTGTACGGCCACGTGGTGCGTGAGCTGGCGCCGCTGAAGCTGGCGTTTTTGCACCTGATCGAAGGCCAGACAGGTGGCGCTCGGGACCTCAGCGACAAGGGCGTGGCGCCGTTTGACTATGCCGCGCTGCGTGCGCTGTACGCCGGCGCCTGGATGGTCAACAACGGCTACAGCCGGGCCATGGCGATGGCGGCGGTGGCCTCGGGCGCGGCCGATCTGGTGGCGTTTGGCAAGCCCTTCATCAGCAACCCCGACCTGGTGCGCCGACTGCGTGAAGACGCGCCGCTGAACGCGTTGAACCCCGCCACGCTGTACGGCGGCGGCGCGGCGGGATACACCGATTACCCCACGTTGTAAATTTTGGAGGCGGCGTGGGCGTCATTCATGTCGACAACACCCGCTCAGCGCCGGCGCTTCATGCGCGACATGAACAGCTCACGCAGGTTCACCTCGCGCGGGCCGGGTATCAGCTCGGCGATGTCGCCCGCGCTCACCGAGCCGGTCTGCATCACCGCCAGGTAAACGCCGCAATAGCCCGATTGCGCCATCAGCTTGCTGGCCTGGTTGAAGCCCATCGCGGCGTTGAACTTGAAGCACGGCTGGCGCGGCTCGCTCACCGCCAGCACGCAGTTGGGCAAGCGCAGACGGTCACCGATCCAAAGCCGGTTTTCGTCCAGGCCCTCCACGCTGAGGTTTTCACCCAGCGCCCCAAAAGCCAGCACCGCGTCGGGCTCGGCCACCTTGGCTTGGCCGCGCACGGTTTGCCAAAACGGGTAATGCAGCACCGGGTAGGCGTATACCG
Organism: Betaproteobacteria bacterium; assembly: GCA_043779845.1. Classification (GTDB taxonomy): domain Bacteria; phylum Pseudomonadota; class Gammaproteobacteria; order Burkholderiales; family Burkholderiaceae_C; genus Pseudaquabacterium. The sequence goes on along the minus strand of JAYWDK010000175.1, from coordinate 1,432 downwards.
CTTTGCTCAAGCCACCGTGCACGGTTTGGTCGGCCTGCTCGTCGCCGTCCAGGCCCAGCGGGTGTACCAGCACCGGCCCGGCCACCGGCTTTTTGTCGATGCCGCTGACGACCCGCTGGCCATCGATCAGGCGGGCCGTGGCGCGGGCGGTATTGACGCTGAGGATCTTGATCATGGGCAGGCGGTGGAGGGCGTGGAATCCGATTCTCGCCGCCGCCCAGTGGGCTGGCTGCCGATTGGCTGTCTGCCCGCTGACAAGTGCCAAAAGGCAGGCATTAGTTCATACGGAATTTGCATGACCCCCCGGCACCCGGTGGTTACAGCCCTATTACACTTATTTGACAATGGCTTGGCTGCTAACCCCGCAGCGTTTTGCTGTGCTTGTGGTGTAACCCGCCGCACGCTAGTTGTGCTGGCCCCGGCTACCACGGCGGCCCGCCCTGTCATCCCCAACCCCCCTCAAAACCCATGCTGATGCGGCATTGCACGAGCCCCGACGGCGCCTGATGGCGGCCTACGGCCCGAGGTTCGTGCGATCCCGTTTTTGACACTCTTAGATGATTGGAATTGTGATGAACCAGCCCGTGATGGAAGGCCTCCGCCTCAACGTGCCCGCCTACGTCAAGCATGCTCGCCTGGTGGCTTGGGTGGCTGAAATGGCCGCGCTCACCGAAGCCGACGCCGTGTACTGGTGCGATGGCTCGCAAGCCGAATATGACCGGCTCTGCGCTGATCTGGTGGCTGCCGGCACCTTCAAAAAGCTCAACCCCGCGCTGCGCCCCAACAGCTACCTGGCTTGCAGCGACCCCAGCGACGTGGCCCGGGTTGAAGACCGCACCTACATCTGCTCCGAGCACAAAGACGACGCCGGCCCCACCAACAACTGGATGGCCCCGGCCGACATGCGCCGCGTGCTGCAAACCGGCCAGGCCGACGGCACGCCCGCATTGTTCAAGGGCTGCATGAAGGGCCGCACCCTGTACGTGGTGCCGTTCTCGATGGGCCCGCTGGGCTCGCACATCTCGCACATCGGCATCGAGCTGAGCGACAGCGCCTATGTCGCCGTCAACATGCGCATCATGACCCGCATGGGCCGCGCGGTGATCGACCTGCTGGGCAGCGACGGCGCTTTTGTGCCTTGCATGCACAGCGTGGGCGCGCCGCTGCAGGCGGGTGAAAAAAGCGCGGCCTGGCCGTGCAACAAGACCAAGTACATCGTGCATTACCCCGAAACGCGCGAGATCTGGAGCTACGGCTCGGGTTACGGCGGCAACGCGCTGCTGGGCAAGAAATGTTTTGCCCTGCGCATTGCGTCCAACATGGGCAAGGCGGCGGCCCAAGGCGCGTCCAGCACCGAAAAAAGCAACCCCGGTTGGCTGGCCGAACACATGCTGATACTGGGCGTGACCAAGCCTGCGCAGGCGGGCCAGCC
>JAYWDK010000174.1:0-14678 GCA_043779845.1 Betaproteobacteria bacterium | reverse complement strand
ATCGCCAGGATGCTGGGCGCGGGCCCATTGATCGTCATGCTGACGCTGGTGGCCGGGTGGCACAGGTCGAAGCCCGAGTACAGCACCTTCAGGTCGTCCAGCGTGGCGATGCTGACGCCCGAGTTGCCCACCTTGCCGTAGATGTCGGGCCGGCGGTCGGGGTCGTTGCCGTACAGGGTGACCGAGTCGAAAGCGGTGCTCAGCCGTTTGGCCGGCATGCCCTCGCTGACCAGCTTGAAGCGTCGGTTGGTGCGGAAGGCGTCGCCCTCGCCGGCGAACATGCGGGTCGGGTCCTCGCCTTCGCGTTTAAAGGCAAACGTGCCGGCGGTGTACGGGAAGCTGCCCGGCACGTTGTCCAGCATCAACCACTTCAGCAACTCGCCATGGCATTCGAAGCCGGGCAGGGCGACCTTGCGAATCTTGCTGCCCGACAGCGTGGTGTGGACCAGGCTGGTGCGGATCTTTTTGTCGCGGATCTTCACCACGTACTCGTCGCCGGCATAGGCTTTTTGCATCGCTGGCCATTGCGCCAACAGCTTTTTGGCGGCGGGATCAAACCGGGTGTCGCGCTCGTCTGCCAGGCGCAGCACGGTGTTTTTGGCGCCATCTCTTGCAGCATCGTCGGCCTCCAACATGCGCGCGGTTTCACGCAGTTGTTGCAGCTCGCGGGCCAGCTTGGCCTGGGCGCGGGCGCGGGCTTTGTAGCCCCGCACGGCGTCGCTGATCTCGGCCAGATAACGCGTGCGTGCAGCGGGCACCACCGGCGTTTGGTGCGTGCTGTGTTTGGTGGCGGCCAGTGGCAAACGGCCGGCGGTGAGCGGGATGCCCAGTTCGGCCAGCCGGGGTTTGATCGCTTGGTAAAGCGCCGTCACGCCGTCGTCGTTGAAGCGGCTGGCCATGGTGCCAAACACCGGCATCTGGTCGGGCATCACGGTGAAGGCTTCGCGGTTGCGCTGCACTTGTTTGGCCACGTCGCGCAGCGCGTCGGGCGCGCCCTTGCGGTCAAATTTGTTGATCACCACAAACTCGGCAAAGTCGAGCATGTCGATTTTTTCGAGCTGGCTGGCGGCGCCAAATTCAGGCGTCATCACGTACATCGGCACGTCCACCAGCGGCACGATGGCCGCGTCGCCCTGGCCGATGCCCGAGGTCTCCACGATGATCAAATCGAACCCCGCCACCTTGGCTGCGGCCAGCACGTCGGGCAGGGCGGCGCTGATCTCGCTGCCGGTATCCCGCGTGGCCAGGCTGCGCATGTAGACCCGCTGGCCCGAGTCGCCCGCCGCCAAGCCGGCGGGCTGGGCCCAGGGCGCAATGGCGTTCATGCGGATGCGGTCGCCCAGCAGCGCGCCACCACTCTTGCGGCGCGACGGGTCAATCGAGATCACGGCAATGCGCAGGCTGTCGTTCTGGTCCAGCCGGAAACGACGGATCAGCTCGTCGGTCAGGCTGGATTTGCCCGCGCCGCCTGTGCCGGTGATGCCCAGCACGGGCGTGTTTGACAGCTTGGCGGCGGCGTGCAGTTCAGCCAGCAAGCTGGCCTCGGCGGTGCCGTTTTCAAGCGCCGTGATGAGTTGCGCCAATGAGCGCCAAGCGGCTTCGGTGTGGCCCTGGATGGCTTGCAAGCTGCTGGGCGCTTTGCCCGTCAGGTCGCGGTCGGCGCGCATCATCATTTCGCCGATCATGCCGGCCAGGCCCATGCGCTGGCCGTCTTCGGGGCTGAAGATGCGCACGCCTTGGTCAGCCAGAGCGCGAATCTCACCGGGCACGATCACGCCGCCGCCGCCGCCAAACACCTGGATGTGCTCGCCACCTCTGGCCTTGAGCAGCTCAACCATGTAGCTGAAATACTCGTTGTGGCCGCCTTGGTAACTGGACACTGCAATGCCTTGCACGTCTTCTTGCAGCGCGGCCGTCACCACCTCGTCCACCGAGCGGTTGTGGCCCAGGTGGATGACCTCGGCGCCCATGCCTTGCAGGATGCGCCGCATGATGTTGATGGCCGCGTCGTGGCCGTCAAACAAGCTGGCGGCCGTCACGAATCGCACTTTGTGCGTGGGGCGGTACTGGGCCAGGGCTTTGAAGTCGGCGGACAGATCGGTCATGGGGTGTGTCTCCTGAAAAACGGGGCGGCGGGTGGGTTTTTGGGCACGCTACTGCTGTTGGGTCGCAGGTTTTTTTGATGGGTTGGCGGCGGTGAGGCGCACGCGAGGCTGATTTTTTCATCCGGCCATGGGCGTGCGCGCGAGTTTAGGCCGGGTGGCCCACCCGCGCGATGGCGCCGGCGCTCATCTCTTTGACACAATTTGCCAGATTCAAGCCATGAACTCGCCCGCCGATCCCGCTGCGCCCACCGTGTCGATCGCCTTCGTGCGGGGCGCCGTGCTGCGCTTGAACGCCCAGCAGTGCCGTAGTGCGCTGACTGACGCCGGCATTGCTGCTGAGCTGTTGGTGGTGCCCGACGCGCGCGTGCCGGCGTCGGCCTTTGCCAAGCTCTGGTTGGTGGTGGCGCACCAGCTGGATGACGAGTTTTTTGGCCTCGACTCGCGCCGCATGAAAGTGGGCAGTTTTGCCATGCTCTGCCACGCGCTGGTAGGCCAACCCACGGTGGCCGCCGCGCTGCGCCAGGCGTTGCGGGCGCTGAGCCTGTTTTTTGACGACATGGGCGCCACCCTGCGGGTGAGCGCCGGCACGGCCAGCCTGGTGATCAGCAACCACGTTGGCGCCGGCTTGTGGGGCACGTTAGCTGGGCGCGGCGCGGCGGGCATAGCGCCGGGGCTTGCCGGCCCCACTGCGGCCAACACCCAGGATGCCCGCCGCTTTGCCGATGAAACCCTGTTGGTGATGCTGCACGGCGTGCTGTGCTGGCTGGCCGGGCGCCGGGTGCCGCTGGCGCGGGTGGACTGGGCCTACCCGCAGCCCGCCCACGCCGACGAATATCGGCGCATGTTTTCGCCCTTGCAGCGCTTTGACGCGCCCGCCACGGCGATCCATTTTGATGCCCGGGTGCTGCAAGCCGAACTCAGCGTCAACGCCGCCAGCCTCAAGGCTTTTTTGCGTGATGCGCCACAGTCGGTGTTCTTGAAGCAAGTGGTCAGCACTGGCGTCAGCGACCGGGTTCGCCGCCTGTGCCGTGCCGCGCTGGACCGCAGTGACCCGGCGCCCACGCTGCTGATGCTGGCGCGTGAATTGGGCCTGTCTGCGGCCACCTTGCGGCGCCGGCTTGAAGACGAAGGCGCCACCTGGGGCCATCTCAAGGATGAGGTACGGCGGGATTTGGCGTTACACCACCTGGCTGCGGGGCGCCTGAGCGTGGGCGACATAGCCGCGTTGCTGGGCTTCAATGACGCCAGCACGTTTTACCGCGCGTTCCGCAAATGGACGGGCACGGCGCCTGGTGCGTGGCGAACCGCCGCGCTCGCCGCCGTGCCAGGCCCCGTTAAATTCACCGCTGCCTAAGGGGCCACCCTCCCGATGAACAAAGCCTTCACCCGCGAACCCGATGGCGACGCTGAAGACGACGAAGGCCCGCCGGGCCCGCCGCCGTTGCCCGCAGGCACCAAAAACTACCTCACGCCGGCCGGTTACCACCGCCTGCGCACCGAGTTGCTGACGCTGATCGATGACGAGCGTCCACGCATCGTGGAGGTGGTGTCGTGGGCGGCCAAGAACGGCGACCGCTCTGAAAACGGCGACTATCTCTACGGCAAAAAGCGCCTGCGTGAAATTGATCGCCGCATCCGCTTTTTGACCCACCGGCTGGAGATCGCCGAGGTGGCCGACCCCTGCAAGCACCACGGCAATGTGCAGATCTTTTTTGGCGCCACCGTGACCTACGCCAACAGCCAGGGCAAAGAGCGCACCATCACCATCAAGGGCATCGACGAGGCCGACAACCTGGCTGGCGAGGTGAGCTGGATCTCACCCATCGCCCGGGCGCTGCTCAAGGCCCGCGAGGGCGACGAGGTCAAGCTGCAAACCCCGGGTGGGGTGGAACTGCTGGACGTGCTGGCTGTCAGTTATCCGGCGCCGCCTGGGCCGGCCTGACGCGCAGGCGAATCACCACTGCCCAAGCACCGTGGCGTGGCGGCTCAGGGCTTGACGCGTGATGCGCGCAACACCGGCTGTGATCGCTTCAACGCGCGCAGCACGTCGGCCAAATGTTGGCGGTCTCGAACGGCCAGCAGCAGGCGCAACTCGGTGACGTCGGCCTGCGGCTCGTTGTCCATCTCGATGTGGCTGATGTCGGCCTCGGCCATGCTCACGGCGGAGGCGATCTTGGCCAGCGCGCCCTTGCCGTTTTTGACCAGCAGCTTGACGCTGGTCTCAAAGTTGCGGGTGGGTTGCTCGGCCCACTCAACGGCGATCCAGCGCTCGGGGTCGCGGTCGGCCAAACGGCGGCCGGTGGCGCATTCGGCGGTGTGCACCAGCAGGCCCTCGCCGCGGCCCAGGTAGGCGCGGATGTCGTCGCCCGGGATCGGCCGACAGCATTGCGCCAGTTGCACCGAAGCGCCCTCGGTGCCATCAATCACCACACCGGGCATGGGTGTGGCCACATCCTCGGCCACGCCAAAACGGTTGAGCGTGAGCGTTACCGCATCGGGCCGCCCGCCGCGCTCGGACACCATTTGCGCCAGGCGCTTGGCCACGATGGTGCCGATCTTGCGGCCCAAGCCGATGTCGACCAGCAAATCAGCACGGCTGCGGTTGCCGCTCCACTTGATCAGCTGCTGCCACAAGGCGTGCGCGGGCGCGTCGTCGAGTTCGGACGAGGGCAAGAGCAGGCCTTCGGCACGCAAGGCCTGGGCCAGCAGTTTTTCACCCAGGCCGCGCGACTCTTCGTGCTCCATGGTCTTGAGAAAGTGCCGGATCTTGGAGCGCGCGCGCCCGGTGCGCACAAAGTTCAGCCAACCTGGGTTGGGCTGCGCGCCGGGCGCGGTGACGATTTCAACCACGTCGCCGCTTTTGAGCTCGGTGCGCAAGGTCGCGGGCTCGCCATTGAGCTTGGCGGCCACGCAATGGTCGCCCACGTCGGAGTGAATGGCGTAGGCAAAGTCGACCGCCGTGGCGCCGCGCGGCAAGGCCATGATCTTGCTCATCGGGGTGAACACATACACCGCTTCGGGCACCAGATCGATCTTGACGTGCTCCAGAAACTCAGCCGCGTCGTGGGTTTCGTCCTGGATGTCGAGCAGTGACTTCAGCCACATCGAGCCCAGTCGTTGCGCCTCGCTGGCACCCGATCCACTGCCCTTGGCCGCGGTCTTGTACAGCCAATGCGCCGCAATACCGGTTTCGGCCACCGCGTGCATGGGCTCGGTGCGGATCTGGAACTCGACTGCCGTGCCCAGCGGGCTCACCAGCGTGGTGTGCAGGCTCTGGTAGCCGTTGACCTTTGGGATGGCGATGTAGTCTTTGAAGCGGCCCGGCACGGGCTTGTAGAGCTGGTGCAAGGTGCCCAGTGCCAGGTAACAGTCCATCAGCTGGGGCACCACGATGCGGAAGCCAAAGATGTCATTGACCTGCGCAAAACCGGCGTGTTTTTCGCGCATCTTGCGGTAAATGCTGTAAACCGTTTTTTCACGGCCCGACACCTGCACCCGGGTCTTGAGGTCGGCAAAGGCCTTGTCCACGTCGCCGCGCACGCGCTCAACAATATCGCGCCGGTAGCCGCGGGCCCGCTGCACGGCCTTGGTCAGCACGGCATAACGCCAAGGGTACAGGTGCGCAAACGACAGCTCCTGCAGCTCCCTGTAGATCATGTTCAAGCCCAGGCGGTGGGCGATGGGCGCGTAGATGTCGAGTGTTTCGCGGGCGATGCGGCCGCGTTTGTTGGCCACCATCGCGCCCATGGTGCGCATGTTGTGCAGCCGATCCGCGAGCTTGATCAGGATCACCCGCACGTCGCGCGCCATGGCCAGCAGCATCTTGCGGAATGACTCGGCCTGGCCTTCTTCGCGGGTTGAAAACTGCAACTTGTCGAGCTTGGTCAGGCCGTCCACCAACTCCGCCGTGGGTGAGCCAAAACGCTCAATCAGCTCGATTTTGGTGATGCCACAGTCTTCCATGGCATCGTGCATCAGCGCGGCCATCACGGCTTGGCCATCCAGCCGCCAGTCGGCCACCATGCCGGCCACGGCCAGCGGGTGCGTGATGTAGGGCTCGCCGCTGGCGCGCAGCTGGCCCAGGTGCGCCTGGTCGGCAAACTTGTAGGCCTCCAGCACGAGCTTGGCCTCGGCTTTGCTGAGGTAAGCCAGTTTTTCAGACAAGGCGGCAAACGACGCCACCTCGGTCTTGGACGACAGCGGCGGCAAAGTTTGGCGAGACCGAGCTTGCAGCACGGTAGGCAACAGCAGTTCAGCGGCAAATGATCGAATACCCATGCCCGAATTTAGCCTGCTTTGGGGTGGCCACCGGAATGGCAGCGGCCGATTCGAAAAAAATCAACGCCAAACGTCACCCGAACGAAGGTGCGCCAGAAATGACAAAAGGCGCCAGAAGGCGCCTTTTGCAGGTGTCCAGTGCCGGCTTTGCGGCAAGTCGCAGAGTGGCTTCAAAGGGGCACGCGGCGCAGCATTTCAATGCCGACTTCACCGGCGGCGATTTCGCGCAGTGCCGTCACGCCCGGCTTGTTCTTGCTCTCGATCTTCGGCGCGTGGCCTTGGCTCAGCATGCGCGCACGGTAGGTGGCGGCCAGCACGAGCTGAAAGCGGTTGGGGATTTTTTTCAGGCAGTCTTCGACGGTGATGCGGGCCATGGGCTTGCCTTCGGTAGTGTGGAACGGGTGGTGCAGCGCTGCGGGCCAATTGGCGGGATGGGCCTGATCTGCGCAATCTTCAACGAGCTTGAAGAGAGCTAGATCAAACCCAGTGCCGTGAAAACCTGTGACTTGTTGCGTTGCTGCGCGGCGTAGCGCAGGCGCTGCGAGTGCACAACGGTTTTCAGATCAAACAGCGCTGTTTCGAACAAACCGTTAATTATAACGAAGTCAAAGTGCTTGGCTTGCGCCACTTCGGTGTGGGCGTTGACCATGCGCTGGGCGATCACCTCGGGCGGGTCTTCGCCGCGGCGGGTAAGGCGTTGGCGCAGCTCGTCCCAGCTCGGCGGCAGGATGAAGATCAGCACCGCGTGCGCAAACAAGCGCTTGATCTGCAGCGCGCCTTGATAGTCGATCTCGAGCACCACGTCAACGCCGGCGGACAAGCGTTGCTCAACAGCGGTGTGCGAGGTGCCGTAGAGGTTGCCATGCACCTCGGCCCACTCAAAAAAATCGCCTTGTGCGGCCATTTGACGGAACGTGGGCTCATCAATAAACCTGTACTCGCGGCCGTCGCGCTCTTGGCCGCGCGGTGCTCTCGTGGTGTGGGAGACCGACACGGCAAGGCGAGAATCCAGTTCCAGCAAGGCCTTGACCAAGCTGGATTTGCCCGCGCCGCTGGGCGCAGCAACAACAAACAGGTTTCCTGGCGTTTCCATCGGGTGGGTTTTTTGCGCGGATTTCCGCGTTATTCGATGTTCTGCACCTGCTCGCGCATTTGCTCGATCGCCACTTTCATCTCGACCGACACGTTGGTCAGTTCCAGTGCCGACGATTTGGACCCCAGCGTGTTGGCTTCGCGGTGCAACTCTTGAATCAGGAAGTCGAGCCGTTTGCCGAGTTCGCCACCGGCGCCCAGCAGGCGGGTGATCTCGTCAAGGTGGGCTGACAGGCGTGCCAGTTCTTCGGCCACGTCGATGCGCAAGGCATAGGCCGCAGCCTCGTTGAGTGCACGCTCTTGCAGCGCGTCGGCCGAGACGCTGCCTGCCGTGCCCGCGCCTTTGTTCACATTGCTCAAGGCTTCTTGCCAGCGCTCCAGGAAGCGTTGCTGCTGGCGCTTGACCACCGCCGGCACCAAGGGCGCGGCTTGCACCGCCAGCTCACGCAGGCGGGCAATGCGTTCCATCAGGATGGCCACCAGCCGGGCGCCTTCGCGGGCGCGGGCTTCGCTCAGGCCAGTGATGGCCTCGCGCGCGGCCACCAGCGCGGGTTCATCAAGCCGCTCGGTGTTGCCACCCTGGCGGCACCATTGCAGCGCTTCGTTCACGCTCAGGGGCCGGGCCTTGGGCAGCCAGCCGCTGATGGTGGATTCAAGGTGCGACAGGCGATTGAGCTGGTCGGGCTGCGGTTGCGGCCAAGCGGTGTCGGACTCACGTTGGCTGGCCACGCGCAATTCAATCTTGCCGCGCTTGAATGCGGCCCCCACCAACTCGCGCAAGGCGGGCTCCAGGCCGCGCATTTCGTCGGGCAGGCGGAAGCTCACGTCGAGAAACCGGCTGTTGACCGAGCGAGCCTCCACAGTGACGCCATGGTTGGCCGCGCCCGGGCGGGCGGCAGTGTCGTTGTTGCCAATTTGGTTGGCATTGCCCAACGTTTGTGTGGCGCTGGCGAAACCGGTCATGCTGTAAACTGCCATAGCCTTTTTAGCCCTGAGCGAAACCACTGATTATGTCGAAAAGCAAGCCAGCCCCGTTGCCTGCGGGCACCGTGGTCGGTGGCTACCAAGTCATAAAAAAATTGGCAGCCGGTGGCTTTGGCGTGGTCTACCTCGCCGAAGACAACGAGCGCAACAGCGTTGCGATCAAAGAGTATTTGCCGGCCTCGCTGGCTGAGCGCTCACCGGGTGAATTGACGCCGCGCGTCAAAGCTGAAAAGCAGCCGCTTTACCGCCTAGGCCTGAAGAGTTTTTTTGAAGAAGGCCGCTCGCTGGCGCAGATCAGCCACCCCAGCGTGGTGAGCGTGCTCAACTTCTTCCGCGAGAACGAAACCGTTTACATGGTGATGAATTACCTGCAGGGCGACACGCTGCAGGATTTCATCGTCACGGCGCGCGATTTGAAGCGCGACAAGGTGTTTCGCGAGAGCACGATCCGCAGTTTGTTTGACGAAATCCTGCGCGGCCTGCGCATCGTTCATCAACACAAAATGCTGCACCTCGACATCAAGCCGGCCAACATCTTCATCACCAATGACAACAAGGCGGTGATGCTGGACTTTGGCGCCGCGCGCGAGGTGTTGTCCAAAGAGGGCAACTTCATCCGCCCGATGTACACGCCCGGTTTTGCCGCGCCCGAGATGTACCGCCGCGACGGCACGCTGGGCCCCTGGACCGACATCTACGCCATTGGCGCGTGCATCTACGCCACCATGCAGGGTTATCCACCCAACGACGCGCCCCAGCGGCTGGACAAAGACCGCTTGGCGCTGAGCTTGTCGCGCTTGCGCAATGTGTACTCCGACAACTTGATCGAGGTCACCGAGTGGTGCATGTCGCTCGACCCACTGTCGCGGCCCCAGAGCGTCTTTGCGCTACAAAAAGAGTTGTCACGCGAGACCGAGCGCCGCTACACCAAGCTCAGTTTCAGCGAGCGCCTGAAGCTGCAAATCGAGAGCTTGAAGACGGGCCCCAAGGCATGAGGTTTTCTGTCTACCAGGTCAGCCGCAAAGGTGGGCGGCCCAAGAATGAAGACCGCATGGGCTACTGCTACACGCGTTCGGCCGGGCTGTTTGCCTTGGCCGACGGCATGGGCGGCCACCCCGAGGGTGAAGTGGCGTCGCAACTGGCGCTGCAAACCCTGTCGGCCTTGTTTCAGCGTGATGCCAAGCCCACGCTGAAAGACCCGCTCAAATTTTTGCAAGAGGCCGTGCTGGCCGGCCATCAGCAACTGCTGCGTTACGCCACCGAGCGAGGCTTGCTTGACACCCCACGCACCACCGTGGTGGCCTGCGTGTTGCAAGGCCAGTCAGCCTACTGGGCGCACTGCGGTGACTCGCGCTTGTATCTGCTGCGTGGCAACAAGCTGGTGACGCGCACCCGTGACCATTCCTACATTGAGCTGCAGGGCGTGTTGGCTAAATCGGGCAAGTCTTTGCCGCCCGAAGGCCAGCGCTTCAACCGCAACGTGTTGTTCACCTGCCTGGGCAGCCCGGGCAAGCCGGTGGTGGACACCTCGGGGCCCCTGAACATGCTGTCCGGTGACCGCGTGATGCTGTGCAGCGATGGCCTGTGGGGCACGGTGAGTGACGAGTTGATCACCGAGGTGATGTGCACGCGCCCGATCTCCGACGCCGTGCCTGAATTGGCCGAACTGGCATTGCGCAACGGCGGTGCCCGCAGTGACAACGTGACCGTTCTGGCCGTTGAATGGGATGGCGCCGAGGTGCAAGTCGACAACCAGGCCATCTCCACCCGGTCCCTGGGCGATGAGGTGTTTGCATCCACCATCCAGGCCAGCCTGGCGGCCGGTGAATCGGCCTCAGAAGCGTTGGATGAGGCCGAGATTGAGCGCTCGATTCGCGAGATCAATGAGGCGATCAAGCGCTCATCGACTAAAAAACCCTGAACCCATAACGACTGGCTTGATGACTGATTTGATGACGACGACCCAAGCAACCAGCCTGCGAAGCGACGGCCGTGCCGCCAACGCGCTGCGCCCGGTGACCCTCCAGCGCGGCTTTACGCGCCACGCCGAGGGCTCGGTGCTGGTGAGCTTTGGCCACACCCAGGTGTTGTGCACCGCGTCGGTTGAAGAAAAAGTGCCGCCGCACAAGCGCGGCTCGGGTGAGGGCTGGGTGACGGCCGAGTACGGCATGCTGCCGCGCGCCACCCACACCCGCGGCGACCGCGAGGCCGCACGCGGCAAGCAAAGTGGCCGCACGCAAGAAATCCAGCGCCTGATCGGCCGCTCTTTGCGCTGTGTATTTGATCTGGCCAAGCTCGGCGAGCGCAGCATCCTGATCGATTGCGACGTGATCCAGGCCGACGGCGGCACGCGCACGGCCGCCATCACCGGCGCTTTTGTGGCCGCCACCGACGCCGTGAACTGGCTGTTGGCGCAAGGCCGGCTGCAGCAGAACCCGATCAAGGATTCGCTGGCCGCTATCTCGGTGGGCATCGTCAAGGGCGTGCCCTTGCTCGACCTTGATTACACCGAAGACGCCGGCTGCGACACCGACATGAACGTGGTGATGACGGGTTCGGGCGGCTTTGTCGAGCTGCAAGCCACCGCCGAAGGTACGGCGTTTTCACGCGCCGAGATGGACGCGCTGCTGGCGCTGGCCACCCAAGGCATTGCCGAGCTGGTGGCCGCGCAACAGGCTGCGCTGGCGCAGCGGATGCCTTCTCAAGCTCTGAGCCGGTAAATCACCCGTGCGCTTGGTGCTGGCGTCGAACAACGCCAAAAAACTCAGTGAACTGCGGGCCCTGCTTGCCGGGCTGCCACTGGACATCGTGGCCCAAGGATCTCTGGGCATCACCGAGGCCGAAGAACCGTTCAACACCTTTGTCGAAAACGCCTTGACCAAGGCGCGGCATGCGGCGCACGCCAGCGGCGGCCCGGCCATTGCCGATGACTCGGGCCTGTGCGTGGGCGCGCTCGGTGGTGCGCCTGGCGTGATCTCGGCGCACTTTGCTGGTGAACTTCCAGTCATCGAGGGTGAAGATCGTGAAGCCCGTCGCCGCCGCCAGGATGCCGCCAACAACGCCGCTCTGCTGGCCGCGCTGGCCGGGCAAGCTGACCGGCGGGGCCACTTCATCAGCACCTTGGTGGCCGTGCGCCATGCCGACGACCCCGAGCCCCTGGTGGCGGTGGGCCGATGGTGTGGCGAGATCTTGCTGGCGCCTCGTGGTGAGCACGGTTTTGGCTACGACCCGCTGATGTTCATCGCCGAGCTGGGCGCCACCGTGGCCGAGCTGGGCGTCGAGCTCAAAAACGCGCATAGCCACCGCGCCCGCTCGGCGGCGGCTTTGCGCGCGATGCTGGCCGAGGCCTGGTGTGTCACCGGCTAAAAAACCTCCGCCTGAAGGCACAAGAACCCCGTGAATCTGATTGACCGCTACCTGCGCCCCGGCACGCTGCAATTGGGCGAATCGCCACCGCTGTCTCTGTACGTGCACTTGCCGTGGTGCCTGGCCAAGTGCCCGTATTGCGATTTCAACTCGCACGCCGTGCCCACCGCCACTGAGGGCGGCCTGCCTGAAGCGCGCTACATCGACGCGCTGATCGCCGATCTGGAGGCCGCTTTGCCGCAGGTCTGGGGCCGGCCGGTGCACAGTATTTTTATTGGGGGCGGCACGCCCAGCCTGTTTTCGGCCGATGGCATCAACCGCTTGCTGGGGGCCATCCGTGCCCGCTTGCCCTTGTTGCCGGGCTGCGAGATCACGCTCGAAGCCAACCCGGGCAGTTTCGAGCGCGACCGCTTCAAGGCATTCCGAGCCGCCGGCGTCACCCGTTTATCAGTGGGCGTGCAGAGCTTTGACGACACGATGTTGCAGCGCCTGGGCCGCGTGCACGATGGCGCGCAGGCGCGGGCCGCGCTCACCGAGGCGGCCACCGCGTTTGACACCTTCAACCTCGATTTGATGTACGCCTTGCCGGGCCAGACGCTGGCGATGTTGCATGCCGATCTGGACACGGCCTTGGGCTTCAAGCCGCCGCACCTGTCGATCTACCACTTGACGGTGGAGCCCAACACCCGTTTTGCGCTGGCGCCGCCGCCCAACTTGCCCGACGATGACCTGGCCAGCGACATGCTGGACGCCATCACCCAGCGCACCAGTGAGCTGGGCTTGCAGCGCTACGAGGTGTCGGCGTTTGCGCGGCCCGGCCACCGCTGCATGCACAACCTGAACTACTGGCAGTTTGGCGATTACCTTGGCATTGGCGCTGGCGCGCACGGCAAGCTGAGCTACCCGCACCGCGTGGTGCGCCAAGTGCGCTGGCGTGAACCCAACACCTATCTTGAGCGTGCGCTGGCCGGCCAGGCCATGAGCCGCGATGACGAGGTGCCGCGCGCGCAGTTGCCGTTTGAGTTCATGCTCAACGCGCTGCGCCTGCGTGAGGGTTTTGCGCTGGCCGACTTCACGGCGCGCACCGGTTTGGCGGTCACCGCCATCGCCCAGCCGCTGGCCGAGGCCGAGGCCAAAGGCCTGATTGAGCGCGACTTTGTGCGGGTCTGGCCGTCGGTGCGGGGTTTTGATTTTTTGTCGGATCTGCAAGCGCTGTTTTTGCCGCCTGCCTGACCGGCGCCGCCGCAAGTCGGCGGGTTGGTGGGCCCTCAAACGCGGTGAATTGACGCCCCCACGGTGCTCTTGAGCCGCTCGATCAGCGCCGAGGCAATGCGCTGCAGTGGCAGCACCTCGTTGGCCGCGCCGTGGTTGATGGCCTCGCGTGGCATGCCAAACACCACGCAGCTGGCTTCGTCCTGGCACACGTTCCAGCTGCCCGCGTCGCGCATGGTTTTCATGGCGCGTGCGCCGTCGGCGCCCATGCCGGTGAGCATCACGCCCAGCGCGTTCGGCCCCACCACCTTGGCCGCCGATTCAAACAGCACCTCAACGCTGGGCTTGTGGCGGTTGACGGGTTCGCCGTCGCGCACCCGGGCCACGTAATTGGCGCCCGAGCGTTCCACCGACAAGTGAAATCCACCCGGCGCGATGTAGGCGTGGCCGGGAAGGATGCGGTCGCCGTCCACCGCCTCCTTGACGCGGATGCGGCACAAGCCGTCCAGCCGCGTCGCGTAACTTTTGGTGAAGCCGGGCGGCATGTGCTGGGTGATCACCACCGCCGGTGAATCGGGCGGCAGGTTCATCAGCACCTCTTTGGTGGCCTCGGTGCCGCCGGTGGACGCGCCGATGAAGATGATTTTTTCGGTGGACAGCCGACCGATGTTGGCCACCGGCGCGGCCGGACGAACCCCTTGCGGTGAGGCGCTGGCCGCGCCGCCCGACCCCACAATCGCCGGGCTTGCAACCGCCGGGGGCAAGCGCCGCACATGGGCGCACGCGGCCGTGCGCACCTTGTCGGTGATGTCCTCGGCCAGCTGGCGCAAGCCATCCGCTACGCCGATTTTTGGTTTGGCGACAAAGTCGACGGCACCCAGTTCCAGCGCCCGCAAAGTCACGTCGGCGCCGCGCTCGGTCAGCGTGCTCACCATCACCACCGGCATGGGGCGCAGGCGCATCAGCTTGCTCAAAAAATCGATGCCGTCCATGCGCGGCATTTCGACGTCAAGCGTGATCACGTCCGGGTTCAGGGCGCGGATCATCTCGCGCGCCACCAGCGGGTCGCTGGCCGCGCCCACGCACGCCATGTCGGGCTGCTTGTTGATGATCTCGGCCAGCAAACCGCGCACCAGCGCGGAATCGTCGACCACCAGCACGCGCGTTTTCGCGCCGCTCTTTGCCATGTTCGGTGTCATGTTGTACTGCTCTCGTTGGCTTAAAACAGGTCGACCGAACCACCGCCGGTGGTGGCGGGTATGGCCTTCTTGGCGGCCGCGCGGTCTTGCGCCACGAAGGCGTCGGCATGGGTGGGCGCCAGGCGCTTGACCATGGCCTTGCCGCTGTGCGGCAAGAAGCACACCTTGCGTGGGTAGATTTCCAGCACGTCGCGGCTCACGATCGGGATGCGCTCGGTGTTGAGGTACTCGATCACGAACTGGGTGTTGCGCTCGCCCACGTTGATGCTGCTCATGCCGGCGATTACCGCGCCGCCGCCAAAGATCTTGGCCTCCAGCGTCAAACGCGAAGCGCCGCGTTTCATCAACTCGTTGATCAACAACTCCATCGCGTAGCTGCCGTAGCGGCCCGAGTCACCGCTGCCCTCGGGCAGCATGAAGTGGTTCATGCCACCGATCTTTC
>JAYWDK010000173.1:0-14678 GCA_043779845.1 Betaproteobacteria bacterium | reverse complement strand
CGCGCGGCAGAACTCACTTCGCGCCCTTTGGGCGCTGCGTTCAAACAACCGCCGCGAGTTTGATCACGAAGCGCGCTGCGCGCGCCGACCCCGGCCCTGCGCTTCTCGTAGCCCCAGAGATCGCCCCCACCGGATGCCAACCACCGCGAGTTCGACGAGTGGTGGCGTGCGGGCTTGTTTTGAAACCAAGCCCGCACCGCGAAACGATGTTTGCAAAGTCGCGTCAGGGGCCGCCGCAGCGCGCCTGGGAGGCGCCGAGAAGCACAGGTCTCAGGGCCGCGCGCGCAGCGCGCTTCGTTGTCTGACTCGGCGCGGTTGTCAGAGCGCAGCGCCCGCAGGGCGCGTAGTGAGTTTTGCGCCGGGCCCTGAGACCGAGCATCGGAGGGCAGTCGGCGCGCAGCGACGACCGCTTCCGCGGCGCGCTGCGGCGGGCGCTGACGCGGCTTTGTCGCGCCAAACACACCCGACACAAAGCCGTCATTGAAGTTCGCCTTTGAGCCGCAAACAGCTCATTGTTCCCGCCCAAGCCCACCGCAAATCCAAAGGCCTGCACCCAGCCCACCATCAGCCTCACGAATAAACCGGTTCTGCCTGCGCGCTGCGGCTGGTGCCCTGGCCAAAGCGCAGCGCTGGGCCGGCTGGCGTGGCAGTGGATGGGGATGTGCCCGCCGAGCGTCGAGTCGCGCCTTGGCCCACCGGCGCCCCGCCGTCCTGGCCCAGCTTGAAAAACGCCATCAAGTCTTGCAGCCGGTTGGCTTGCGCCGACAGCTCCTCGGCCGTGGCCGACAACTGCTCCGACGCGGTGGCCGTTTGCTGGGTGGTGTCGTTGAGGTGGTTCATCGCGCCGGTGATCTGGTTGACGCCGCTGCTTTGCTCGCCGGAGGCTGCTGCAATCTCCTGCACCAGCTCGCTGGTTTTCTGGATCGAGGGCAGCATGCGGCCCAGCAAATCGCCGGCTTTTTCAGCCAGTTGCACGCTGGTGCCCGCCAGGCCGCTGATCTCACGCGCGGCCACCTGGCTGCGCTCGGCCAGCTTGCGCACCTCGGCGGCCACCACGGCAAAGCCCTTGCCGTGCTCGCCGACGCGTGCGGCCTCGATCGCCGCGTTCAGCGCCAGCAGGTTGGTCTGGTAGGCGATGTCGTCAATGATGGACACCTTGGCGGCGATCAGCTTCATCGCGTAAAACCCAGTAGCAGCGCCAGGCCGATCACGCCCGCACCCTTGATCCAGAACACACGGGCTTCGGCCAGCACGTTGTCCACGTAAATGCCCGAGCCAATCACCCAACCCCAGGGCTTGAAGGCCATCACGTAGGAGATTTTGTCTTGCGGCGCGGCGCTGCCCGGCTTGGGCCACTGGTAAGCCACCAGGCCGGCGCCCTGGGCTTGCGCCACCTCCACAAAGCGCTTGAACACCGGCATCCCGTTGGGGTCTTTGTAGCTGGACAGGTCACGGCCGTTCATCTCGGGCTTGACCGGGTGCATCACCATCACCGGCACCATGTCGTTGATCCAGA
Source organism: Betaproteobacteria bacterium (assembly GCA_043779845.1). Lineage (GTDB taxonomy): Bacteria > Pseudomonadota > Gammaproteobacteria > Burkholderiales > Burkholderiaceae_C > Pseudaquabacterium. The sequence continues at coordinate 13,162 of JAYWDK010000173.1, read as the reverse complement.
AATAATCGCCATTGCCATAGCGCAGCTCGCCCACCACGGTTTTGGCCAGGCGCTGCGCGGCGGCCTGGGTCAGGGCGCCGGACGTCTCCAGCCCATGGGCCCAGACCAGCACTTTTTGCGCCGATTCCACCTGGTGCTGCACAGCGCGTTGGTGCGATTGCAGATCACGGTCGTACTGCGTCCAGGCCTGCCACAGCAGCAAGCCCAGCAGCGGCAGCACCAGCAAGCTGGTGGCCAGCATCGCTTTGGCCCTGAAGCTCAGCTGCATGAACAACAGCACGCCGGGGTCTCGCGGGCGCGGCCGGCCGCCCGGCTGGGTGCTGTAGTCATGGTGTTCGGCAACGCTTGCAGTCATGGTCGGGATGCGTTTCTATGGGGTGATGGGGAGCAGCTGACCGATGGTGCCGATCAGGGGCGTGCCTCGTTCGAATCGATAATTCCGAGCACTCAACCACATGACGAGCACCAGCGAACACTGGTGTATCGGCCTATTTTTCCAATACTTGATCAACACCCGGCACCCCGTGAACCACTTTCCCCGCATCGGCCTCATCGGCCTCATCGGCAGCGGCGCCAGGGGCCTGGCCATGGCCCGCAACCTGCATCAACGCGGCTAGCCCGTGCAGGCGCGCGACATCAACCCGGCGGCAGTGGCCGCAGCGGCCGCGCTGGGCATAGCGGCCATAGCCACCCCCGCCGCGCTGGCCCGGCTCAGTGACGTGCTGATCGTGGTGGTGGTGGACGCCGCCCAGATCGAGGCGGTGTTGTTTGGCCCGAGGTTTGGCCCGAGGTTTGGCCCGGGTGGCGTGGCCGAATCGCACACACCCGCCAACAACCTCGCCAACGCCCCCGCCGAGCCTAGCGCCCGTCTAACGCCCGTCTAACGCCGCTGGCCGCACCAGCACCAGGCGCAGCGCCACTGCGCAGCAGGCCATGGCCGCCCATTGCGCCCAACCCAGCGGCTCACCGTGGATCACGGCGCCGGCCACCATGGCCACCACCGGCACCAGGATCGACGACAAGCCCGCCACCGTGGTGGGCAGCAAACCCACGATGGCAAACCAGGCCGCGTTGCCAATGGCCATGGGCACCAGCGTGATGTAGGCGATCACCAGCAAGCTGGTGGTCGAGGGCAAAAACCAGTGCCCGTCGCCCAAAAACAGCGCGCCCGCGCCAATGGGCACCGCCGTCAACAACAACTGCCAGCCGGTGAGCACCAACGCGGGCGCCACCACGCCGCCCCGCTTGAGGATCAACGTGCCCGCCGCCCAGCCAATGCCGGCCAGCAAGCCCAGCGCCACGCCCAGGGGCGCCTGCGCATACACGCCCAGGCTGCGCCACATCAGCAAGCCCACCGCCACCGCGCCCAGTGCCAAGGCCAGCAGCAAGCGTGCACCCAGCCGCTCACCCAACACCGCCCAGCCGATGAGGGCCGCCCACAGCGGCATGGTGAAGCCCAGCACCGCTGCTTGGCCCGACGGGATCATCAGCGCGGCGTAGGTGCTGCAGATGTTCCAGAGCACCAGGTACAAGCAAGTGGCCAGCGCCAGGCGTGGCCAGTGCTGGCGCGGGATCACCAGCGACTGGCCCCGCGCACGGGCCACCGCCAGCAGCACCAGCCCGGCACCCAACACCGCCACCGCACGGAAAGTCCAGACCGACACCTCGCGCACGGCCAGTGGAAACAAAGCCCAGTTGGTGCCCCACAACAACGTGAGCAGGGCCAGCAGCACGACCGCGCGGGGCGGGATGTGGGGGGTGCTGGTGGTGTCACCGGCATTGGCGCCAGTGGGTGCGCTGCCGGGCGGCAGTTCGGATGGGCTCACGCGATTGGCTGCAGTCATCCCATCATTTTCGGCGCAAGGCCTGCGCGGCGCGGCGCGCGCCCACTTTGCCCTGGGCTCGCCACCCGGCAAGGCCCGCCTGGGCGCCACGGTATGCTGGCGTCCATGAGCCTACAAACCCTTGAAATGCAATCCGGCGACAAGCCCGTGGCCACCATCGTTGTGCTGCACGGGCTGGGCGCCGACGGCCGTGACTTTGTGCCCATCGCCCAGGAGTTGGATCTGTCGGCCGTGGGCGCGGTGCGGTTTGTATTCCCGCACGCGCCCATTCAATCGGTCACCATCAATGGCGGCACGCGCATGCGGGCCTGGTATGACATCCTGGCACCCGATCTGGTGCGCCAAGAAGACGAAGCCGGCTTGCGCGCGTCACTGGTCGACGTGCAAGCCCTGCTCGACCACGAAGCCGCGCGTGGCGTGCCCGCTTCGCGCACCGTGCTGATGGGGTTTTCGCAGGGCTGCGCCATGGCCTTGCTGGCGGGCCTGCGCGCCCCGCAGCGCTTGGCCGGCGTGGTGGGCCTGTCGGGCTACTTGCCGCTGGCGGCCACCACCGCCGCCGAGCGCTCGGTCGCCAACCAGGGCGTGCCCGTATTTTTAGGCCACGGCCGCTTTGACCCGGTGGTGGCACTGGCCCGTGGCACGGCATCACGCGATACGCTGGCTGCGCTGGGCTACCCAATTGACTGGCACGAGTACCCCATGGAACACAGCGTTTGCGCCGAAGAAATCAGCGACCTGAACCAATGGTTGCTGAAGGTGCTGGGCGCCGCCTGAGCGTGGCGCGCCGCCTGCCGCCAGAGGCCGCAGGCCTTCGACAGGCGCCCCCTAACGCCCCATCAGTGCGTGCCTCCCCGCAGGGATGCGGGGTGGCCGGGCGCTGTGGTGTGCACGGTGTTCAAAACAGGAGACACCATGGCCCACATCGTCATCATGGGAGCCGACATCGGCGGCATGCCCGCCGCCTACGAAATGCGCGAGCTGCTGCCCGCAGAGCACAAAGTCACCGTTGTCAGCGCGGTGGACTACTTCCAGTTCGTGCCGTCCAACCCCTGGGTGGCGGTGGGCTGGCGCAGCCGCGACGACATCGAGCTCAAGGTGGGCCCGCTGCTGGAGCGCAAGGGCATCAACTTCATCGCGCAGGCCGTGACCACCATCAACGCCACCGCCAACAACCTGACCCTGGCCGACGGCCAAGCGCTGGACTACGACTACCTCGTCATCACCACCGGCCCCAAACTGAGTTTTGCCGAGGTGCCCGGCGCGCCAGTGCAGCCACAGGTGGTAGGCCGCAAAGCTCACCAGCATGGCCCGCATGCGGAAGTTCAACCAACCGGTGGCGCGCAGCTGGCGCATGCAGGCATCGACCATGGGGTAGCCGGTGCGGCCTTCGCACCAGGCCAGCAGGCGTTCCAGGTCGATCGGGTCTGGGTGCACGCCGTCGCCCGGGCGCAGACCGTCGACCGAACGCGCCACGTTGCGCCACTCGATCGCGGGTTCGTCTTCGAGCTTTTGCATGAAGTGGCAGTGCCAGCGCAAGCGGCTGGTAAAGCCGCGCAGCGCATAGGCCAGGTTGCGGTCGGGCGTGGCGGCGATGCGCGCCTCGGTGGCCTGGTGCACGCAGCGCATCGAGATCGTGCCGAAGGCCAGGTGCGCGCTCAGGCGGCTGGAGCCTTCGGTGGCGGTGAGCGGGCTGGACATCGCGCGGCGATAGTCGCCGCCACGGCCGCCAAGAAAGCTGTCCAGCGTGGCCCATGCCGCACGCTCGCCGCCCGGTGGCAGCGGTGCGCTCAAGGCTGGCAGGCCCAGCTGACGCAGCGTGGGCACGGCGCTGGGCTGCAAGCCCGGGGCTGGCTTGAATCCGGTGGCCGGTGGCGCCTCGGGCGCGTTCATGCGTTGCGCCCAACGGCCCGCCCACCCGGTGCGTGAGCGCAGGCGCCGCACCACGCCGGTTTGCGGCGTTTCCGTCCAGTTCACGCCCTGGCCGCGGCACCAGTCGGCCACGGCCAGGTCGCGTGCGTAGCTCCAGCCCGGGCCCGTCTCTTCCGAGCTGAAGAGGTGGGTGAAGGGGAACTCGCGCCGCAAGTCTTGCAGCACCTGCGGCAAGGTGCCGGTGCGCACGATCAGCGTCAGACCACGCGCGGCCAGGTCGCGTTGCAGCCCGGCCACGCAGTCCAGTAAAAAGCCGACCTGGCGCGCGTCGCACTCGGGGCTGGCCAGCCATTGCGGCTCGATCACCACCAAACCGAGCGCGCACTCGAACTGCATCGCCTCGGCCAGGGGTGCGTGGTCGCGCACGCGCAGGTCGCGCTTGAACCAGACGAGCGCTGCGGGCGTCATACCAGTTGGCCTTGGCTGGCTTGCGGCAGCCCGCGTGGTAGGTCTAGATCGGCCCCAAGCTCGCCACGGCGGATCGCAACGGCGCGGTCGCTCACTGCCAGCCTCTGCGCAGCCGTCAGGCGGGCCAGGTTCTTCACTTGCAGCGCCATGCGCGGGTTCTTGGCCAGCACCGACTCGTGGCGCATCAGAAAATCCCAGTACAAGGTGGTGAACGGGCAGGCGGTGTCGCCGTCGCGCCGCGCGGGGTCGTAGCGGCAACCCTTGCAGTGCGGGCTCATGCGCTGGATGTATTTGCCGGTGGCGATGTAGGGCTTGCTGCCCATCACGCCGCCGTCGGCGTACTGGCTCATGCCCAGGGTATTGGGCAGCTCGACCCATTCGACCGCGTCGACATAAACCGCCAGGTACCAGGCGTGCACCTGCTTCGGGTTCACGCCCAGCATCAGCGCAAAGAGGCCGGTGACCATCAAGCGCTGGATGTGGTTGGCGTAGCCATGGGTCAAGGTCTGCGCCAGCGCGTCGCGCAGGCAAGCCATGTCCGTCGCGCCGGTCCAATACCACGCGGGCAGGTTCTCGTGGGCGCCCTGCGCATTGCGCTCCAGATACCCCGGCATCTGAGTCCAGTAGATGCCGCGCACGTACTCGCGCCAGCCCAGGATCTGGCGGATGAAGCCTTCGACGCTGGCCAGTGGCGCGTGCCCCGCGTGGTAAGCCGCCTCGGCCGCCGCCACCACCTCGCGCGGATTCAGCAGCTTCAGATTCAGCGCGGCCGACAGGTGCGAATGGTGCAGCCAGGGGTCGCCCGGCCACATCGCGTCCTGGTAGCGGCCGAACAACGGCAGGCGCTCACTGATGAAGGCGTGCAGGGATTGCAGCGCCTGCGCGCGCGTCACCGGCCAGGCAAAGCTGTGCAGGCGGCCGGGGTGCGTGGCAAAGCGGGTGTTGACGAGCTCAATCACTTCACGCGTCAGGGCGTCGGGCGCAAACGACGATCGCGGTGGCACGTCGCCCGGGCCGGCAGCGCTGAAAGCCTCGCGGTTGTCGGCGTCGAAGTTCCACTGGCCACCGATGGGCTTTTCCTCCAGCCCAGCGCCCTGCCCATCCTCCAGCCCAGCGCCCTGCATCAACACACCATGGCGCTTGCGCTGCTCGCGATAAAAATACGCCATGCGCAGGGATTTGCGGCCCCGGGCATGCGCGGCGAACTCGCGCACGCTGCAAAAGAAATGGCGGTCCTCGCGAATGTCCAGTGGCAGGCCGCTGGCCTGGGCTGCGGCCTTGATGGCCTGGAGAACGCGCCAATCGCCTGGGGCGGTCATCACCAGCCGGGCCGGCCGCAGGCGCAGGATGTCGGCCTGCAATTGGGCTTGCAGCGTGCCGGCGTTGCCCACCGCGTCCAGCCGGGTGTAGTGCAACGGGCGGCCAGCGGCTTGCAGGGCCAACGCGAAGTGCCGCATCGCGGCCAGAAACAGCGCCGTGCGCGGTTTGCTTGACCACACCTGCGTGGATTCTTCGGCCACCTCGGCCATCCAGACGGCGTCGGCGCCCGCATCGAAATCATCGAACGCGGCGGCGTCGAGATCGAGCTGGTCACCCAGCACCACGACCAAGTTGCGCAGCTCAGCCACGCGGGGCCTTGGCGCGCCGACAGGCCTCGGAGCAGTACTTCACCTCGGCCCAATTCTTCGCCCAGCTGCGGCGCCAACTCATGGGCAGGCCACAGGCCACGCAAGGCTTGCGCGGCAGTGCGGCCTTGTTGCCGCGAAACGGGGCGCTGCGCAGTGTCATCACGTTCCCGGGCGGGCGGCTGACGCGTTCAGGCCTTCTTGGCCCAAGCGCTGCACCAGCCCGCAGCCGCCACCTGCTTGCCGGCGAACAGCGGACAGCCGCCCACCTTGTCGGCCGCCTTGCCCTGGTAGAGCGCGCAACCAGCGCAGTTTTGACCGGCAGTGAACTTCGGGTACTTCTTGGCGTCGGCGCGCTTGGCGTCGGCCACGTAGCCCAGCGCCGCAGCCTGGGCGTCCTTCTCGTCGACGAGGGCTTGCGCCTGCGCGTGGGTGGCGAGCGCCGCGCCCGAGGCGGCCAGGGTCATCAAAAACACGCGACGGGGAAGGGGCAACTTCATGGTGCAGTCCTCAAGAGGGTGGTTGGAGGGGAGAGTCGGTCAGGCATCGAAGCGCATGAACGGGAGGTCGGGCGGGATCCGCCGCCGCCAATGACGGCCGCGCTTGGCGACTCGCCTCTACGCAGCCAATGAATACTACCAATTTACGACTCATTGTGAGTTCAACTTTGCTTTATCCTCCAATTCAGCCTTCATAATCGGCGTCAAATGTGTGTCAACAGAGAGTCAAACCAGGAACGTCATGACGACTAGCCAGCCTGCGCAGCCACCCCGTCAGCGTGCAACCGAACCGGGCGACTCGGCTGTCCACCGCAGCGGCGCCGTGGCGCGCATGTTGCGCATGCCCGTCGCCACCCTGCGCGTCTGGGAGCGCCGCTACCAGTTGACCCAGCCCAGGCTGTCGCCCAGTGGCCAGCGCCTGTACTCGGCCGACGACGTGCGGCGGCTGGCTTTGCTGAAACAGTTGACGGATCTCGGCCACGCCATTGGCGGCCTGGCACCGCTGGACATGGCGCAGCTGCGGCGCGTGGCCTCCACCCACGCGCACGCGCTGGCCACCACGCAGCGAAGCCAGCAAGCGGATGCGGCCCAGTTGCCCCCGCCTCGGGCCTGGCGGCTCGCGGTGATTGGCGCCGCGCTGGGCACCCGCTTGAAGCGGCCCGCGCTGTTGCGCCGACTGGGCCGGCCCGTGGTGTTGTTGGGGCCGTTCGACAACGCAGCGCAGGCCGCCGCAGCACTGCAGGCGTCGGAGGTCGATGCCATGTTGGTGCATGCGCCTCAATTGCAGGCGGGCTGCTTGGCTGCCATCGACGCGGCTGCGCCGTCGCTGGCAGGGGTGCCGAAAGCGGTGCTCTACGGCTTTGCCGCCGACCCCGTGTGCGACACCCTGGCGGCCGCCGGCACGGCCTTGTTGCGCGAGCCGCAGCCCGACGCGGTGTTGTCGCAATGGCTGCACACCCTGGCCATGACGACCACGGCGCCTCGGCCTGCGACAGGCAGCGCTGGCATCGGGCCTACAAGCGCGACGACAAGCGCGACAACCAGCGCGATCGAGCCCGCGCCGCCGCGCCGCTGGGACGACGCGGCCCTGGCCGACTTCGCGGGCCTGTCGACGACGATCGCCTGCGAGTGCCCGCGCCACGTGGCCGAACTGCTGATGCAGTTGTCGCGCTTCGAGGCCTACAGCGCAGACTGCGAACACCGCAGCGCGGCCGACGCGGAGATCCACGCCTATCTGAGGCAAGTCGCGGGGGCGTCGCGCGCTCGCTTCGAGGCGGCGCTCGAGCATGTGGCCTTGCACGAAGGTTTGCTGCTGCCTTCGTCGCCGAGGCACGACGACCCCGTTGTGGCACCGGGCGCGCGGCGTGCAAAGTCCTTGCGTCCCTGAGGTCCGAGCGCAAGCGTGGCCAACCAGGGCGGGCCCGCGCTGGCGCGCCACAAGGCGCCGTTCACGCCGTGGTTCATGCGGCGCGACGCGATCTGGTTGGCACGACGCCGAGGCTGCCCACCGGCTTGGGGCTTGGCTTGTTCGGCTGCAACCGTCCGACGGTCAGCCGGCCATGCCCGGATTGCCCGCCACGCCTATCAGCCTAGGCGCATTGACCTGACGTGGCTTGACGCGCCCGCCCTGGGCCTTGAGCCAGGTTTCCACCACGTCCCACACCGGCTTGACGCCCGGCGCCGATTTGGCCTCCTCGGCCACCGGCGCCCAGCCCGCCACTTTGTAGGTTTTGCCCGCCTCGATGGCCCGCCCGCCCAGGCGCATGTCGCTGATGCGGCGGCCCATCGTCTCGCCCGGCGTGCAGGTGTATTGCAGCCCGCCCACGCGCACCATGTCGCCGCCCTGCTGGTAGTACGGATCGGGATTGAACAGGTTGTCGGCCACGTCTTCAAGCACGCTCTTGATGGTCTCGCCTGTGAGGTTGCTGACCGTGGCGTAGGGGTAGGTGATGGCCAATTGATCCATCAGCAACTCTCGCGTGATCACCTCACCCGGCAACAAACTGGTGCCCCAGCGGAAGCCCGGCGAAAACGCCATCTGCGCGCCCTGCACGTCCATCAGCGCGTCCAGGATCAGCTGGTCCCAGCTGCCATTGAAATTGCCGCGCCGGTACAACAGGCCGTCGGTCACGCCCAGTTTTTCAGCCAGCTTGGATTCATACGGTGCGCGTACTTTGGCAATTAGCGCGGCCATCGCCGGGTCGGCCTTGATCTGGTTGGCAAAGATCGGCAGCAAGCGGTAGCGGAAGTCGGCCACCCGGCCATCTTTCACATCAAAGTCCATCACGCCCAAGAATTTGCTGTTGCTGCCGGCGTTGGTGACCAGGGTTTTGCCGCCGGCGTTGACTACTGGCACAGCCACCGGCACGCCATCGTGCGTATGGCCACCAAAAATGGCGTCGATGCCGCGCACGCGGCTGGCCATTTTCAGGTCGACGTCCATGCCGTTGTGGCTGAGCACCACCACCACCTGGGCGCCCTTGCCGCGGGCCTCGTCCACCATCTTCTGCATGTTTTCTTCCTGGATGCCGAAGCCCCAGTCGGCCACCATGTAGCGTGGGTTGGCGATCGGCGTGTACGGGAAGGCCTGGCCAATGATGGCCACCGGCACACCGTTGATCGGCTTGATCACGTAGGGCGCAAACACCGCGTCGCCAAAGTCATGGGTCTTGATGTTTTGCGCCACGAAATCAACCTGGCCCTTGAAATCTTTTTCGACGATTTCTTTCACGCGCTCCATGCCATAGGTGAACTCCCAATGGCCCGTCATCACGTCCACGCCCAGCAGTTTGCAGGCGTCCACCATGTCTTGGGCGTTGCTCCACAGCGAGGTGGCGCTGCCCTGCCAGGTGTCGCCGCCGTCCAGCAGCAACGCGCCTGGCCGGCTGGCCTTGAGCTGCTTGACCAGCGTGGCCAGGTGCGCAAACCCGCCTACTTTGCCGTAGCGCCTGGCGGCCATCTCAAAATCAAGGTAGGTAAAGGCATGCGCCTGCGCCGAGCCTGGCGCCACGCCGGCCGCCTTGAGAAAGTGGGCGCCCACCAGGTGCGGTAACTGCCCCTGCATGCCCGCCAGCCCCAGGTTGACGCTGGGCTCCCTGAAGTGAATGGGCATCAGCTGCGCGTGGCAATCGGTCATGTGCAGCAGCGACACGTTGCCAAACGGCGGCAGGTCATACAGGCCCGCTTGTGCGGTGGCCGCATCGGCGTCGGCATAGCGCCCCAAGGCCAGGCCCGCCACTGAGGCCGCGCCCAGCACCTGTAAAAATTCACGCTTGCTCATGTTCATAATTTAAGTCTCGGCTTATGTTTGGGACCGGGAAAAGCCCACGGGCTTGTGCGTGGGCTTGGGCTTGGGGCGCTGGGCGGGGCGATGAACTGCCGCCGCGAATGGCGAATGGCCAATGGCAACTGGCTACTGATTGACCGCCGACTTGGGATCCAGCAACAGCGACATCACGTGGCGAATTTGCTGCTCGTCCAGCAGCTTGGCGTGGCCAAAACGCGGCATGTTGGAGCACGCGGCAAAGGCCTTGCTGTTCCACAGCTTGCTCCAGGTGTACTGGATGATGGCCGCGCTGGCGGGGTCGTTGAGGTTGCTCACGCCGCGCAGCTTGCCGTAGTTGTAGAGGCTGGGGCCGATGGTGCCAAAGCTCACTTCTTGCGGGCTGAGCTGGTGGCAGTTGTAGCACTGGGCGCCGTTGGCGCTGGGGGCGGCGCTGGTGTCGGTCCAGGTCATGCCGCGGCCGTTTTGGGCCAGCTTCTCGCCCTCGCGCCAATCGCCAAAATACTGGCCGCCAGCGGGCCACTGCACGGTGGCGGCGGCTTGGGCTTCGATCTGCCTGGCCAGGGCCTCGGGTGGCGCCGCCTCTTGCGAGCAGGCCTGCTGGCCCAGGTCTTGATCGAGCCGGTCGAGCTTGGCGATGCCTTGCTCGCGGAAACCGGCCTTGACCATGGCCAAGGCTTGCGCATCGAGCTCAGTGGCCGAGTTGCCTACCGGCGCCACGCTGGCGCAGCCGACGATAAGCACCGCAATCGCGGCGGCGCCAGTGGCAGCGATGAGGAGGTGATGACGGTTCATGGTGCGCGTATCCTGCGGGTTAGCGTTTCAGGGCCGGGGCGATGGACACCGCGCCCTGCGCGTTGACGCCCATGTAGACGCCCAGCGCAATCGTCAGGTCTGAGGCAAAGCCCGGGTACGGAAAGCGCTGCTGCCGAAAACAATCATTGAGCCGGCGCTGCATGCTCCACATCTCGCCGCTTGATACGCGGTAGGCCGGCCAGGCCGCAAAACCCACACCGTCGCCCGGATTGGTGCTGAGCTTGGGCAAGTCTTGCAGACGGATGCGTTTGCCCTCTTCGCCGTGGCAACTGGCGCATGAAAAATCCATCGGCCCGCCGCGAAAAAAGAAGGCGCGCTGGCCCAATTGGTAAAAGCGCCGCTCCTCGGCGTGGGCCTGCGGCAAGGCCATTTTTTGGCCCTTTGACTCGGCCGAAATCCAGGCCGACAGCGCCGCCAATGTGGCTTGCTCGCCTTGGTCAAAAGGCGTCTTGGCGATCTCGGCGGCGTTGAAACCTTGCAGCGTTGCCATGCAGGTGAGCAGGCGCGATTCAAGATCCTGCACCCGGCCGGTGTCGGCAAAGTAACGCGGCATTTGCACCCAGGCGCCCTTGACCACGCCCGCGCCCAACCCCAGGTTGCAGGCTTGCAGCGTGGCCTTTTTGGGGCCGCGCGCTTGCTTCCACAAATCCTCGCCCTTGGCCTCGAACAGCTCGGCCGGGTTCCCGTCTTCGAGCATCTTGCGGTACTCGGCAATGCCTTCGGCGGCGGATTTTGGCGCCGTCTGGGCCAGCACGGGTGCCGAGCCGACAAGGCTGGCCAATGCCACGGCAAAGAGGGTCAACAACGGGGTTTTCATGGGTCTCCTCGGGGGCGCGCTGGGGCGCAATGGGGCGCGCAGGGGCATGTTGGGTGCGTATCGGGCAGTGCCGGGTGCCCGTCGGGGCCGACTGTCAGCTTACCGTGGCTTCGTCGCTGCGCTTGTCGCCTTTGCTATCGGTCCAGGTAACGCCGATCTTGTCGCCGGCCTTGGCGCCCTTGATGACAAATTGCAGGAACGGGTTCTTGGACACCGATTGTCCCCACTGGGCGCTCATCACCGGCTTGCCGTTCAACGAGGCGCTCACCTCCTGGATGAACCAGGCGGGGATCACTTTGCCGGCGGCGTCTTTGCGCATGCCGGTTTCCATCTCGTGGCTCATCAAGACGCGCACGGTGGTTTTGTCGCCGGCGGCTTGGGCGCGAATGCGCATCGGATCTGACATGGTGATTTCTCCTGAAGGGGCTGAAAGGGGTTGGCCCGTGAACGGGCGCTGGGTCGGAACGCTGGGTCGGAAATTACCCGCCGCAGCCGCCCAAGGTGACCTTGACTTCTTTTTGCGCAAACAGCACCCGGCCGTCGGCCATCATGGCCACCGCGATGACGTTGGAGGACTGATTCATCTTCACCCGCGTCAGAAAGTTGGCCTCCACCGCGTCGGTCACCGTGAAGTCGGCCGCCAGCATGGCCGGGTTTTTTTCGATCAGGATCAGCAAGCGCTTGACGCCCGGCAGGCTGCTTGAAGCACCCACCGGCACCACGGCGCCGTTTTCGGCAATGTCGGGCCCGGTGACGGTGACGTCTTTGCTCTCCACGGGCGCGGCGCCGCCCAGCGCCTTCATCAGATCGGCCAGGGTTTTGGCCTCAAACGCGGGTTGGTTCCAGGCGGCCAGGGCCATGGAGGGCAACAGGCCGGCTGCGGCCATCAGGCCCGCCACTTTGACGCTGCGCGCCAGCATTTCACGACGATTGAACATACTTTTCACTCCTGAGTGGCGAGGGGGGGTGGGAATGGACGTGACCACCTGAATTTTTCGGGACAAGGGGTGGGCACCCGATTGAGGGCATACGTGGCGATTTGAGCCTGTGCTTTTTGTGGTTTATTTCTTGGCGCCGTCGACCAGCCAATGGGCAATGGCCCGGGCGTCGTCGACCGACAGCGTTTGCGCGGGCATGGGAATGGCACCCCAGACGCCCACGCCACCGCTGCGAATCTTGTCGAGCAAATAGCGGGCCGCATCGGGGCGCGCCGCATGCTTGCCAAGCACGTCGCGAAACGCCGGCCCGACGAGTCTGTTGTCCACGCCGTGGCAGGCCACGCAGCCATGTTGTTGAAGCAAGGCCAAAGCGGCCGGTGCGGGGCCGGCTTTGGGCGCTGCCGCCGCCACCAGCGCGGGCCGGTTGGCGCCCGACCCCACCGGCGCCGGATTGGCGGCTTGGCTGGTGTTGGCGCCGCGCTGCGGCCCCACCAGGCGGTTTTGCTCGGCCAGGTTGCCATGGGCGTTGCGCGCGAACTCGGGGATGATCGACGCCACTTTGGGCTCGGTGCCGCAATTGATCATGCAAGCCGAGCCCTGCACGTCGGGCTTGGCCTTGCTGCCAAATTCAGCCCCCGGCCACATCGCGTGCTGGGTGGTCATGCCGCGGCGGTTGGGCAGCATCGCCTGCACCTCGGCCATGTTGGCGTTGGACAGCACAAAGTTGTCGGGCAGCACGTTGGCCAGGTTCAGCAAGTAGGCGGTGACCGCGTAAACCTCGTCGGTGCTGAGTGATTTGGGCTGTGACCACGGCATGGCGCGGTTGATGAAATCCCACAAGGTCGACACCGTGGACAGCTTCATCATCGCGGTGCGGCCCGGGTACCCGCTGTCGGTCAGGCGCGCGGCATGCCCGGTCTTGATATCGTCTTTGGTGGTGCCACCCACCAGCGGGCTGAACACCTCGCCCGACTCGCCAAAAATGCCGTGGCAACTGGCGCA
>JAYWDK010000172.1:0-5516 GCA_043779845.1 Betaproteobacteria bacterium | reverse complement strand
AAACCGGGCGCTTGATGCCCACCGATTGGCGCGGCCGCCACCAGGTGCTGCCCTGGCTGATGTGGCAGATGGGCGGCCTGGGGCCGATGCTGGGCCAGCACGGCCACTTCAAGCTTTACGCCACTGAAAAAATCCCCTACGCCATTGAGCGTTATGCCCAGGAAACGCGGCGGCTTTACGGTGTTCTCGATGGCCAACTGGGCCGCACCCAGGCGTTTGTGGCGGGTGATGACTACAGCATTGCCGACATCGCCATCTTTCCCTGGATCATGACGCACAAGGCCCAGGGCCTGACGCTGGACGACTGGCCGAACGTCAAGCGCTGGTACGCGCTGGTGCGGGCACGAGACGCCGTGCAGCGTGGCTTGGCGGTGGGCAAAGACTTGCGCACCGCCGCTGCCACCACCGGCATGGACAATGAAACCAGGCGCCATCTTTTTGGCGCGGCGCCCGGCCAGCATGTCCACCAAGACGCCGACAAATAGGCCAATACCCGCGCCAATACCCGCGCCAATACCCGCACCAATACCCGCACCAATACCCGCGCCAACACCAGCGCCAGCCCAACCCCAGGCAAGCCACCATGATCGAATGCTTTTTTGACTGCTCCAGCCCCTGGACCTGGCTGGCTTTTCACAACCTGCGCCCACTGGCCGCCGAGCTGGGCGTGGCGGTGCACTGGAAGCCGGTGCTGGTGGGCGGCATCTTCAACGCGGTGAACCCCAGCGTGTATGACTTCCGCGAGAAAGGCGTGCCCGCCAAGCAGGCCTATCTGCGCAAGGATTTGCAGGATTGGGCCGGCCACTGCGGCCTGAAGATCGTGTTTCCGCCCAGCATCTTTCCGGTCAACAGCGTCAAGGCCATGCGCGGCTGCCTCTGGCTGCAAGACCAGGGCCTGCTGGAACCCTTTGCCGACGCGGTGTTCAAGGCCTACTGGACGGACGACCGTGACATCTCGTCAGACGCCGTGCTGGCCGAACTCTGCAACGCGCTGGGCATCGATGCGTTGGCGTTTCAAGCCGGCATCGCCAGCCCCGGGATCAAGGCGCGGCTCAAGGCCAATACCGACGAGGTGATCGCGCGCGGTGGTTTTGGCTCGCCCACCATTTTTGTCGGTGGCGACGACATGTACTTCGGCAATGACCGCCTGCCGCTGGTGCGCGCGGCGGTGCTTCGGCGCTTGAACCCGTGAGCCTGGCCGGCGCCACGCCTGCGGCAAGCCCAAGCCCAAACCCAAGCCCACGCCCACGCCCACACCCAACCGTCGCGCCCCGCCTGTGGCCGCTGGCGGGCCCGTTGTTCGTCGAGCTGCTGCTGGGCATGGCGGCGGGCCTGGTGGGCACCGTGCTGGCGGCGCGCCTGGGCAATGCCCATGGGGCGGCTTTTGCGCTGTGCAGCCAGGTGGCGGCAATGTTGTTCGTGTTGTTTCGTGTGGTGGGCGCGGGGGTGAGCGTGGTGGTGGCGCAGGCGCTGGGCGCAGGGCGGCGCGCCGAGGCCGACCGCACCGCGCGCGCCACGCTGGGCGCGGGCACCTGGATCGGCCTGGCCTGCGTGGGCCTGGCCGCAGGTGGCGCGCGCCCGCTGCTGCGCCTGCTGAACACGCCGCCCGAGGTGCTGGTGCTGGCCGTGCCGCTGCTGCAACTCATCGCCCCCAGCCTGCTGCTGGACGCCTGGAACGCCACGCTGGCCAGCGTGCTGCGCGCCCACCTTCAACCCCGGCCCACGATGGTGATCAACCTGCTGATGCAGGCAGTGCAGTTGCTGCTGGCCTGGCTGCTGATGCGCGGCCTGGGCGCGTGGACGGGTTGGGGCCTGGCGGGTTGGGCCGCGGCCCTGGTGCTCAGCCGCTGCCTGGGCCTGGGCCTGCTGTTGCAGACCTGGCGCGAGCGCCTGAACCTGACGCTGTTATGGGCTGATAGCTGGCGCTGGCGCGGCGCCACGCTGGCCCAGGTGATGCAGATTGGCCTGCCCAGCGCGGGTGAGCACATTGCCTGGCGCATCTGTTTTTTGGCCAGCGTGGCGGTGGTGGGGCAGCTGGGCACAGTGGCGCTGGCCACCCACGCCTACACCATGCAGATCATCGGCGTGGTGATGCTGTTCGGCGTGGTCACCGGCTTGTCGGGCGAGATCGTGGTGGGCCACCTCGTGGGCGCGGGCCGGCTGCACGCGGCGCACCACCTGGTGCGGCGGGCGTTGGCGCGGGGCTTGGGCGCCACGGCCTTGATCGCGCTGGCGGCGGCCGTGGCAGGCCCGTGGTTGCTGGCCTGGTTCACGCCGGATCCACAAATCATTGCCGCCGGCAGCACGCTGCTGTGGCTCACGGTGGTGCTGGAAACCGGCCGCACCTTCAACCTGGTATTGATCAACGCGCTGCGTGCCATGGGCGATGTGCGCTACCCCTTGGTGGCTGGCCTGGCCTCGTTTGTGATCGTGCTGGCCGGTGGCAGCTGGTGGCTGGGCGCCCACCTGGGCTATGGCCTGGTGGGCGTGTGGGTGGCGTACGCGGCCGATGAATGGCTGCGTGGGCTGTTGATGTGGCGGCGCTGGGCGCGCCGAGACTGGCTGCCGGCGGCGCGGCGCACGCACCGCCGGTTGCGGCGTTCAGTGAACTGACGGCGCCCAAGCGACGCCCAAGCACAGACCCACCAGCATGATCGTCAGGTCAGCCCGTGGAACCGCGTGAAGCGGTCTACCGGCGCCCTGTCACTCAGCAGCGCGTTGATCGGGTGCTCGGGGTTGCGGTGGCCAATGGCCATGCCGGTGAACAACATTCGCTCGGCCGGGATGCCGATGAAGTTGGCTATGGTTTTGGGATACACCGCCCAGCATTCCTGGGCGCAGCTGTCCAGGCCTTCTTCGCGCAGCAGCAGCATGACCGACTGCAAAAACATGCCCAGGTCGCTCCACTGCGGCGGGCCCATGCGCCGGTCCACACTGCAGAACAAGGCCATGGGCGCGCCAAAAAAAGCGTAGTTGCGCGCAAACCAGCGCAGGCGCGCGGGCTTGTCGTCTCGCGGAATGCCCAGGCGCGCGTACATGTCCTCGCCCACCTTGAAGCGGTAGTCGCGGTGGGGCGACACCAGCTCTTTCGGGTAGATGCTGTACTCGGGCGTCTCGCTCGGGTCACCGGCGGCCACCTCGGCCAGCCGGCGCTGCATCAGCGCTTTGAGTTCGTCGAGCTTGGCGCCCGCCACCACGTCAACAAACCACGGTTGCAGGTTGCCACCGGACGGTGAGCGCGAGGCCGTGGCCAGCACGCGCCGGATCAGCGCCAGCGGCACGGGCGTGGGCAAAAAATCGCGCACCGAGAGGCGGCTGTTCAGAGCGTCGGTGACGGTGGAGGCCATGGGGTCGGTCGTGATCATTCTCAAGAGTTTGCCCGCTGGTAGGCGGGCAGATCCTTCGCCAGGCGAACAACAGGCCGCAGGGCCTGTTGCACGTCCGGGCTCAGCGCAAGTCCGACACCACTTTCCAGCGGCCGTCCTGGATCTGGCTCAGGCGCGACAAGGTGGAGCCCAGCCGCTTGGTGGGCGAAAAACTCAGTGGTGGTGTGCCAAACATGTCGGCCGGCACCTCGCCCAGGGTCTCCATTGCCCGGGCAAAGCTCTCGGTGGTCAGGTTGGGCCCGGCTTTGAGGGCGGCCTTGATGAACAAGTCCATCGTGGCATAGCCGCCGGTGGAGTAGGTGCTGGGGTCGTCGCCAAACTTGGTTTTGTACTTGTTGGCCCAAAAGCGCAGCGGCTGCTGTTCCACGTCAAGGTAGGGGAAAAAGTTGGTCGACACGGCGTAATAGCCGTCCATGCCTTTGCCGCCCAGCTTGTGGATCAGGTCGGTGAACGACGCTTGCGAGCCGACGAAGGTGGGGTTCCAGCCGATCTTGCGCGCCTCGGCGATGGTGCCGATGGTCTCGCGCACGATGGTGCCCATCACCAGAAAGTCGCAACCCGTGGCCTTGAGCCGCGCCACCTGCGATGAAAAGTCAGTGGCGCCGCGTTTGTAGGTGGTTTTTTCACCCATCGTTGCGCCCGCCTCCTTGAGACCGGCCTCGCCACCGCGCACCACCTCCAGGCCGTAGTCGTCGTCCTGGTACAGCGCACAGGCCAGCTTGGCGCCTTTTTCCTTGAACAGCTTGGGCACGTTCATGCGCATGGTCTCAAAGTACGAGGCCACGCTGGCAAATTTGAGCTTGTGCGGCGGATCAAACATCTCGCGTCCGGCCGACAGCGGCAAAAAGTTGATGACGTTTTTCTCGAACAGCACCGGCATGGCGGCGTTGTTCATGGGCGTGCCAATGTGCGAGGCAATCAAGAACACTTTGTCTTGATTGACCAATTTTTGCGCCGCCAACACGGCCTTTTTGGGGTCGTAGCCGTTGTCCTCCACCAGCAAGCGCAGCTTGCGGCCATGCACGCCGCCTTGCTCGTTGATCTCGTCCACGCGCAACTGCAAGCCGTTGCGCGCCGCCTTGCCGTAAGCCGCCACAGGGCCTGACAAATCCTGAATGGTGGCGATCAGGATCTCTGTCTTGCTGACGCCCTGGGTCTGGGCGCTGGCCACGCCAGCCAGCGTCAAAAGCGACGCCGCCAGCAGGGCCAGGGGGGTGCGGCAGGCGCCGCCAGTGCTGCGCATTCCACGGGTGCAATGGTCAAAACGCTTGCGCAAGGACATGGGCTTCTTCCTGCGGACGGGCCGCTTGGGGGTAAGGCAAAAAGTGGCGGGGGGGATAGGTCAAACCAGTCTGGCGATCAGTTTGACGCAGGCCTGCGCGGCTGAACATCGTCGATTCAGACGATCAGGCTAGGAGCCTGTCGCCAGCGCGTCTTGCGCCAACTTGCTGCGGCCTGGACAGGTTTGTGGCACCAGCCAATGGGCGCAAGACGCCAGGCCAGCAGCAGCCCAAGATCAAGCCGTCAAACGCCGCAAGAGATCCCCATGAGCCTGCTCGACGCCCCACCCGCGCCGCACTACTTCAGCCCCGAGCACACCTTGTTCAGGGCGGCGCTGCGCGATTGGGTGGCGCAAGAAATCACGCCGCACGTCAACGCCTGGGACGAAGCGGAAACGTTTCCACGCGAGCTGTACAAAAAAGCCTCGACCATGGGCTTGCTGGGCCTGGGCTACCCCGATGAATTTGGCGGCACCGCGGCCGATATTTTTTACCACCTGGTGCTCAGTGAAGAATTGGCGCGCCCCGGTTGCGGCGGCGTGGCGGCGTCGCTGATGTCACACACCATCGGCCTGCCGCCGGTCAACCGCTGGGGCAGCGCGGCGCTCAAGGCCCGCGTGATGCCGTCGGTGCTGGCGGGCGACAAAATCGCCGCGCTGGCCGTCACCGAGCCTTCGGGCGGGTCGGACGTGGCCGCGCTCAGGACCACCGCGATACGGGGCGTGGACGCCCAGGGTGAGCACTACATCGTGAGCGGTGAAAAGGTCTTCATCACCTCGGGCATGCGGGCTGATTTTTTCACGGTGGCGGTGCGCACCGACCCCAGCAACCGGGGCCCAGGCGGCATCTC
>JAYWDK010000171.1:0-14708 GCA_043779845.1 Betaproteobacteria bacterium | reverse complement strand
GCGAGCGTGGCCTGGTCTGCCTGCCCGGCGTGGCCACGCCCACCGAGGCGTTTGCCGCGCTGGCTGCCGGTGCTCACGGGATCAAGCTGTTCCCTGCCGAGTTGATGGCCCCGCCGGTGCTCAAGGCCTTGCGCGCCGTGCTGCCCTTGGGCACTTTGATGCTGCCCGTGGGCGGCATCACGCCCGACAACATGGCCGCCTATCGCGCCGCTGGAGCGACCGGTTTTGGCATGGGGTCGGCGCTGTACAAGCCCGGCATGACGGCGGCCGAGGTGGCGGTGCAAGCCCGGCGTTTTGCCGCCGCGTGGCACGCTGGGGCATGAGCGGCGCGGGCGCGCGGCTTGGCCTGGCCGCTGGCGACGCGCCGGCCACGCCATCCGGGCCCGGCGGTGGCATGCGCCTGATGCTGCTGGCCACCATGGCCGTGTGGGGCGGCAACCTGTCGGTTGTCAAACTGCTGATCGAGCGTTTTGACCCGATGCTGGTGTCGGTGCTGCGCATGTTGGTGGCCACGCTGGCGCTGTGGGCCGTGGTGCGTTGGCGTGGCCTGCCCATGCCACGGCCTGACCGGCGCCAGGCCGGGCTGCTGCTGACCTGCGCGGTGCTGATGGTCTACCTGAACCAGATCACGTTCACGCTGGGCGTGCAGCGCACGGCCGCGTCCAACGCGGCGCTGATCATCTCGCTCAACCCGCTGGTGTCGGCGCTGGTGGCCGCGCTGTGGCTGGGCGACCGGCTCACCCCCGCCCGGCTGGCCGGCGTGGTGCTGGGATTTGGCGGCGTGGCGGCGGTGGTGCTGCACCGCCCGGGTGCCGCGCTGGGCGGCGGCGGCCTGGGCGATTGGCTGGTGCTGGGCTCGGTGTTCACCTGGGTGATCGGTGGGGTGCTGGTGCAGCGCCTGGCGCGCCAGTTTGATTCGGCGGTGGTCAGCGCGGTGGTCTTCACGCTGGGCACGGCGCTGTTGCTGGTGCATCAGTTTGCACAAGCGGCGCTGCACCCTCATCAAGCGCTGCCTGATCTGGCCCAGGTCACCCTCGGCCTGGTGGTATTGCTGGTGCTGTCGGGCCTGTTGGCCAGCGCGGTGGGCGCGTTGGTGTGGAACCGCGCGCTGACCACGTTGGGCGTGGCCCGCACCGCGCTGTATGCCTACTGGGTGCCCATCTTCGGCATGGTATTTGCCGTGGGCGTGCTGGGCGAGCCGCTCACCGTCTGGCACGGCGTGGGCCTGGCCGGCGTGCTGGGTGGCACCTGGTTGGGCACCCGCGGCCACTGACGGGGCCAGGGCTTCCCCGAGGCGCGCCGGGCGCCGGCCTGCGGCAGACTGGCCGCCTTCCGACGAACCCGAAGGCGCTCTCCCATGAAAAACCCGCTCCGGCTCGCTTTGCCCGCCGCCCTTTGCATCGCCAGCCTGGCCACTTGGGCCGCGCCCGACGCCCAATTGCTGGCCGCCGCCCGCGCCGCCGAGCCGGCGGTGATCCAGTCGCTCAAGGACATGGTGGCCATCGAATCGGGCACGATGGACGCGCCCGGTCTGGGCAAGATGGCCGACTACGCCGAGGGCCGCCTCAAGGCGCTGGGCTTGCAGGTAGAGCGCCGCAAGGCCAGCGCTGGCAACGCCGATGTGTTGGTGGCGAGCGCCCAGGGCACGGGCGCGCGCCGGCTGATGCTGATCGCTCACATGGACACGGTTTACTGGCCCGGCACGCTGGCCAGCCAGCCCATCAAGCAAGACGGCAACCGCCTGTATGGCCCCGGCATTGCCGACGACAAAGGCGGCATGGCGGTGATCCTGCACGCGCTGACGATCTTGCGTGATGCGGGTTGGCGCGACTACGCCCAGCTCACAGTGTTGTTCAACGGCGATGAAGAGTCCGGTTCGGCTGGATCGGCCGAGGCCATTGCCAGGCTCGGCGCCGAGCACGACGTGGTGCTGTCCTATGAGCCCACGGTGGCCATGGACCCGGGCGTGCTGCTCTCGGCGGCCGGCGTGGGCGAGGTCAAGATGGTGGTCAAGGGCCGCAGCGCGCATGCGGGCGCCGCGCCACAGCTGGGCCGCAACGCGCTGCTGGAGGCCTCACACCAGATGTTGCAGACGGCCGACATCGCCACTGGCATCCCCGGCGCCCAGCTCAACTGGACCACGGTGAAATCAGGCAACGTGCGCAACCAAATCCCCGACCAGGCCGAGGCCGGCGCCGACGTGCGCCTCACCGCCGCAGGCGCCGGCGACGCGCTGCTGGCCGCGCTTCAAGCCAAGGCCGCTCAGAGCAAGCGTGTGCCCGAGACTGACGTGCAGTTCACGCTGCGGGTTGGGCGCCCGCCCTTCGTGGGCGGCGAGCGCACCCTGGCGCTGGCCAAAAGAGCGCAGGCCATCCAGGCTGAACTTGGCGGCAAGCCACTGTCCATCCACCCCGGCACTGGTGGCGGCACCGATGCCGGTTGGGCCAACCAATCGGGCAAAGCCGCCGTGCTCGAAAGCCTGGGCCTGCCCGGCTGGGGCTACCACGCCCGCGATGAGTACATCGAGATCGACGCCATCGTGCCGCGCCTGTACCTCAGCACGCGGCTGCTGATGGACCTGGCGCGCGAGTGAGTGGCCTGCGGATGGGCGGCTCTGGCGCCCGCCGATGGACAGGCACCGGGGCCTCGCTCATGTGCCCGGCGCAAACGCAAACACCTTGGTGCCGTACTGCGGCCGGGGGCCATTGCTGCGGATCAGCATCAGCACCGTGAAGCTCACCGAGCCGCCCGAGACGTTCTCAAAGCCATTTGGGTAATGCATCTCGATGCAGAAGTCCGACAGGCTGGGCAGGCAGCCAAAGTTCTCGGAAAAACTGTTGGTGATCACGTAGGCCGGCTGCTGGTGCGCCGCTTTGTAGGCTGTGCTCAGGATGGTGGCAATGCGGTCCAGCAGATCAAAAACACCCTGGATGCTGATTTCACCGCCAGCGGGCCGCTGGGCGATGGCCTCGCGCACCGCATTGACCGCCGCACCGCCGATCAGGTAGACATCGGCGTTCTGCGCCGCTGCCAGTGAGATGCCGTCCAGATCGATATAGCTGTCGGGGTAGTGGTAGGCGTAAGGCCCGAGCAGCGCAGCACCCGACAACACGCCCTGGATGCTGATGCTTTGCGGCAGCAGGGCATCGAGCAGGTGATTGATGGTCATCAGGATGATCATGTTTTCGATCTGGTCGAGGTAATCGCCATAAATGGCCACCACCAACTCGCCGATCGGGCCCAGCTTGCCGATCACCCCGCTGATCGCGCCGTCGGTGATGTTGCCGCCAGTGCCAGTGCCAGTGCCAGTGCCAGTGCCGAGGCGGGCGTTGGCCACCGCCAACGCTGTGCGGGGCCCTGCCGCGTTCGTCCCGTTCGTCCCATTCGCCAGGGGCGACAGGCCCAACTGGGCGTGCACCTGGGTGCGCGCGGCCAGCGCCTTGAGCAGCGCCGGCATGTCTTTGGCCAGCAGATCGCTGACGGCATCACCGTGCTGCACCACGCCGTACACGCTGGGCCGGGCGGCCGGTGACCGCAAGGTGGCGGCCATGGCGGCCAGATCGGCCTGGAACTGCACCAGCGCCGCCACGTCGGCCGCGTCGGTGCCGGGTGCCTGGTTCAAAAATTGCGTCAACTGGGCCAGCTTGCTGCGCATTTGCGCCGTGGCAGTGCCGTAGCCAGCATCGGCCGCCACGGCGTGGATGCCGTTGGCGTCCAGCTTGGCGGTGTCAGGCACAAAGCCCAGATCGGGCGCGTAGGCGGTGCTGTACGACATCTTCACCCCGTCCACGCTGGCGCCGGCGCTGGCAATGGCTGCGGCGGCGGCCGCCAGCGCGGGGGCGTCACCGCGCTGCTGGGCATCGGCGGCCAGCTTGAGCTGGCGTTGCACCGTGCTTTGCGCGGCCGACAAGGTGCTGTACAGCCCGGCATTGGCCGATTGCGCGCCGCCCTGGATGACAGTGAAGTGGGCGCTGGCCTGCAAGCTGGTGCCGGCCAGGCTGGCGCGCACGTCAAAGCTGCCCCGGGTGTCGGCCCCGGTGACGACTTGGCCGTTGACGACGCTGGGCACGGTGCCGCTGGTGCCGCTGGCCGGCAGCACGATCTGGTAGCCCAGGGCCGGCGGCGGCGTGATGGCTGTGCCGGCGGCGTCCCGCGCGCCCGGCAGCAGCGCCAGCGGCGTGCCGGCACCCACCACCCGCTGCGCCATATCCAGCGTCAAACTGGCCGGCACGGGGCCCGTCTGGCTGAACTGCCACACCAGCAACGCGGGCTGGAAGGCCACGCTGCGATCCAGCCGCAGTGTGATGGTGTCGGTGGGCGTGGTGCTGGCGTCGGCCGCCAGATTGCCCACCAGCACCGTGCCGTCCACCACGGTGGTGCCGGGGCCGGCGCCACTGAGCTGGGCTTTCAGGCCGGTTTGTGCAACGCTGCCGTTGTGCACCGTGATGCGGAAGTCGTACTCGAAGACGGTGCGGCCGGTTCGCCGCTCAGCCACCTTGCTCAGCGCGGTGACCGACGGGTTGGTGGTCGGCGCCGCCAACAGGGCTTGCCTATCGGGTACCTGCTGGGCCTGGGCTGCGGCTGTCGCCATCGCGCCCGCGTCCCCAGTGCCGCCACCGCAGCCAGCCAAAACCGCCGTCGCGGCGACCAGCGTAGCCAAGGTGGCGCGGGCGGCGACCCGCCAGCGCCCGGCCCCGGCCAGCCTTGGGGCGCTCATGACGTGGCTCCGGCAACGCGGGATGCAGACCGGGCGCGCCAGCCCAGTAGCGCGACCCCGCCTAGCAGGCCCAGCTGCCAGGCACCGGGCTCGGGCACCGGCGTGGTGAGCCCCTGGAACAGCACATTGAATTGCTCATCGACGATCTCGTAGCGCAAGCTGGCCGGCGCGCCGATGCCGCTGTAAGCAAACTGCACGGCGAAGCCGCCTTGCGACTGGCCCAATCCCAGTGGCAGCGTGTTTGGCAATACCAGCGCGTCCAGTAACCCGGGCGCGGGGATCGCGGTATCGGGCTGCACCAGCACGCTGTCCCAGCCGGCCGGCGATTGCAGCAAGGCCAGATCCGAGAACAGGGTTTCGTCAAAGTACAGCGTGAAATGGCCGATCAACGACGGCGCGCCGTCATTGATCACCGTCAGTTGCGCCTGCCAGGACGGCCCCGCTGGGCTGACTTCGGCAGTCATCGTGGCCGCCTGAGCGGTGGCGCCGGCCAGGCCAAGCAGGCACAGCACGGTGCAAGGCACGCGGCGCAGCGGGCAAAACAGCAACATCAAACTCATGGTGCACTCCTGGTCCAGGCGCCGCCTTTTGCGGCAGGGGATTGGTGGTCGCCGGCCCGCATCAAGATGCTGCCGATTCGCCCGTGCAGGCTAGCGGTTTGTCTGGTGCTGTTCATCCCCTAGCTCATCGGGCGCCAACCCATCACGCGCTTGATGATCCCGAACACCGGCTCCACCGTCTGCTTGCGCAGTCCGTACAGCGCTCGCCCTCGCGCTTGTCGTTGGGCGCCTGCGAGACGCGCACCGCCACCCCAGCATCGTCTGGGTATCGATTGCTGCCTGCGGGTTGTCGCCTTGCTCGAAGCCCCCGCGCGAGGTCGGCATGATGCGCGACTTTTCGTCGGTGCGGTTGACTTGGTCACTGGCTTTGGGCTCGCTTGACGGTGACTGCGGGTCTGGCCCACGCGGCTTCTTGCCTTCATCGCGCTGGCCTTGACGCTTGTCGCACTTGGCCTCGTACGCCTGCTGCTCCACGGCGTGGCGCTCGCGTGCTCGCTGCTCAATCTTGGACGTGGCCCACGATGGGCCGCATCTCGTAACGCTGCAGTCACTCGATGCCGCTCACTTTGGGTGCTGGGCTCACGGCGTCGGGCGGGGGCGCCGCCGGCGCGAGCGGCGCCCCTTCGAGATCAACCCGGCTAAGCCTGCCGCCCGGCCCGCCAGCCGTGCAAGCCGGCGCCGGCCACGATGCCCGCCAGCGCCCACAGCAGTGCCAAGTTGCCGGTGCCCAGGCCGGCAATCGCGGGGCCGGGGCACACACCGCTCAAGCCCCAGCCGATGCCAAAAATGGCCGAGCCCAGCACGGTGTCGCGGTTGAGAACGGCCTGGTGTTGTCCAAATCTATCGCCTAGCACCGGCGCTTTCAGGCGGCGCGGCGCGTAGCGGTAGGCCAGCAAGGTCACGCCCATCGCGCCGCCCATCACCAGCATCAACCCCCAGTCACGGAACTGCAAAAACGACAGCACCACCTCGGGCCGCACCATGCTGGACAGCGCCAGGCCAAAGCCAAACAACATGCCTGCTGCCAGCACGGCCACGGTGCGCTTTGGCGTCATCAAGTAGGCGGCCATGTCAGTGGGCTCCCGTCAAGGCCAACACGACGTTGGCGGTGATGAAGGCGGTGGCCATGAAGGTCAGCACCGCCACCAGCGACGGCCATTGCAGCGAGCCCAGCCCGCAGATGCCGTGGCCGGAGGTGCAGCCGTTGGCCAGCCGCGCGCCGTAGCCCACCAGCAAGCCACCCAGCAGCAAACGCCACACCGGCACGCCGGTGCCCAGTGCCGTGCTGGGCCCCAGCCACGCCCACCACAGCCCGGCGCCCAGCACCAGGCCCAGGGCATACACCAGGCGCCAGGCGCGGCTGTCAACAAAACGCGCTTGCTGGAAAAACGCCGAGCGTGAGACGTAAGACCAGGTCGACGAAAACACCGTGCTCATGCCGCCTACGCGGCCAGTGAGCACGAACAGCAGCGCCACGCCGGCGCCGATCAGGCCGCCGCCGGCCAGGTAGTGGGCCCAGCCCAGGGGGAAAAATGCGTTTTGCATGGCGGCGCAGTGTACGGGGTGGGGTACGTGGGGTGGGGGCCGCTGCGCGAGCTCAGCCTGTCCGCTTGTATCGCGGCCAGGCCTTCGCTAGCCACCGGCGCCCTTCCGGGGGCCGCTGCGCGAGCTCAGTCCCATGCGCCGCCCAGCCGCAAGGGGCCTGCCGCTGGGGGCAAAGCGGCGGGGTCAAGGGACTGGGCCAAGGTTTGGGCCTGCCCTGCCGCCACCAACGCCGCCGGGGTTGATACCACCCGCTCAAACAGCGCCGCCACCGCGGGTGGGATGAAGCGTGTCAGGCCACCGTACAAATGGCGATCACCCAAGTGGTGCTGCTGGCTAACGTGAAACCGCAGCGGCACCATCAGCTGCAACTGCTGCTTGGCGCGGGTCATGGCCACGTAGAGCAGGCGGCGCTCCTCGGCCACGGCGGCCGCCGAGCCGGTGCTCAGGTCGGCCGGTAAACAGCCGTCCACCACATTCAAAATCGTCACCGCGTTCCACTCCTGGCCCTTGGCCGAGTGGATGGTGGACAGGATCAGGTAGTCCTCGTCCTGGTGTGGCGGGCCGGATTCATCGCTGGTGGCCTCGGGCGGATCCAGCGTCAGCTCGGTCAAAAAGCGCTCGCGTGTGCCGCTGCCCACAGCCAGGCGCTGCAACTGGTCCAGATCGAGCTGGCGCACCGGTGCGTCGTCGGCGTGCAGGCGCTGCAAATGAGGTGCGTACCAGGCCAGCACGTCGGCCAGTTCATCGGGCCAGCGTGAGGGCTCGGCCTGGCTGCCCGCCGCCAGTTTGGCCACCAAGGCCGTGAGCAAAGACCATTCTGATGACGCGTTAGCCGGGGGCACGAAGTCTTGCAAAGCCAGCCCCGGATCGATTGCTGCCGCCATCGCGTCCAGCACCCGGCGCGCCACGGCCGGGCCGATGCCCGGCACCAGTTGCGTCACCCGGAACCCCGCCAGCCGACAGCGTGGGTTGTGCGCCCAGCGCAGCGTGGCCAACAAGTCCTTGACGTGCGCGGCCTCCAGAAACTTCAGCCCGCCAAATTTGACGAACGGAATGTTTCGCCGGGTGAGCTCAAGCTCCAGCGCTGCGGCATGGTGGCCGGTGCGGAACAAGACCGCCTGCTGCTTGAGCGTGAGCCCGGCCTCGCGCTGCGCCAGCACGCTGTCGGCCACCCAGCGCGCCTGGTCCAGCTCGTCGGCCACGGTCACCAGCAGCGGGCGCTGCGAACTGGCGCGGTCTGTCCACAAGGTTTTGGCATGGCGCTCGGGGGCCAGGGCGATCACGGCGTTGCTGGCGTCCAGGATGGGCTGGGTGGAGCGGTAGTTGCGGTCCAGCGTGATGATCTGGGTAGTCGGCCCAAACTGCCGCGCAAAGCCCAGGATGTTGCCCACCTCGGCGGCCCTGAAACCGTAGATGGCTTGTGCGTCGTCGCCCACCACCGTGAGGCCTTGGCCATCGGGCTTGAGGCCTTGCAGGATGTCGGCTTGCAAGCGGTTGGTGTCCTGGTATTCGTCCACCAGCACGTGGTCAAAGCGTGCGGCCATGTGGTTGGCCACCTCGGCCAGCGCCGGGTTGCTGAGCAGCTGCTGCCAGGCCAGCAGCAAGTCGTCGTAATCCAGCGTGTGCTGGCCGGCCTTTTCAGCGGCGTAGGCCCTGAACAGCAGCTTGAGCTCGTCGTGCCAATCGGCGCACCACGGAAAATCCTGTTGCAGCACCTCGGCCAGCGGCACTTGCCGGTTGATGGTGCGGCTGTAAATCGCCAGGCACGTGCTCTTGAGCGGAAAGCGTTTTTTGGTGGCCGCCAGGCCCTGCGCCTGGCGCATCAAGGCCATCAGATCTTCGGCGTCGCTGCGGTCAATGATGCTGAAGTTCTCGGCCAGCCCAATGGACCGGGCATAGCCCCGAAGCAGCCGTGCGCCCACGGCGTGAAACGTGCCAGCCCAGGGCAGCGTGGGCGCGGCCTGGGTGGCACGCAGGCCCAGCGCCTGATGCAGCAGGCGGCCGGCGCGGCGCTGCATTTCTTGCGAGGCGCGGCGCGAGAAGGTGAGCAGCAGCAGGCGCTGTGGGTCAGCGCCGCCGAGCACCAAGCTGGCCACGCGCGCGGCCAACGTGAGCGTTTTGCCCGAGCCCGCGCCAGCCAGCACCAGCAGCGGCGTGCATCCGTGCGCCACGGCGGCCCGTTGCTGGGTATTGAGCGTGCTGAACGGGTCGGCGCGGGTGGCGGCGGGGCCACGGGGCCGCTGCGGCGCGCCCACCGCGCCACCGGCTGGGATGTTGGGGTCAAGGTCGAGAACAACCACAGTGTTGGGGCCCTCTTTGGATCAAAAAAACTGCGGGTTCGGGCATCGATCCCAAACCCGGCGAAGGCATCATGGCTGGGCTGGCCGGCCGGCCCGGGCCGCGAAGAATACTGTATAAACCGCCAGCTCAACCGCCCCTGCGGTGCATCAAATCCCCACCGGCCCCATGCCGTCATCATGCGGGGCTTGCCGACGAAAGATCTGCCATGAGCAACTCCATCCCCACCCATCAACGCAGCACGCCCGCCGTGCCCGCAGCACTTGGCGCTGGCGCCGTGGCGACATCCGTGCCGACAGCCGCCGAGCCCAGCGCCGCGTTTTCCAGCCTGCCGCCGCAGCCCATCAGCGCCGAAGTATTGGCTGAAAAATACGCCAAAGGCGACGAGCGCACTCCCGACGACGTGCGCCGCCGCGTGGCGCGCGCCTTGGCCAAGGCCGAACCCGCCGATCAACGCGCCGCCTGGGAGGCCAAGTTTCTGGACGCCCAGCGCCGGGGCTTTGTGCCCGCCGGGCGCATCAATTCGGCCGCCGGCACGCCGCTGGCCGCCACGCTGATCAACTGCTTTGTGCAGCCCGTGGGTGATTCGATCTCGCAGCCCGAAGAGGGCTTCGTGGGCATCTACACCGCGCTCACCGAGGCGGCTGAGACCATGCGGCGCGGCGGCGGCGTGGGCTACGATTTTTCACGCATCCGCCCCGCCGGCGCCTGGGTGGCGCCCACTCAAAGCAGCGCGTCGGGCCCGGTCAGCTACATGCGGGTGTTTGACCGCAGCTGTGAAACCGTTGAATCCGCCGGCAGCCGGCGCGGCGCGCAAATGGCGGTGCTGCGCTGCGATCACCCCGACGTGGAGGCCTTCATCCGCGCCAAGGACTCCGGTGATCTGCGCAACTTCAACATTTCGGTGGGCATCACCGACGCCTTCATGCAGGCCGTGCAAGCCGATGGCGAGATGGCCCTGGTGCACAAGGCCGAGCCCAGCCCGGCGCTCAAGGCCGCCGGCGCGCACCAAAGGGCCGATGGCCTGTGGGTGTACCGAACCACCCCGGCGCGCACGCTGTGGGACCTGATCATGCGCAGCACCTATGACCACGCCGAGCCCGGCGTGCTGTTCCTGGACCGCATCAACGACGACAACAACCTGGGGTATTGCGAAACCATCGCCGCCACCAACCCCTGCGTCACGGCCGATACCTGGGTCACCACCAGCGAAGGTGCCCGACAAGTGCGCCAACTCATTGGCCAAGCTTTTGTGGCGGTGGTTGATGGCAAACCCTACCGCACTGAATCGGCGGGCTTTTTTGCCACCGGCACCAAGGCGGTTTTGAAGCTCAGCACCCGCGAAGGGCACAGCCTGCGCCTGACGGGCGACCACCCGGTGCGGCGTGTCACGCGCAAGACCCGCTATCTGGTTGAAAGCGCCTGGGCGCCCGCCGCTGACTTGTTGCCCGGCGATGAAATCCTGCTGCACGACCACCGCGCCCTGGCCGGCTGGGACGGCGCCCATACCGAGGGCGAGGGCTATCTGATCGGCTTGTTGCTGGGCGACGGCACGATCAAGGCCGACAAGGTGGTGTTGTCCGCCTGGGCGCCCGAGCTCAAGGCCGTGGGCGGCCTGCCGTT
Source organism: Betaproteobacteria bacterium (assembly GCA_043779845.1). Lineage (GTDB taxonomy): Bacteria > Pseudomonadota > Gammaproteobacteria > Burkholderiales > Burkholderiaceae_C > Pseudaquabacterium. The sequence continues at coordinate 3,965 of JAYWDK010000171.1, read as the reverse complement.
TGCCGCGCCACACAGCGCCACGGGCATCATGCGCGCGGCCGAAATGGCGGCCATGGCCATGCCGCACCGCGCCGATTTTCAAGGTTGGCAGCGGGCAGTTTCGGGGCGCGGTGAGTTCCGTCTGGCGTCGGCGGCCTTGGGTCGTTTGACGCTTGAACTGGGCTTGGCCGTGGGCCACAAAACCATCACGCCGGCGATGGAAGCCGGCTCGTCGGCCTTTTACCAGGGCTTGTTGCGCGGCTTGTTTGATGCCGATGGCTCCGTGCAAGGCAGTCAGGAAAAAGGCGTCAGCGTGCGGCTGACGCAAGTCGACGCAGCGCTGCTTGAATCGACCCAGCGTTTGCTGTTGCGCCTGGGCGTGGTGAGCACGATTTACCACAATCGCAAGCCGGCGGGTTTGGCCTTGCTGCCAGACGCCCAGCGGCAAGCGCGTGAGTATCCACAGCAAGCCCTGCATGAATTGGTGATCTCGGGCGACAACCTGGCGGTGTTTGCCGAGCGCATCGGTTTTGAAGACGACGCCAAAGCCCAGCGCCTGGCTGACTTGTTGAACAGCTACCGGCGTAGCCTCAATCGAGAGCGCTTCACGGCCACGGTTGAGTCGCTGGTGGAGGACGGGATTGAGCCCGTTTTTGATGTCACCGTTGAAGACATTCATGCCTTTGATGCCAACGGCTTGTTTGTACACAATTGTGGTGAGCAACCCCTTCCGCCCTACGGCTGCTGCTGCCTGGGCAGCATCGATCTCACGCACTTTGTGCAGCGCCCGTTTGAGCCCGACGCCGCGTTTGACGACGCCGGTTTTGCTGAGGTGGCCGGCGTGGCCACGCGCATGCTCGACAACGTGCTGGACGTGACCGTGTGGCCGCTGCCGCAGCAGCAAGCCGAGGCCATGGCCAAGCGCCGCGTAGGCCTGGGTTTCACCGGCCTGGGCGACGCGCTGGTGATGCTGGGCCAGCGCTATGACACGCCCGAAGCGCGCGACACGGCAGCCCATATCTCGGCCGTGATGCGCGACGCCGCTTACGGCGCCAGCGCCGATCTGGCGGCCGAGCGCGGCGCGTTTCCGCTGTTCAACGCTGACCTGTATCTTTCGCGCGCCTCGTTTGCCTCACGCCTGCCACCAGCGCTCAAAGACAAGATCCGCGCCCAGGGCTTGCGCAACTCCCACTTGCTGTCGATCGCGCCCACGGGCACCATCAGCCTGGCTTTTGCCGACAACGCCAGCAACGGCATCGAGCCGGCGTTCAGCTGGAGCTACACCCGCAAAAAGCGCGAGCCCGACAACAGCTTCAAGCACTACGCCGTTGAGGACCATGCCTGGCGCTTGTACCGCCACCTGAAGGGCGTGGATGCACCGTTGACGGATGCGTTTGTCACCGCGCTGGAGATGAGCGCCGAGGCCCACGCCGCGATGGTGGCCGCCGTGGCGCCGTTCATCGACACGTCGATCAGCAAAACCGTCAACGTGCCGGTCGATTACCCGTATGAAGACTTTCAGGGCCTGTACCTGCAAGCCTGGCAAGCCGGCCTGAAGGGCCTGGCCACCTACCGGCCCAACGCCGTGCTGGGCTCGGTGTTGAGCGTGGACGCGCCCCTGGTGCCGGCCGACGCCGGCAGCAACCCTGGCGCGCAAACTGAGCGTTCGGTTCAGCCCGAGCCGCTGGCCGCGTTTGATGGCGCCAACCAGCGCCTGCGCCTTGATCGCCTGCCCGCGCCCGTGCTGGCCAGCCTGCGCTGGCCCAGCCGGCCCGAGCTGCCAGCGGGCAACCCGGCCTGGAGCTACCTGATCCAGCACCCGTTTGGCGACTTCTCGTTGTTCGTGGGCGAGTTGCCCGCCGAGGCTGGACCGGGCACGGGTTTGTTTGCGCAAAACGTGCCGTTTGAGGTGTGGGTCAACGGCGCCGAGCAGCCACGTGGCATTGGCGCGCTGGCCAAAACGCTGTCGATGGACATGCGCGCCAATGACGCCGCCTGGCTCAAGCTCAAGCTCGACGCGCTGGCCACGGTGGCCGAAGAGCGCGCGTTTGAAATGCCGTTCCCGCCCAGCGGCGAGCCGCGTTTGTTCCCGGGCGTGGTGGCGGCCACGGCGGCCGTCATCCGCTGGCGCTGCGAGCAGTTGGGCGCCCTGCAAGAAGGCGGCGCCACGCCCGTGCTGGACGCCATGTTCAGCCGCGAAGAGCCACGCACCGGCACCGCCGGCACGCTGGCCTGGGCGGTGGACGTGGACAACCACGCCACCGGTGAATCGTTCACCGTCACGCTCAAGGAGGTGTCACTGCCCGGGCCCGACGGCAGCACCGTGACGCGGCCCTGCGCCATCGGTTTCTCCGGAAATTACCCGCGTGCGTTTGATGGCCTGGCGCGTTTGTTGTCGCTGGACATGCGGGTGATGGACCCGGCCTGGATTGGCATGAAGCTGCGCAAGCTGCTGAACGTGGGCGAGCCACTGGGCCACTTCATGGCGCCCGTGCCACAAGTTGGAAACGGGCAAAAGCGCCAGCAAACCTGGCCCAGCACCGTGGCCTACATCGCCCGGCTGGTGATCCACCGCTACGCCATGCTGGGCGTGCTCAATGAGGCCGGCCTGCCACTGCGTGAGATGGGCATTTTGGCGGCGCCGGTGGCCAAACACCTTGGGTCAGCGGTGCCTGCGTCGCCCGGTGGCATCACCACCATGGCCGGCAAAGCCTGCCCCGAGTGCGGCAACCACACGCTGATCCACAAAGACGGTTGCGAGTTTTGCACCGCGTGTGGGTATGTGGGGCAGTGCGGCTAGGAGCCTGTCGGGCTTGGGGTCGGGTTGCGGGCGCCAACAGCCGGGCGCGGCGCGTGCGCGGGGGCGCTACTCGCCGCAGGGCGCTTGCGGCAGCGCCAGTTCACGCAGGCATCGCAGGCACAGGCAGCCCTCATAGCGGCAGCGCAACTCGGCCAATAGTGCGGGCGCCAGCGCCAGGCCGGTGCAGGCGCAGGGCGCTGGCCCGGCGGCGCCGCATTCAAAACCGCCGCCGCAGCGGGGGCAGCGGCTGGTGCTGGCCGTCACCCTGGGTGGATCGTCAACTTGAACAAAGCCTGGGCTTGGCGAACAGGCGGGCGCATCGGGCATTGATTTCCTATCCTTTGATGTACGCGTCCAGGGCGCGCGCTGCCAACGTGGCGCCGGGCGCCGCGATCACGCCAATTGGCGCCGTCAATGGCGCATGGCGGGGCTCACGAAAACAGCGCCTTGTGCTGTTCTCGCAGCAGGTTTTTTTGCACTTTGCCCATGGTATTGCGTGGCAAATCAGCCACCACAAACAAGTGCTTGGGCACCTTGAAATTGGCGATCTGGCCCTTGATGCTGGCGATCAGGGTGGCGGGGTCGGGTGTGGCGCCGGGCTTGGCCACCACCACCGCCACCACCGCCTCGCCAAAGTCGGGGTGCGGCACGCCGATCACGGCCGATTCGGCCACGCCGGGCAGCTCATTGATGAACGCTTCGATCTCGGCCGGGTAGACGTTGTAGCCGCCGCTGATGATCAGGTCTTTGCTGCGGCCCACGATGGCCACGAACCCGTCGGCGGCCACGCGGCCCACGTCGCCGGTCTTGAACCAGGCTTGGCCCTGTTCATCTTGCGTGAACTCCTCCTTGGTTTTTTCAGGCATGCGCCAGTAGCCGGCAAACACGTTGGGGCCACGCACCTGGATATGGCCGATGGTGCCGGCGGGGCACAGCGCGCCTGAGTCGTCCACCACCCGCACAGCAACCCCTGGCAGCGCCGGGCCCACGGTGCCACGCTGGCGCGCGCCATCGACCGTGCGGCAGGGGTTGCTGGTGAGCATCACCGTCTCGCTCATGCCGTAGCGCTCCAGCAGGGTGTGGCCGGTGCGCCTGATCCAGTCGTCGAACGTTTCCACCAGCAGCGGTGCCGATCCGCTGATGAACAAACGCATGTTTTGGCAAGCCTGTTTGTCGAGGCTGGGCT
>JAYWDK010000170.1:0-5542 GCA_043779845.1 Betaproteobacteria bacterium | reverse complement strand
CAACAGAAGTTGGGATGGCTTGAAGTGGCTCTGTCTTTTCAACGAAGTTGATCCGGAGGAGAGTGCGAGTGCGTTGCGCAACCTTTCAGCGACTGTTCGCCAGCGATCACCAGAACCCGGGATCCACTCAGACTTGCCAGCGCGCGTAGCGGCTTTGCTGCTCTGGCTCACGGGTTTCGAAGCTGATGAAGAGGCCGCGAATCGGCTTGATCCAGGCATTGACCGTGGTTGGAGCTACGAAACGGACTACTTGCCGAATCCTGGCCGAAGTTTTTTCGCGTTGGAGAGACGACATTCTCACGATGCACTGCTCGACACCAGTCTGGCTCTGCATTTTCGTATTCAGCGAGCGCATGACATGCTGTTGGATCCGTCCTTTGAAGTACCGTCTGGATTCATCACAGAAGTACGAGTAGCTGCAGCCCAAGTTGACGTCGAGAAGCTCAATCGTCACATGAGCTATACAGCGGAAGATCACGGATTCGAGCAATTCGAACCCATACTCGCGCGCTGTGCCCCCGACCTTCTTGTCGACCTCGCCCGGCGAAAGCTTCAGAGTTTCAGCTCTTGCCCTCCTGCATCTCGATACTGGAGCGCCATTCAGGCAACCGATCAATTCGTTGTCGTTGATGGAGCAGAAGCAGGCCCTGCGCAAATTCTCAGGAAGAGCGCGACGGAAAGTAGGGCTAGCGACGAGGCTTTCGCTGCAGCGCAGTTGCTAATTCTTGAGCTCCGTGAGTTAAGTGCGCTGGAGCAGATCATGGCACTTGTCGATGCAGACCTGAATTTCCTCCCTGTGGATCTTGGTGAAATCCTGAAGCAGCCGGCTTCCGCTGACGTGGAGGCGCTCATTGTTCGGTTCGGCGAAGCGGGGGCCAAGCAGCAGCGGGATCTGCTGGCTCTTCTCTCCTTTCATGCCGACAGTCTTAACGGCTCAGCTTGGACGTGGTCGGAGAGACTTGCTTGTGCTGACGATGACGACGTACGTGGGCTTGCATTCAAAGTCCTTGCTTGCGCCGACGGGGCTCGTTTCGGAAGAAGGCTCGCGGACTGGAACTGGCACTGGTCTAAGGACGAGGAGCATTTTTGGATCAATCACTTTGGCTCTGGCGCGTTGATCGAGGCGACGCTCGCAGTGCCGTTCGACCAGATAGCACCGAGGATCGCGCCATGGCGGTTGCTTGAGGCGGTCCGCAGGAGAGGGACGGATCCCGCAGAAGTAAGAATGGCGGGAGAGATCTTCGGGAAAGTTCTCGCCGCAGAGAAACTCGAAGAATTTGATCCGGGATCGACTTTGTCGGTGGATTGCACGGGCGATCGCAAGGATCCTTTGGCGTTCTCAATCCAGCTACGTGCGAGCGACGAGGATGCTGACAACCCTGCCGCCGCGTTCCAGAAGGCCATGGATGCAGATGAGCAGCAAAAGGCTCACCGGCGAGCCGCAGAAACTGCGATGCAACGCATCCGCGAGGCACGAAGTGCCGGCGCGAATCTCTATCTCGCGGATGTCGCCGCCGAGGACTTCAAACCAGTGATTGAGCACTGTCCCGAACTCATCGATGGCTGGTTGAGCGGCATGAACGAGCAAACGGAAGATTTTGACCGGCGCGTCCGACTTGCCGAGGTGGCGTACCTGTCTCTTTGCGAAGCCTTGCTGGGCTACGACCCCGAGCGCGGCGTTGTGCTCTGGCGCACTTTGCGGCGAACGATCACGACTCATTTTGTTGGGGCAGCCGATGTCGACGAGCTTCTTCACGTCGCCTTTAGGGTTTCTGATTCCCAGGCGATCACAACCGTCAGAGACGAGTTGTTTGGTCTGGGCGTTTGCAACACGGATGAGACGCTTTTTGAGTTGGCGATAGCCGCAACCCTCAATGGAAAGGTTGATTGGTTGACATCCCGAATCGCCATTGACGAGGCATCGCCATTTGTTTGGCGCCGAAAGCGGGCGACAGTTCTTTCGGGGTTTCTGTCCAATAACGAGTTACCCATCGCGGGTGCTTGGCCCGACGGCCAAGCCACTTCGTCCCACGCAGAACTCAAACGGAAGTCTGCTCGCGTACGTTCTACAGAAGCCGCCGCTCACCACTGGTGGCGTGCTTTCCTCGCTGCTCAAGGCCCTGCGGAAGCCTATGCGACATGGGTTCTGTTCCTTCGGTCATCCGATCGTCGCGCGTACGTCTGGCTAGGCCGTGGTATCGAAGCGCCGCAACATGCTGATTCACTGTCTGGTCTGAAATCGACTCATCTGGCGTTCAATCGGCAGGCCCTGAAACGAGAAGTCAAGAAGCGGCCAAAAGATCTTGATAGGAGCTTCCTCGGATGCTCGATCGTCGAAGGGTTTGGACCTTGGATTGAAAATGAACTCTAGTCAGAACTTCGATTTCACCAGCGCGGTATTGGCCAGCTTGCTGGGTTTGGCGGGTGGCGAGCAAACAGCCCTGCTGGCGCGTCAAACCAATACCACGCTGCACGCGACGGCTGCGGTGCGGGTGGTGCCAGCCGTTTGGAGTCAGCTTGCAAGTCAAACGCTGCCAATGGGCTGTTTGCGGACCGAAGCTGGATTTCACGTGTAGCTGCGGGCCGGCCAAGCCGTACCATCACGGTGGCCAAAAGCGCTGCCAATCCCGGCAGGCGCCAGGCGCAGGAGCCCGTCATGAAAGCGATCTGGAACGGCGTGGTGATCGCCGAAAGCGACGACACCGTGGTGGTTGAAGGCAACCACTATTTTCCCGAAACATCGGTCAACCGCGACTACCTGGCCTTCAGCAACCACCGCACCGGCTGCGCCTGGAAAGGCCAGGCCCGGTATCACAGCCTGCTGGTCAAGGGCGAGTTGAACCCCGACGCCGTTTGGTATTACCCCGAGCCCACCGATGCCGCCGCCGAAATCAAAGGTCGGCTGGCGTTCTGGAAGGGCGTGCAGGTGGTTTGACGGCCGGCCCGCGCCGCAGGGGCCCAAGCCCCGGGCAACTAGCCAGGGTGGGCGCGACAAGTCAGCTTCACCGTGCAGCATCATTTGGCAAGCTATGCTTCACGTTTTGCGGCTGCAATCGCCGATTGTTTTGTCTAATTCCAAGAGGTGGACTTGATGCGTGGATGGATGCGGGTGGCCATGATGGCTTCATTGGTGGGCGCGGCCGTGTTGTCGGCCTGTGGGGGCGGCAGCAGTTCAAGCAGCGGTAAGGCAAATTTGCGCTTGCTCAACGCCAGTCCGGCCTATCCGTCGCTGGATCTGCAGGCGGCTGGCGTGGCGGTTGATACCGGCGTGGCTTACGGCACCGTGGGCGCTTATGCGGCGGTGGGCGATACGAGCGTCGCCACCGTGGTGAACAACACCGGTTCAACCACCGGCTTGTCGACGGCCACGCGATCCTTGACCAAAGACGTTAACTGGACCTTGGTGACCTACGGTTCGCTGGGTGCGCTCAAGACCGCGCTGATCCGCGAAGACGTGGTGGCACCTGCTGCGGGCCTCACCAGCTTGATGCTGCTCAACTACGCGCCTGATGCGGGTGCTGTTGATATCTACCTCACCGGCAGCACCGATACCGACCTGACCAGTTTCACGCCGATTGCCACCGTGGCGGCAGGCAGTGGCGTGGGCTACCTCAGCGTGGCCTCAGGCACGTATCGCTTGTGGGTCACGGGCACGGGGGATCGCACGGATCTGCGGCTCGACAAGCAGGGCCTGGTGCTTGGCAGTGCCCAGGTTGATTCGCTGGTCATCACCGAAGGCGCCGGCGGCATGCTGGTCAACAGCGTGCTGGTGCAGCAGCAGGGCACGGCCACCGCACTGACCAATACGATGGCGCGCGTGCGCGTGGTGTCGGCAACCTCGGATCGCGGCTCGGTGACGGTCAACGTGGCCGGCACGCCGGTGGTCAGTTCGGTGGCCTCGCCTGAAATTGGCGCCTACACCTTGGTGACGGCCAGCACGCAAGCACCAGTCACGGCGTCAGTCAATGGCACTGCGTTGGCCGTGGCCAACCAGTCATTGGCCTTTGGCGGCGACTACACGATGTTGGTGTGGGGCAGCGCGGGGGCGCCCAAGTTCTCGATGATCGCTGACGACAACCGCTATCCCACGGTGAGCACCAACGCCAAGATCCGCTTGGTGAACGCCACCTCGGGCCCGAGCAACTCGCTCACGCTGCTGGCTGACCTGAGCCCGGTGGCGAACAACGTGGCCCAAGGCGCAGGTTCGGCCTATGCCAGCGTATTGGCCAACAACCAGATGCAGCTGAACGTGAGCTCGGCGACGGTGGCCAGCATTTACAGCTCGGGCACCAACGGTACGCCAGTCCTGGCCAAGGGCCTCTACACGGTGTTCATGCTGGGTGACTCAGGCGCCCCAGTGGCCCAGGTTCGCAAAGACCGGGTGAACTGATCTGCTTGCCTGGCGCGGCAAACCGCGCCGCTGGCCTACAGCCCCCGCAGCGGTTTGCCGCCTCGGGGGCTGTTTTTATTTCAGGCCCAGTGAGAGCCCCGCCGTGAATCGGCTGGCGGGTATAGAGCGGCGCCACCGCATGGCGTGGCCAGTGCGCCCTATGCTGCCGGCTTGCAGCCCTGCCCAGGAACAACATGAACGAAAAAATCACCCAGTTGCTAGCCCAGATGGCCGCCCTGGAGGATGAATTGCGCACCGCCGTGCATGACCAGGAAAGCCGCATGTTTTTCCAGATCAAGGGCCGGCGGGTGGAGTTTGAATCGCAAGTGAAAGCGGCGCACCGCAAGCTCAAGAAGGGTTTCTTCAAATGGGTGGTGGACAATCGCCCGCAGAACCTGATCACCGGCCCGATCATCTACGCCATGGTCGTGCCACTGCTGCTGGCGGATTTTTGCGTGAGCTTTTACCAGTGGGCTTGCTTCCCGATTTACGGCATCACCAAGGTGCGGCGGCGCGACCACATCGTGTTTGACCGCCACAACCTGGGCTACCTCAATTTCATCGAGAAGTTTCACTGCACTTACTGCGAGTACGGCAACGGCTTGATGTCGTACATGACTGAAATTTTGGCCCGCACCGAGGAGTACTTTTGCCCGATCAAGCACGCTCACAAGGTGCTGGGCACGCACCGGCGCTACAACCGATTTCTGGATTTTGGCGACGCCGAACGGTACGAAGCCAAGCTCGAAGAGTTTCGGGTGGGCCTGGGCAAGGTCAAGTAGGGCGGCTGCGGCTTGCCACGGCACGCGGCCACGGCGCATGGCCGCGTTTGCAGCACGGCCAGCCCGTACCGCGCTAGGCTATCGCCCATGCCCGAGTTGCCCCCATCGCTGCCCTTGCCCGCCGCGCCCGAGATCACCCCCCACCACCGCCGCCGCCTGCGCGAGCTGTGGCGCTCGGCGGGCTGGCCTTATCAAGACCTGATCGAAGTTGAATTGCTGGCCGCCGGCTTGCTGGCGCGTGAGCGTGATGCGCACGGCCGCGAGACGGTGCGTGTCACCGACGCCGGCGTGTTGATGCTGGCCCAGACGCTGCAAAAGAACCGCGCCGCCAAAGATGCGCACGAGCTGCTGGTGGCCCGCGTGGCGCGCG
>JAYWDK010000169.1:0-14816 GCA_043779845.1 Betaproteobacteria bacterium | reverse complement strand
CGGCAGTGCGCGTCAAACACCAGGCCGGCGCCCAGCGTGGGTGCTGCGGCGTCGGACTCTGCCGTGCTGGTGGTCCAGGCCAGCTCGACCACGCCGGCAGCAAGATCAACAAACGTGGCCTCATGGCCGCAGCGCAGCCACTGGTCGCCGCTGCGCAGCAAGGCGAAGGGGCGGCGCTCGGACATCTAACAAGCCTCCGGGATGGTGGGGATGGGGATGGGCACCAGCCCCGGCGTGACACTGCCCACGGCCTCGCCGGGCGCCAACGCCGAGCCCTGCACGACAGTGAGCTCGGCCACCTCGGGGGATTCCCAGGGCGCCAGCAAGATGCGCTCACGCGGCAGGCAGCCGGCCACCAGCGGGCTGGCGTTGGTGCTGGCGTCTGTGCCGGCTTCCACCCAAGCCGATGTGGTCGTGTCCCACAAGGCCAGGCGCAGGCATTCAATCAGCAGCACGCCCTCTACCTGCAGGGCTGCGGCCTCCAGCTCGGGGCCATAAACCGCGCGGCCCAGTGGCCAGCCCTGGCCCTCGGGGCCAAACGGCGGCAGCGGCGCCAGGTACTGACGCAACACCAGCTCAACCCAGTGCCGCACCGCCTCTAGTCCGTAGCCCGGCTTGGCTTGCAAGCCCACAGCGATGGCGATCTTGCGGTAGGTGGGCGGGATCACATACAGCTCGGTGGTGACCAGCCGGCGGGCATCCAGCCAGCGGCAAACCTGGCCCAGCAGCGTGCGGTCGGGCACGGGCGCGTTGGGGTGTTTCAGGTCTTGCGCGGGCCAGACCACCACGCTGATCACGCCTGCGGCATCCAGCGCCTTGGTTTTGGGATCGAACAAGGGCAGGCAATCAGCACGGCCCACCAGCGCGCCGGGCGTGGCCAAGGCCAGCTCCTGAAAATCACCCAGCGTGACGGCGCGGTCATGGCGGCGCAACTCACCGGGCACACGCGCAAGGGCGGCGGCGATGGTCTCGCCCTCGCCGCCGCCGGCCGCCGGCAGCGCGTTACTGGCTTTGATCTGGCCAAAGCCCGTGACCTGGCTGATGGCCTTGGCCGCCACATTGCCGGCAGCACCCCCGCCGTACTGGTATTGCACCGCGCGAATGCGCTCGCCGATTTGCGGCGCGCGGCCCCGCACGCCATTGCCAAAGCGCGCTCTGCCGGCTTCCAGATCCAGCGTGTAGTGGCGCGCGTCTTCGCTGCTGGCCTCAAAGCCATCCACGGTTTGCCAATCCGTCCACCCGCCCTGTTCTTCAACTTGCAGGCTCACCGTGTGTTGCAGCACGGGCTTGTGAACCAGCGTGAACACCTGGTCGGCCTGGGCATTGCCGGTGCCCAAAAACTCGGGCTGGGCCCGGCTGCTTTGCAACACCTCGGTGCTGTTGATGCCGATAAAAGCCAGCTTGGCCAAGGGCCGGGCCGGGTCGCGGCGCGCAGCGCGCAGCCAGAACAGCACTTGCGCGGCCAGCGCGGCGTCTTCGATCTGCGGCGGAAAATTGCCGGTGCCTTGCAGGTCGATATCCGCCAGCGCGTACAAGCCCAGCGCGCTGATGTCCGCAGGCATTCGCAGCATCACCGTGCCTTGCTGGGCTAGGCCCAAAGTGGTGTCGCCCTCGGGTTTGATCGCCAGGTATTTGGGCTGACCCTTGGCATCCAGCTGGCCGGTGGAGGCTTGCCACACCAGCTCGGCGCCGTTGTCAATGGCGTTGCCACGCGGGCAGGCGTTGATCTGGTCAATCGTTGGCAGCTCGGGGTCGGGCACAAAGCCCAGGCTCAGCAAGGCTTTGCCCAGCAACACGGAGTTGGTGTGTGGCGTCTTGCGCACGGCGATCCAGATCACGCCGTCCACCGACCGGCCAAAGTCCACCGGGCTGCTGGCGTTGGCAAAGTCAACCGGCATGGCCCCGGGCGCGCCAGGGTCGCTGGGCACGGTTTGGTTGACGTAGTAAGCGGCTTGCTCGCCCGTGAGGATGCCGCCGCGCGCGTCGATGGCCGCGGCGGTGAACTCCAAGGCGTCTTGGCTTGCCGGCGCGGCGGTCACGATCTTGGCCATCGCGGTGATCTCAAGCGGCCAGGCCGATACCTCCGTCAGGCTCTGGAATACCTGGTTGCCAGCGGCAAGCGGCGTGCCCACGGGCACCAGCACGGCGGCGGGGGCGCTGTCGGTGCGGCTGAGCGTGACAAGAGCGCGCGCGGCGCTGGCGGGGCGCATGGGCACTTGCAGCAGGCGCAAAAACGCCAGCTGCGTGGCGTCGGGGATCTGGTTGAAGCGGTAGAGCAGGTTCTCGCCCAAAAAGGCGAACAGCTCAATCAGCGTGATGCCGGGGTCGCTGGCGTTGTGGTCGGTCCACTCGGGTGCGTACACCGGGATGCGGCGCACCAGCTCGTCGCGCAGTTGCTGGTACGAGCGGTCGTCAAGAATGGGCGATGGCAGGGGCACGGCTCACTCCAGGTAAAAGGGGTAGACCAGATTGCCCGGCCGGTTGTCCAGCACGGTGACGTAGCCAACGCGGATCAGCACCATCGCGGGGTCGAAGCCGGCATCAACTTGCAGGCTGGTGAGCGTGATGCGCGGCTCAAAATTGGCCAGCGCCAGGTTCACCTCGTGGCGGATCAGCGACCGCGTCGCGCTGGTGTTGGGTTTCATCAGGTAGCGGCGCAGGCCACAACCAAAACCGGGCCGCATGATGCGCTCACCCGGGTCGGTGTCAAGAATGATCCAGATGGATTGCGCCACTTTGTCGGCGCCTTCGGCGTAGCGCAGCGCGGCCTGAAACCCGGCGGGCGCCAGCGCTTGCGCACCCGCTTGCGAATCACCCGGCGCACCATCCAGCGCAACGCCCGGCTCCACGGGTTTGACGGGGAAGCGCCAGCCACGGCCCAAGTACGAAGTTGAGGTGTTCATGCTCTGAAAATCTCGGTTTCAAACTCGACATTGGCCGCCACCGTGGGGGTTTTGACGCCGGGAATGCTGCCGTCGGCGGCGTTGACGGCAACATTCAAATTGGCCAGCGCCACCGGCGCGTAATCCGCGTTCAAGTTGGCGGCCACCTTGGCGCCGTAAGCGCTGTTCAGGTCGGCGTTGAGCGCGCCCTCAAGCGCGCCCTCCACGCTGACATCGGCACTGATAGTGCCGCTGGCATTCACCCCAAAGCTGCCCGCTGCGCCCAGCTCGGCCTTGATGCCTGCGCTCACGCTGATTTGCGGCGGGATGCAAAAGCGCAGCGCCAACATCCACCAAAGCTGGAACAAAAACATCACGATGGGCAAAAACAGCTCCAGCACAAACGTCGCCACGATGGTGATCAGCGGGATCGGGATGAAGCAGATCTCGGCCCGGCTCGACAAACTGGGGCTGGTGGCCTTGCCGCTGTCGGTATCCACCGCAAACATCAGCGAGCCCACGGGCTTGGCAAACCCGGCGCCAAACGTCGGCTGGGCCTGGGCCGCCAGATCGGCCAGGCGCGGCAGCTGGATCGTCACCGGCTGGTGGCTGGTGCCGGTCAGGTCAAAGTGCGCGGCCAGCTGGTAGGGCTCGGTGGGCCGGCTCCAAAAAAAGCCGTTGGGGCAGGCGCAGGGCTGGTCAGTGTCGTGCGCTTGGTGGTGGCGCTTGACCCAGCAGCGAAGCTCATAAACCTCGTTGTCGTCAAAGCGCGGCGTGCCGCTGTCGTCGCAATCGTGGGTGCCCGTGGGCAACATGCCGAAGTAGATCGTGGCGTCGCGTCCGGCGTGCGTAGTGTCGGCCGGGTCGGGGATCAGCGGGTAAAGCGGAAAGCTGGATTCAGCGCCGGGCTCGTCCGGCGTTTCGTCCACCGGCGCCCAGCGGCCCAGCTTGTCAATGCCTAGCGCCGAGGGCAACCAGCCTTGCAGTTGCCAGCCCAGGCCGACACGTTGAGTCCAGGCATCAAAGCGCTGTTTGTCAGCGGCCAGCACGGCTTGCAGCGACGCGCGGGTGCGCAGCAAGGCATCAAGCTTGGCGCTGCGCAGGCCGCCCAGCGCGGCGCCACCGTTGGCCGACGCCAGCGCCTGGCTCTCGATCTCACTTTGCAAGTTGGTGCGGGCAATGCCCAGCCGGGTGGCCGCCAGCTTGGCCAGCAAGGGTTTGATCTGCTGGGGGTCGCTGCTGGGCGGGGTCAGGGTGCGCCGGCGCACCACAAAGCCAGCCTGGCAGATCTTGTCGCGCGCCGCCTTGGGGAAGCCCGGGCCATCACAATGAATCTGGCACACCACCAGGTAAAAGCGCTTGTGGGTGGCCAGAAAAAGTTTGCGCGCCGCATTGGCGGCAAGCGCCAGTTCTTGCGGCGGCAATACCGCCTTGCTGACCGGATCCCGTGAGGCGCCAATGCGCAGCAGCTTGCCCAGCGCGGTAGTAGTCGGGCCGGGCAGATCACGGCGCTGGTGGACCCGGTCATCGTCATTGAACTTCATGCAGCGCTGCGGCTTGTTGATGAAATCATTCACCAGCTTGGCCGAGTCGTACTTCTGAAACACCGGCACCGACAGCCGGCCCTGCGCCGGGTCGGGCGTGACGGGCTGGCCGGGTGGCAGCGTGGCCGCATCCACCCAATGCCACCAGGGCGCCACGATCATCCAGTCACGTTCGGGGGGGTGGGTCATGGTTGCGCCGCCATCACCAGACGTTGCCCGCGCCGGGCGTGTACGAGGCCGACACCACGCTGTTGGCGATCAGCGTTTGGCACTGCACCAGGCCGTCAAACATCGCGGTGGCCGCATGCACGTTGACGCTGGACGCGGTGATCTCCACCGTGGCGTTGGCCGTGACGCTGACCTGGCCGGCGGCGTTCATCTTGATCACGCAGCCGTTGGCGTGCACCAGCTTCACTTCTTGCGCCGCGTCGTCAAGCACCAGCTTGTGGCCACTTTGCATCGACACCGTGACCTTGGCCGCGCCTTGCGTGTCGTCGAACTCCAGCAAGCTGCCGGCCCGGGTGCGGATCAGCCGTTTGTTGTTGGCTTGTTCGGGGTTCTCGGGCAGGGCTTGTTTGCCGTTCCAGCACGCGCCCAGCACATAAGGCCGGCGCAGATCACCGGCCTCAAAAGCCACCACCACCTGGGTGTCGACGGCGGGGATCATCTCGAAGCCCTGGTCGTCGTCGGCATAAGGCGTGCACAGCGTGGCCAGTGCGCGCACGTCGGCGCCATCGTCGCCCAGCCACGGAAACTTGAGCTCGATGCGGCCGAGTTGGTCGGCGTCGCGCACGATGGACGTGACGATGGCCGGGTACACGCCAAAGTGGCGTGGGGCCTGGCCGTCGGCGGTGAATGCATCGATGCGCATGGGGTGGCGTCTCAAATTCTCAAACGGTATTGACCGTGGCGCGCTGCGCCTCGAAGTGCGTGCGGTGGCCTTGCGCCAAGTCGTAGCTGTGGCAGACGCTGAGCGTGTAATAGCCGTCGCCATTAAAGGGCGCGCCAACACGGTCCAGCGTCAAACGGCTGCCCACCACCATGTCGGGCGTGCCGTTGGTGGTGCCGCTCACGGCAACGAAACCCCGGCAGCGGCGCAGCATCTCGGCGCGAGCCCAGGCGCTGGCTTCGTTGGCCACCAGCGGCGCCTGGCGCACGCGGTACGACACCCGCTCGCCGAACGCTTGTTGCAGCACCGCCGGGCCGCTGCGCCCGCCTGATATTTCAGCCTGGATCACCTCGTCGCCGGCCTGCTCGTTGATGGCCTCGCGCGTGCCGGCGTCGTAGCCGCTGGCCGTGACGCGGCTGCGCTGGTGCGCCAGGTCGGCGCGCAACTGCACGTTGATCAAATCACGGCCCTGCACCAGCGTGATGGGGGTGCCGCTGCGCTGGCCACGCGACTTGAACTTGAGGCTGTTGTCCTCGAACCAAAGCTCGGCCTGGATCAGGCGTGCGCGTTCGCGCAAAAACGCCAGGTCACTTTGGTTCCACTGCTGCACCACCGCGTAGGTGGGCCCGGTGGCGGTGGCGTCGGCCGACAAGCCATGCTCGGCGGCAATGGCGCTGGCGATGTCGGCGTCGCTCACCGACTCCCAGGTTTTCAGGCGCCGGGTCATGCGCAAGTCCATCAGCCGGTCTTCGGCATACACCACCACGTGGGGCTCGCTGCCCTCGGCAAACAAGGCCTCGATGCCGCTGATGGCGCCCGTGAAAACAATGCGCGCGCTGGCCGACTGGCCGATCGACACCTCCAACCGCTTGCCAAAATCGACAATCGAGCCGTCGAGGTAGAGCTGCTGCTCTTCGGGCGCGTTGCCCTGTGGGCCTTGGGCGATCAAGCGCAGCACCAGCGTTTTGAGCCCATCGGTGGCCTCGCTGATCTCCAGCCGCGAGACATCGCGCGCGAGCTCGCCGCGCACGCTGCCGTCGATCTTGAACACCGGCGCGGTGGCGGCCAGCAGCTCAGTCATCGTAGCCTTCCGCCTGCGTGCGCCGCGCCAACTGGCTGGACAAGGCCAGGCTTGATCTCAGCCGGGCCACCTCGTCCAGCCGCTCGGCGGGCGGCGTGGCCGCGTTGCCGGCCAACCCGGCCGGTGGCTCGGCCAGCACCTCGGTGCTCATCTCGTCGATGTGGATCGCCATGGCCGTGCCTTTTGGAGGTTAGCGGCTACCACAGCCGCAGGGTTTGCGTGGCAGGCGCCGCGCCTGCACGCGATCAGCGGCGCTGCGGCCCGCGCCACCCGCGCTTTGCAGCCACGGCGGCGCTGAGGGGTCGGCCGCAGCCAATGGCGGCACCGGCGTGGCGCGCGGGCGCAACGGCACGCCAAAGCCAAACGAGCTGGCGCGCGCGTCGGCCTTGGGTGGCGGCGGGGCGGGTGCAGCGGCAGCGCGTGCGGGCGCCGCCGCGCCACCTTGGGCACCGGCGGCGTTTGTCAAACGCACCGGCGTGCGCGGCTGGGCCGGCAAAACGGGCTTGGGCACCGAGGCCTGGCTGGCCAAGGCCGCGCTGGCGCCGGGCACGGCCGCGCCAAAAGCGCGGCGGGCGTTGCTGGCGGCGGCATCGGCGTGGTGCGTGGCCACCGAGGCCAGCGCCGCGCCCAGCCCACCGGCGGCAGCCAGCGCAAAACCCGCGTCGCCCCGGCCGGGGCTGGCGCTGCCGGTGGCCACCGCGCTTGTGCCCGCGTTGCCCCCCAGCCCAAACGACGCCTCGACCGAGGCCGCAGCGCCCAAGTCAACGCCGGCCGCCACGCCCAGGCCTGCGCTGGCCGACAGGCTGGCCGAAAACCCGATGGATGCGCCCGCGCTCAGCGACAGCGAGGCCCCACCGCCCAACTGCGCCGCGATGCCGCGCCAAGCGCCGGGATCAAGCCCCATGCGCGCTGCAAAATCAGCCGCCGATTCACCACCCAGCGCCTGGGCACTGCGGTCCACCGGCCCGGCCCCCGCGCCCTGGCTGCCCGGCCCGGTGCCAGGGCGCCCTGGTGGCGTGGCGCTGTTGGCGTTGTTGGCGCCTGGCCCCGCCTGGAGCAGCTCGTATTTGGCGTCTTGCTCCTTGATCGTCACGCCCATCTTGGCGCGCAGCGGCGTGCCGTTGGCGGCGAACAATTCAAAATCGATGTTGACGCTCTCGATCACGCCGTCGAGCACCAATTCGTTCCAGTGAAAGCGGCACTTGGGCGGCGCTTGTTTGTCGTTGCCCCGGCCCTTGGGCAGCACAAAGCGCTCGACCATGGCGGTCAAGGTGCGCACCGACACGGGCGCGTCGGTGGTGCCGGCGTCGGCGGTGTCGAAATGCAGGTCAAAGCTGAGCGTGGTGGATGTTTTGCCCAGGTACTGGCGCTGCTGCCGGCCGCGTGTGTCGCCGCCCTCCACCTTGTTGGCCAGGTCGAGCTTGAGCGACTGCGGGTTGAACTGCAATGCGATCTCGGTGCCCGGCACCGGCTTGGCGCTGGCGTCGGCGCTGATCTCTTGCAGGCTGGCTTTGCTGAGCGAGGGCATGGTGGTTTGCGGCAGTCTTTGAAGATTGACCGTGGGCGCTCAAAAGCGCAGCCGCAGGCCCTCGTGGTGCAGCGTCAGCTCTTCGATGGCGATCTCGCCGGTCTTGGCGTTGAGCTGCGGGCCGGCGATCTTGGCGGGCACGGCGCGATCGAACACCCAGGTGGCCAGCGTGCGCTGGCGGTCGGGCGACAGCACATCGATCACGCCGTTGTAGCGGGCCACCGGCCGCACGCCCGCCAGGATGCCCTGCAACCAGGCCCAAAGCTCGCTGTAAGCCTTGCCGCCCTCGGGAAAGAGCAAACCGCGCTTGAGCACGATGGGGCTGTATTTGCCACGCCCGATCAGGCGCACGGTGCTGTCGTTGCGGCCGCCTTCGATCAGCTCTTGCACGTCCATCTCGATGTCCAGACCGCTGCACTCCTGAAAACCGCCGTCGCCCAAGGCGGGCGTGGCGCCGTCGCTGCGCTGAAGCGAGATGCGGAAGTTGAAGCTGCCCATCAGCGCGTCGGTGGCCATGGCCTCAGGCCTCCACGCTCAGGCTGGCGTCGGCCGTGCGCGCGATGTTGAGCACGATGAACTCCATGGGCTCGGCCGGCGCAATGCCCACCTGGGCCAGCAAGCGCCCGTTGTCGGTGAAGGCCAGCGGATTGAGCTCGTCGTCGCACTTGACAAAAAACGCCTGCGCCTCGGTGGCGCCGGTAAAGGCGTTGGCGCGGTAAAGCTGGCGCAAATAGGCCTCCAACATACGCGACAGCAAATCACGCAGCGCCCGGTCATTGGGCTCAAACACGGCCCACTGCATTTGCCGCTCCAACACGCGGCCGATCATCGTCACCAGGCGGCGCACGTTGAGCTGGCGCCAGCTGGCGTCCAGCGCCAAGGTGCGCGCGGCCGTGAGCCGGATGCCGTCGCGCTCGGGCAGCAGCACGTTGATGGCTTGTTGGTGCAGCTCGTCGTGCCGGGCAGGGGACACTTTGTCCTGCACGCTGACCGCCCCGGCGATGACCATGTTGGCAGGCCCGTAGGCCACGCCAAACTGCGCCTCGCGCAGCGCGATGACGCCCGCCGCTGCCGCCGCCGGGTTGACCAAAACAAGCTTTTTTCGCGGGTCATCGGGTGGCGCAAAACGCAGCCAGGGGTGGTAGGCCGCGGCAAAAGCTGAATCGAACTGGCCGCGCCAAAACAGCATGCGGCGCTGGCTCAGGCCGGGCGGCATGTCCAGCAGCACGATGACTGATTTCAGCTGATCGGCCAGATCCGTGAGCCTGTGCTGGAGCAAAGTTATGGCGTCCAGGTCGGCCACCGGGTCGAGGCGCAGGCCGGTCAGGTCGTCGGGTGGCTGGCCTTGTGGCGGCGCGGGCGGGGGCAGCACGCATTCGGCAAACTGGGCGCCGGCAAAACCACCCGCGTCGACGATGGCCTCGATGGGCGAAAGCGGCCCGGGCGAGTAGAGATCAGGCACCACCAGCAGCGACAAATCAGCCAGCTCGACCAGGGCATGCACGCCCTCGGCGGGTGCCTCATCGCCGGGCACCCAGGTGGCATCAAAAAAGTCCTCGCTTTGCAAATCGGCATAGCGGTTGGCGCCGCCGGCAAACGGCTCGGTGCGGTAGGTGGCCAGGTTGGCATCGGGCAGCAGATCGGCGCCCAGCCAACTGGCCAGTGGATCCCCCGCAGCCAGGCCCGGATCGTCGGCCGGGCACAGCAGGGCCGATTCTTCAAACAACACCCGCGCCAACCAGCGCGGGTGGGCCGCCGTCAAGCCCAGGCTGATGAAAGATTCGCTTCGGCCGGCACCGTCGTCGATTTGCAGCGTGGCCTCGACCAGCTCAACCGAGCGCGCCGCGCCTGCCGTGGGCACATGCAACCAGGCCCAGCGCTCGCGCAGGCCGGTGCTGGTGTGCCACTCGTCGGTGATACGCACCACCTGGCGCAGCACGCGCACGCCACCCGCCAGGTTGAGCCGCAGCAGCGCGCCCACATCCAGCGCCGCGCCACGTGGCAGGCGCAGCCGGTCGGCCTGGATATCGGCCGCGCCCAGCCCCATCACGCGGCTTGTTGGGCTGAGCGTGGCGCGCAGACCTTGACCCCAGGCACCCTCGTTGCGCGCCGCCAACCAGACCTGCCTGCCGCCGCTGGCCAGCAAGCCGGCCACAGGCGCACGCGCCGTGCCGGCGGCGTTGAGCGTGGCATCAGTCGAGCCATCAGCCCGCAGGTAGCGGTGCACGATGCGCACGATGTAGGCGCGCTGGCCGCCGTTGGCAAAAAACGCCGCCACCGCGTAGGGCAGCAGGCCCGGCCCCTCAAAGCCCCCGTAGGCTTGCAGATAGGCCTGCCAACTTTCTACGGCTTGTGGCACTGAGCGTTGCGCGGCCAGGTCAGCCACGCGGGTGGGGTTGAACCAGGGTGCGGGCAGCACGGGCTCACGCGCCAAGCCACGCGGCGCCACGCCGACAAAGGCGCAGACGTCCATGCGCACGCCGGTCAGCGCGCGCAAGGGCTCGTCACCTTGGCGGTAGAGGCCGGGCGCGCCAAGAATCAGCGCTGCTGGCACGTTGTGGCCCTCGGGCAGGCAGACTTCAGCATGATGGTTCGCCCCTGTTGCGCGTTAGGTTGTTACCGCTCGCCCTGCGCGGCTCACTGGAAGTCAATGCCTTCATGCACCAGGTGCAGCTCTTCCATGGCCACCTCGCCGCCGCCCTTGGCCGCCAGCGTGGGCCCGGTCCATTTTTTGGGCTGGGCGTTGTGCAGCTTGAAGGTCATCACCGGGCTGCGCGCTTCGTCCAGCAGGGTGACGGTGACGCTGCGGGGGTCGGCTTTGCCGTCCCGCACGCCCTTGAGCCAGACGTACAAATCGTCAGAGCCCACCAAGCCGCGCTTGAGCGTGATCTCGTCGTTCTTGAAGGTGTTGGGCACGTGGCGCACGGTGTTGATGCGCTCGTTGCCGTTGCGGTAGTCGGCGTAGCTGACCTCGTAGCCCAGGCCAGACACGTCGGAAAAGCCCCCAACGATGGTGCCCTCCGAGCCGTCGCCTTGCGGCCCGCCCAAGGACACCAGGTAGTTGAACGCCCCATAGGGGTTGTCGCGGAACGTGGCCATGTCGGCTCCTTCAGCTGGTCGACGCGTCGGCCGTCCATTGGCCGATGCGGAAGATCACAAACTCGGCGGGCTTGGTCGGCGCCACGCCGATCAGGCAGATCAGCCGGCCGTTGTCGAGGTCGTTTTGGGTCATGGTGGTGCGGTCGCAGCGCACGAAGTAAGCCTCTTCGGGCTTGGCGCCCATCAAGGCCCCGGTCTTCCAGGTCACCAGCAAAAAGTCTTCAATCGTGTGGCGGATGTTGGCCCACAGGCGTTGGTTGTTGGGCTCAAAAACGGCCCACTGCGTGCCCTTGTCGATCGAGTGCTCGAGGTAGATGAACAAGCGCCGCACGTTGACGTACATCCACTCGGGGTCGGAGCTGATGGTGCGCGCGCCCCAGACCCGGTTGCCCCGGCCCTCAAAAAACCGCAAGGCGTTGATGTTCTCGGGGTTGAGCACGTCTTGCCGCGCTTTGTTGATGTTGTTTTCGAGCTTGACGACGCCAAACAAAGGCTCGTTGGCCGGCGCCTTGAACACGCCGCGCTCGATGTCGGTGCGCGCGTAGATGCCGGTGATGAAACCGCTGGGTGGCAGTTGCAATCGGGGCGGTGGTGCGCCCTGGGCCGAGCGCTGGCTGGGGTCGAGGATTTCAAGCCAGGGGTGGTAGACCGCCGCGTAAGTGCTGTCAAAACGGCCCCGGAAATTGCGCACCTGGGTCATCGAGCTGTTGAACGGCGGATCGATCACCGCAAAGCGATAACGCAGCTTTTCGGCGTGGGCGATCAGCGCATCACCGGCGGCGGCGCATGAGTCAACGTCGTCGTACGAACCACCATCGGGCAGGGCCACGATGGCGATGTCGTCCACCTCGCCCAGTGCCCCCAGGCCAGTGGCTTTTTTGCTCACGTCGTCGGGATCGGCGTCGGCGCCCGTCAGGTCGGCGGGCGTGGCCACCACGCCGTCGTGGCCGCCGGTCAATCGCTTGTTGGGGTTGGCTTGCAGGGCCACCATCAGCTTGGCCGCCACGTCGGTGCCCACCGCCAGGCTGGGGTCCCAGCGCAAGTAGACCGCCGCGTTTTCGTCCTCGGGGTTGTCGGGCTGCAAGATCTTGGCGAGGTAGCGCTTGCTCAGCGCATCGGTGGCCAGTTGCTCATACACCTTGAGGTTGTTGTCGTCGGTTTTGACCAATACGCGCAGGGCCAGGTTTTGAATCATGTCGCTGGGCGCCGGCAAAAAGGCCGCGCCAGCACGGCTGAACACCTGGTGGCCGTCGCCCGGGTCGATGCTGACCTGGGCCAGGTTGGCCAAGCTCAACGGGTCATTGCCGATGGGCGGCGTGCCGGCAGTGACGATCTCGACCACCGCACCGTTTTTGGCGCCGTTGACCTGCACGATGCCGGCGTACTGCGGCGCCGCGTAGGCCGCGTTTTTGCTGCGCACCACTTGCGCGTCCACCCACACGTTGCCGTACTTGCCGGGCCAGCGCGCGGTCCAGGTGGCGGTGGTGCCGCTCACCGCCACGGCCGTGCCGGCCACGCCCCAATCCAGGTTCGGATCAATCCCACGCGGGCTGAACACCCGCGCGATGTAGAGCCGCGTGCCCCCGTTCAGAAAAAACGCCCGCGCGGCATGCGCCGTGTAGCTCAGACGCTCGTCGGCCTCGGTGGGCGCGTGCAGCGGCTCCAGGCCGCCATACACCGATTCAAACTCGGTGAAGCTGCCGATCAAGCGGGGCTCGCAAGTGCCGGGGCCGCCGGGGTAGTGCACCGGCCCGAAGCGGGTCATGCCGGCAAAGCCGGTGGTGCTGGTGGCCACGCCTTCGATCGACTTGGATCGGAAACTGACCTCTTCGACATAGACACCGGGCGACAGGTATTCGGGCATCTCGTGGCTCCTTTTGATTTCTCGTCGGGCGGGCGGCCGAGAAAGCTATGGGTTGAAAAAAAACTTGTCTTGCTGGGTCAGCAGCCGGCCCAACTCAAAATCCACCGCGCGGCTGCTCAGCGCCGTGGACACATAAGCCGGTGGCAGCTTTTCGCCGGCGGAGACGTCGTCGGGATCGACCAGCAAGGCCTCCAGCGGCAGATCGCCCAGCGGATCGTTGGCCGGCACCGGCAGCGCCGCAGGCGGGCCAAACACCGTGACCAATACCGAAAGCGGCGAGGGCAAATCGCCCAGGCCACCGGCATCACTGTTGAGCAGCAGCAAAAACTCGCCGCGCTCGTCGCCATGGGCGCGGCCCACCACCTGGCCGCCTAACGTGGCGATGACGCGTACCCAGCGCACAGGCACCTCGGGCAAGCTGGCGCGGCTCCAGGTGACGCGCCCACGCAAGCCGGTGCTGGCCTCGCTGATGGCGTAGGCCGCGCCGGGATACAGCGCCGGGCGCCGCACGCGTGGCGCGGTGGCGTTGATGTCGGCTGGCACCGGGTAGCTGATGCGGCGCGGCGCAAAACGGCGCTGCGGGTCATACAGCCGGATCGTGACCGGCGACTTCAGGCCGGGCTTGAACAGCAGCGCGTGGCGGCACGAGTTGTGGCGCGGGATGGGCTGGAGGCCGCCGATCGCGTCCGGCACGCCAAACGCGTGTTGCCAGGCCAGGTTGGCATCGTTGGGCGCGCGCGCTGCGGCCGGGTTGCCGTCAAGCACCACGTTGATGGCCATGGCCACGCGGGCGCCGCGCAACGCGTCCAGCGACTCGATGCCCAACATCAGCCTGTCCACGTGCTCGGCAAAGTTGTCGGCTAAAAAGGAGTTCATGCTGCTGCTAAATGGGTGGCGCTGGCGGTGGCTCAGGCGCTGAGCGCCTTGCCGGTGATGACGGTGGTGACCGGCGGCGCGGCATGGGCTTGGCGGCCATCCAGGCGCACCACACGGGCGATGTAGGGCACGCTGATGCGGTAGTCGGTGGGCAGTGAGTCAAAGGTGCGCATCACCGCCTCGGTTGAGATCTCGTCCATCACCAGGTTCACCGCCTCGTTGACCTGCCACTCGCCGGACGGATGCAGCAAGGGGCCGCTGAGGATGGGCGTGCTGTCAAGGCACTGCATCGCGCGGCCCAGGATGGCCTGCTCATCTTCAGCGTTATCCGCCCAGGGCGTGATCAAAAAATGCAGGTCCAGCGGCAGGCGGGCACGGCCGTCCTGGGCGCCCACGCCGGCCCAGGCGGCACGCATGGTTTTGTTGAAATCAACCCGGTACAAAAACACCGACAGCCCCGGACGCTGGATGATGGATTGGTTGGTGGATTGGTCAAAGTCTTCGGTGCGGATCAAAAACGCCCGCGTGCTGCGGTTCAACACCGGCACGGGTGGCTCGGCAAAGGCTTGGGTGAGCAGGCGCTCCAGGCTGCGGCCGGTGGCGGCGATCGAATTCAGGTTGGCCATGGCTCAGCTCGGGCGGGTAGGCCAGCGTGGCCCGGTGGGCGGGGGCATCGATAGCGGGATCGACAGCGGATCGCGGGCCATCGCGTCGATGCGCGCGTCCAGGCCATCCTTTGCATGGTGCCGCCTGAAATGGATGCGGCCATCGGCGGCATGCAGGGCATCCACCACGCCACAGGCCAGCATCCAATCCAACGCGGCCTGCAGCAGGTTTTGCGGGGGCTTGGCGGGCGGCGCCAACCACCATTGCAAGATGCCATGGGCGGTGTCGCTGGCCTCGGGGTGGTCGCGCCAGTAGCCGGAGAGTTGTTTCACGATGCTGGTGATTTGTGGTTCGGCGGGCATGACAGCGGTTCTCGGCTGCATGGCCAAAGACGATGCAATCGCGGTGCCTGCGGCGCTTGGCTTCTAGGGGGCTCATTTGCCTGGG
>JAYWDK010000168.1:0-34264 GCA_043779845.1 Betaproteobacteria bacterium | reverse complement strand
GGCACCAACCCGTTTTGCGCCGGCGTGCCCTTGGGTGGCCGTGCTCCGGTGATCCTCGACTTTGCCACCAGCATGATCGCCCAGGGCAAAACCCGGGTTGCGCTGAACAAGGGTGAGCTGGTGGCGCCAGGCTGCCTGATCGACGACCAGGGCCAGCCTACGCAGAATCCGCGCTATTCGGTGATCCCCCCGTTGGGCGCGCTGCTCACTTTTGGGGGCCACAAGGGCTTTGGCCTGGCGATGATGTGCGAGCTTTTGGGCGGCGCGCTGGCGGCGGGTTTGACCCAGCGCGACGACGAAGGCACCCAGCGCCGGGTGCTCAATGGCATGTTCAGCGTGCTGGTGGACCCGGGGGCGCTCACCGACCGGGCGGCGTTTGAACAAGAGGCACTGGGGTTTTTGGACTGGGCCCAAGCCTCGCCCGCCCGGGAGGGCTTTGACGCCGTGGTGGTGGCCGGTGACCCGGAGCGCGCCTCGCGCGCAAGGCGCCTGGCCGAAGGCGTGCCGGTTGATGCCACCACCTGGCAAGAGATCTTGGGCGCCGCCGGCAAACTGGGCGTGGATGCCCGCCAGGTGCAGGCTGCGGCGGGCCTGGCCTGATGGCGTGGCGCCGCGATCAGCCGTCAAACATCAACCGCCAAACAACTGCTCACGCGCCGCGTTGGTGATGGCCGCAATGCAAGGGTGGGTGATGCGGCGCTCCACCGAGACGGCGTAAAACTCCTCCACCAACTCCGCAGTGCGGCCCACCACGCGCACGCCGTACTGCGCCTGGGTCTCGGATTCGAGCACCGTGGGCGTCATGAACACGCCGCGGCCCTCGCCGCCAAAGGCCTTCATCAGCGCGGCGTCGTCAAATTCACCGATCACACGCGGGCGGATCTTGTGGCCAGCCAGCCAGAAGTCAAAGCGCTGCCGCATGGCCGACGTGGCCCCTGGCAACAGCATGGGCGCGCCGTCCAGGCACAACGGAAACTCACCCTTCAGATCACGCTTGAGCCCGGGCGCGGCAAAAAAGCTCATGGCCGTGGTGCCCAGCAAGTGGTTGAACGCCTTCACGCTGACTTGGCGGCCCATGGGTTCGTCGGCAATGATCAGATCCAGCCGGTGCACGGCCAGCTGGCCCAGCAAATCCTGAAACTTGCCCTCGTGGCAAATCAGGCGCACTTGCGCGGCCGCGGCCAGCGCGGGCTCCAGCAGCCGGTAGGCAATGGCCTTGGGCACTGAATCGGCAATGCCCACCCGGAAATCAAGCCCCTGCTCGGCGCCGCTGGCCTTGCCGATCTTGGACTCCAGCTCGGTGCCCAGCGCAAAAATCTGCTCGGCATAACCGAGCGCCAAGCGGCCCTCGTCGGTCAGCTCCAGCCCGCGTCCGGCCTTGCGAAACAGCGCGCAGCCCAGCCGGTCTTCCAGCAGCTTGATCTGGCCCGACAAGGTTTGCGGCGAGGTGTGCAGCTGCTCGCCCGCCCGCACGATGCCGCCCGCCTTGGCGGCGGCCCAGAAGTAGTGCAAGTGCTTGAAGTTCATGGTGCCAGTCAGACGATGCTGAAATCTCGTAGTGTTGATGCCTTGAATTCGACTTTACACTAAACGTGGTGCTGCCTACAGTTTGCGGCTTCGGAACCCGATCGGCCCACCATGGACTTTTTGCTCGACCCCAACATCTGGATCGCGTTTGCGATGCTCACCGCGCTTGAAATCGTGCTGGGCATCGACAACATCATCTTCATCTCGATCCTGGTGGGCCGCTTGCCGGCCGACCAGCGCGACCGCGCCCGCCGGCTGGGCCTGGGTTTTGCCATGCTCACGCGCTTGCTGTTGTTGTTCTCGCTGAGCTGGGTGATGGGTCTCAAAGACGACCTGTTCACAGTGTTCAACCACGGCATCAGTGGCCGCGACCTGGTGTTGTTGTTCGGGGGCCTCTTCTTGCTCTACAAAGCCTCGCACGAGATCTTTGTCGAGGTGGAAGCCCGCGAGCAAGACACCCCCGACGGCGCGGTTTCACCGTCGGCTGCGGCGCGCAAGGGCGTGTTCTGGGCCGTGATCGGGCAGATCGCCATCCTCGACATCGTGTTTTCGCTCGATTCGGTGATCACCGCCGTGGGCATGGTCGACCAGATCGGCGTGATGGTCGCCGCCGTGGTGGCCTCGGTGGGCGTGATGTTGGTGGCCGCCAAACCGATTGGTGATTTTGTGGATCAACATCCGTCCATCAAGGTGTTGGCGCTGGCGTTTTTGGTGATGGTGGGCATGGCGCTCACGGCGGAGGCCTTTGACCAACACGTGCCCAAGGCCTACATCTACGCGGCTATGTTGTTCTCGCTGTTGGTCGAGTCGCTGAACATCCGGGCGCGCGGCAAGCGCCTGGCGGCGCGCGATTGAGGCCAGCTTAGCCCAACGATGCGGTTTTAACGAAACAACCAATCGCATCAATCGAATTTACCCGAAATGTCCCAGGCCCTAGATTGAGGCCCTTGTTCTTGTGTCAAACCACCTTGAAAGCAAAACCATGAATCTTCAACAAACTGGCTTCGGGCAATTTGCATCACCCGGCCTGTCGGCCGTGGAGCGCAACCGCGTCTTGCGCAACACCTACTGGCTGTTGGCCCTGTCGATGGTGCCCACGGTGCTGGGCGCGTGGCTGGGCATGGCCAGCGGCATGGCGCGCTTGTTGACACCGGGCATCAGCATGGTCGTGTTTCTGGCGGGCTCGTTTGGCTTCATGTTTGCCATCGAAAAAACCAAAAACTCGTCGGCAGGTGTGCCCGTGCTGCTGGGCTTCACGTTTTTCATGGGCTTGATGCTGTCGCGCATGCTGGGCACGGTGCTGGGCATGGGCCACGGCGCCGGCCTGGTGATGACGGCATTTGCCGGCACGGGGGTGATATTTCTCGGCATGGCGTCGCTGTCGTCGGTGATCAAGCGCGACTTGAGCAGCATGGGCAAGTGGCTGTTCATCGGCATGGTGATGTTGCTGGTGGCGGGCATCGCCAACTTCTTCATCCAGTCAAGCGCGCTGATGATCACGCTGTCGGTGTTGGCCATCGGCATCTTCTCGGCCTTTATCCTGCATGACCTGAAACGTGTGCAAGACGGCTTGGAAACCAACTACATCACCGCCACCTTGGGCGTGTACCTGAGCCTCTACAACGTGTTCCAGTCGCTGCTGATGCTGCTTGGCATCACCGGTGGCCGCGACGAATAGACCTGATCGGAGCTTGATCCCATGACCTTTACCCGAACCCCGTCCAGCCTGCTTGGCTTGAACCCCTTGCTGCGCGTGGCAGGCGCGGTGCTGGGGCTGGCGCTTATTGTTGCGGTGATGCTCTTTGCCCTGGTGGTGGGCATTTGCGTGCTGTTGTGGGCCAAGTTGCGGGGCCGCAGCACGCCCGGCATACGCTTTGTTTGGCAGAACCTGCGGCACCAGCGCGGCGCCCACCAAGCTCAGGCCTCACGACCGCATCAGGCCACCGGTGGCATGGGCCAGATCGTGGACATCGAGGCCCGCGAGATCAAGTCCTGACTTGCACAACTTGGTGTCTTGCTGCCTAGGAGCCTGTCGGGCTTGGGGTCGGGCCCGCGTTGAGGCTCAGGCAGAGCGTCTGCGTTTGGCGGGTGTGAAAAAAATGGCCGTCGCCTGCGGCCTCACCGCGTCCAGCTGCCCAGCCGAATGGCCGCGGCGATCATCAGGCCATACACCAACATCCCGGCCGCCACCACATAAAAGAAGCCGCTGGCCGGTGTCGTGAGCCAGTGCACGCACAACCAGCCGCCCAGCGCCACCACCACCAACCGTGACACGCTGCCCGGCCGTGCCAAAACTGCCAATGAACGCGGTCGCGGCGGCAATCGAGCCGTTGGTGAGCACGGGGCTCAACGAGGCCGGTGCACCCACGCGCAAGATGGTGCGCAGCAGGGCAGGGCGCAGTTGCCAGGGCGCGCCGTGCAGCGCAACCGCGCCGTTTGGGCGCAGCAAATAAGCCGCCAGCACCAAGGCGCCCAGTGCGGTGGTGGCCAGCGTGCTGGCGGCCGCGCCCGCCACGCCCAGGCCCTGCATCGACCCCCTGCCGAACACCTGCTAGGGGCACAGCGCCAGGTGCATCAAGGCCGTTGCCAGCATCAGCAGCGATGGCAGCAGCATGCTGCCCGAGCCTCGCACGATGGCCGCCAACACGTTGCTCAGCCAGATCACGATGGCCCCGCCAAACAGGACGTCGGAGTAGGCCAGCGCACCCGCCAGCGCTGCGGCCTTGCCGCCCATGGCGCCATAAACGGTGCGCCCGAACCCCATCAAGACGAGCGAGAACACGGCGGCGAGCAGGCAGGCGATGAGCCGCGCGTGCTGCGCCAGGCGGTTGGCTTCGTCGCGGCGGCCGGCACCCAGCGCGCGCGCCACGGCCGCCGTCACCGCGCCGCCAATGCCGCGCGCCGACATCTGCAGCATCAGCATCGACAGCGGGAACACCAGCGCCGCGCCGGCCAGCGCATCGGCGCCCAGGCGGCCCAGGATGAAGCCGTCGTAGCCCATCACCACGGTGGTGGCAAACAAGCCCACCACATTGGGCGTGGCCAGCCTGAACAGCGTGGGCAACAGGGGCGCGTGCAGCAGCGGCGCGTGCAGCAGTTGCGGCGTGCGTGCCGCCGTGACCTGGGCATGGGGCGATGTCGATGCGGCAGGCTGGGTGCGCTCGGCCAGCATGGCGGCCGGGCTCAGCGTGGCCGCGCTTCGAACACCAGGCAGGTGGTGGTGCCGTGGGCGTAGAGCTTGCCGTCGGGGTCCACGATGCGGGCCTCGGCGGTGGCCAGTTGGCGGCCGCTGTGGATCACCTGGCCGATGGCGCGCAGCGGGCCGGTTTTGGTGCTGGCAGCGCGCACGATGTTCACACTCAGCTCGGCGGTGGTGTAGCCGTAGCCAGCCGGCATCATGGTGTGCACCGCGCAGCCCAGCGCCGAATCCAGCAGCGTGGCATACCAGCCGCCATGCACGGTGCCCAGCGGGTTGTAGTGCATCAGCTGCGGCGTGCCCTGGAACACGGCCCGTCCAGCGCTAATTTCAACCAACGAGAAATCCAGCGTTTGCGCGATGTGCGCAAAGGGCAGCTCACCGGCCAACATCGCCTGCATGATCTCCAGGCCGGTTTTGCCGGCGACGCTGTCGGGGTGCGCCAGGCCCGGCTTGCCGCCGCCCGCAGCCATGCGCGCCCGCACGGCGCCGAGTTGCTCGTTCCATTGCGCCGATGTCGATTTTGAGTTCACAGCTTGATCCACGGTGGACCAGTTTGATTGCAGATACAACAATTGTAATTACAATCGTTTGATGCGCACGAGTTCCAACACGGCTTCCAACATGGCTTCCAAAACCACGGCCAAGGCCGGCACCCACGCCGCCGCCACGGCGCCCGCCCAGCCTCTGGGCTGCACCAACTTCAAGCTGCGCCAGTTGCTGCGCCGGGTGGCGCAGCGCTACGACCAGGCGCTGGCCAAGGTGGGGCTCAAGACCACGCAATACTCGCTGCTGTCTCATGTGCTCAAGCTCGGGCCGCTGCGCCCGGGTGATCTGGCCTTGGCCATGACGATGGACGCGTCCACGCTCACACGCAATCTCAAGCCGCTGATTGCCGCCGGCTGGGTGGATCTGGGCGCCGGGGTGGACGGCCGCAGCAGGCTCGTGAGCCTCACCGAGACCGGGCGCGCCAAACGCGCCGAGGCGCAAGCGCACTGGCGCGCGGCGCAACAGGCGCTGAACCAAAGCCTGGGCGTTGAACGCGTATTGGCCTTGCATGCGCTGATCGATGACTCGCTTGATTTGCTCTCTCCCACCGCCAACGCCCCGGCTGATCGGACCAAACCATGACCAAGCCGCCCCGGTTGCAGCCCCTCGCGCCTGGAGCCTGTGGTTGGTATTGCTCGCCGCCGCCGGCGCCTTTGCGCTGACCATGGGCACCCGCCAGACCATGAGCCTGTTTTTGAGCCCCTGAACACCGCCACCCACCTGGGCTTGGGCAGCGTCAGCCTGGCGTTTGCGTTTGGGCAGCTTTGCTGTGGCCTCACCCAACCTTTTGCCGGCGTCAGGGCTGGCCGCGTGGGCGCCGGGCGGGTGCTGTTCGTGGGCGTGCTGCTGGTGGCCTTGGGCACTTTCATAACCCCCATGATGAGCAGCACGGTCGGGCTGATTTTTGCCATTGGTGTGCTGTCGGCCGGGGCGCCGGCATGGCGGGGCCCGCCGTGCTGATGGCCACCACCTCGCGCCTGATGCCGCCCGCGCGGCGCGGCCTGGCCACGGGCATCGTCAACGCCGGTGGTTCAGCGGGCCAGTTTCTGATGGCCCCCATTGCCGGCGCACTGATGGTGGGCTTGGGCTGGGTCAACGCGATGCAGGTGCTGGGCTTGCTGGTATTGCTGGCCTTGCCCGCAGCGTTTGTGCTGAGCGGCTTGGGGCCGGCGGCCCAGCCAGCGGCATCATCGCTGGCGCCCGCCCCCACAAAATTGGGCACTGGTGCGGCCATCCGAGTTGCGCTGCGTGACCCCAGCTACCTGATGCTTGCGGCAGGCTTTTTTGTCTGTGGGTTTCACGTGGCGTTTTTGGGCACGCACTTGCCGGGGGTGATTGCCTCTTGCGGCTTGCAGGTGCAGTACGGCGCCTGGTCGTTGGCGATGCTGGGTTTGTTCAACATCGTGGGCAGCATAACCATGGGCTGGGCCGTGGGCCGCTGGCGCATGAAGTCGCACTTGTCGCTGGTTTACGCGGCGCGAGCAGTGTGCGTGCTGCTGTTCCTGCTGGCGCCCAAAACCGGGCCGGTGATGCTGATCTTCGCGGCCGCGACGGGGCTGACGTTTTTGTCCACCGTGCCCCCACCGCCGGGTTGGTGGCCAAGTTTTTTGGCACCGGCAACATGGCCACCTTGTTTGGCGTCATCATGCTGACGCACTAGCTTGGCGGCTTTTTGGGCGCCTGGCTGGGCGGCAAAGTGTTTGAGGCCACGGGCAACTTTGACGCAGTTTGGTACTTTGATATCGCGCTGGCCGTGGGCGCGGCGCTGATCCCCCTGCCGATCCGCGAGGCGCGCTTGGCACCGGCTTCGGCGTGACGGTCCATTCAAGCTCATCATTGGGTGGCCATTGACGGCCGTCATGCCCTGAGTGGGCTGTCGTGTGGCATCTTGTGCTGGTGATCGTCGGCCGGTTTGGCCAGTGTGGCAAATTGGGCCCGTGTGGCCTTGAGCGTGAGTGGGAGGAGCTGGGCATGGCAAAGGCTGGTGGTGGATCGGGGTGGTTTGGCACGGCGTGGCGGGCGCGCCGCCAGGCCTGCTGGGCCTGCTGGGTGGGCTTGACGCTTTGCGCCCCCGGCAGCGCCTGGGCGCAAAGCGCCGGCCCTGATGCCTTGCGCGCGGGCTTGGCCGCAGCGCAGGCAAAGGCCTTGTCTCAGCCGCCGGGCAACATCTTTGACCGGCCCTTGTTCCTTGAATCCACCGAGGCCAAAGACCAATTGCAGGGCGACGTCTACGCCCTCGTCAACTTTCCCTATGACCTGGTCCGCCAAGCCGTGCTGCGTGCCGAACCCTGGTGCGGCATCCTGATCCTGCACCTCAACGTGCAGTACTGCCGCGCAGGCGCCGCGCCTACGCCCGACCTGCTTGATGTCGGTATTGGCCGCAAGTTTGACCAGCCGCTGTCAGACGTTTATTGGTTGCGCTTCAACCTGGTGGTAGAGCGCGGCGGCGCCGATTACCTGAAGGTGCTGTTGCACGCCCCAACCGGCCCGCTGGGCACAAAAGACATGCGCCTGATGGTGGAAGCCATGCCGCTGTCCGGGCAGCAAACCGTGCTGCACATGCGTTATGGCTATGGCTATGGCGTGGCGGCGCGCTGGGCCGCGCAGGCTTATCTGGCCACCTTGGGCCGAGACAAGATTGGTTTCAGCACCGCCGGCCCGGGGGCCTATGGCAAACCCCAGCCCGTGGGGGGCTTGCGCGGCGTGCTGGAGCGCAATACCTTGCGTTACTACCTGGCCATTGAGGCCCATCTCGGCGCGCAAGCCCTGCCGCCGCCAAAGCAGCTACAAAAGAGTTTGCAGGATTGGTTTGCCGCCACCGAGCGTTACCCGGCGCAACTGCACGAGCTGAGCCGCGACGCCTACCTGGACATGAAGCAGGACCAGTTGCGGCGCCAGCAAACCGAGGCGCCGCCTGGGCGCTGAATCAATTGCCAGGGGCCGAAGCCGCTGGCGGTATCACGATCACGGTGGCGCCATCGCTACCTGGTTTGCCTTGATTCCCTTGGTTCCCTTGATTTCCCTGGGTACCGTCAGCACCCGTGTTGCCTGTGTTGCCAGTGCTCCCCGTGCTGCCTGTGCTGCCCGTATTGCCCGTGGCGCCTTGGGGCCCGGGCACGGCGACAGGCACGGGCACGGTGACCACGGTAGGTCGATCACAGGCGCCCAGGCTCAGAAGGGCCAGCAAGGCGGTCGCCAGCAGCGCGGGTTGGGTGTGGTTGCGGTTCATGACAAATCCTTCAGTGGGTGGTGATGGGGGTGGGTGTGGCGGGGGTGGCGACATCAGGCGGGTTGGGCCGCGCCGGGCTTGAGGGCGGTAGCGGCTGCGTGACGATGACCTGCACCTCCTTGCGGGTCACCAACTCGCGCAAGACGCCCCCGCCTGCCACGCTGCCAGTGGTGGTGCCCGCGCCTTGCATGCGGGCCACGCAGTCGCGGCGGTCTTGGTCAGGCAGTGCGTCGCAACGCTTGCGCTGGTTCAGCGGATAGCGTGCGTCGCCGTCGTCCAGCCCACCGCGCCGGACCTCGGCGTCGGCCGCAGCGGCTTCGCGCAAGCATGTTTTTTGGTCTTGGCCTGAGCGGCCACCAAGGCAATCAGCGCGCTCTAGTTGGTACGTGGTTTGTTGCTGCGCGGCGCGGTTTGGGGCCTGGCCGGTTCTGCCCGCCGCCAATGCGGGCGCACACAACACCGTGGCCAAAGCGGCCGCTGCGGCCAAAGCAAGCACCGCACCGACCAAGCTCATCCTGGCCCCGCCGGCGGGCTGCTGCCGCTCAATGCCCGGGTTCGTCATGACAGGCCTCCTGAGGGGCGCGTCGCAGCCACTTCTTCACACCAAAGCGGCGTCTGCAGCGAGGGATCCGCCGCCTCATAGCCGATGTGGGGCAAGTCGGTATCAAGCGCGGCCGTGGGTGCGGCGATGTGCGGCGGGCGCCGAAAGGACGAAGCCCACAAAGCGTCGTCAAAAGGCATTGAGTGGCGATTCATGAGCGTGCTCCTGATGACGCCCACACCGTGCAGGCAACCTATGCCCCAAGCGTGCCCGGTGGGCCGGCGGGCGACTAGCGGCCCAGGCGCCAACTTGGGGTAGGCCTCGTCTTACAGGGTTGGGCGCGGCGCGCTTGGGCATCGCTCGGGCGGCGCGGCCGCGCCGCCCGCCTGAAGTGGATCGCGCCTAAGCCTTGAACTGCTTGGCCACAAACGCCCAGGCCAGGCGTGACGCGTCGGGGCCCTTGGGGTCACCGTAGGGCTGTGTGGCCGCGCCGCCGCTCCAGACGTGGCCCAGGTGCTCGACCATCACCAGCGACGCCACGGCGCGGCCACGGCAGGCGTAGTCGGTCACGGTCATGGCATGGCGCTGGCCGCGTTGCAGGCGGCGCGGTGGGCCCGGCAGCGCACCGGCGGCCTGCGCCCAGGCCAGCACTGCGGCCCGGCCGTTGCTGGGGGCCACCACGGGGTCGGCCTCGCCCTGAATCACCAACAGGGGCGGCCACGGCACCATGGTGGCCACCGCCGCTGCGGCCCGGGCTGCGGGTTTTGTTGCCAGGTGCTGGACCTTACCCAGGCCCCGCATGGCCGCCAGCGCGGACAAGCCCGAGTGAGCCCGGCCCGGCGGCACGCCCGAATGCATCACCACGGCCTTGAAGCGCTCGGGGTGGCGGGTGGCCAACAACGCGGCCAGGCTGGCGCCGGCCGACATGCCGGCCACCGCCACCCGAGTGGGGTCGGCGCCGTGCATCCCGCAGGCTTGGTCGATGGCCCGCAATACCAACGCCACTTCGCCTTGGGCCCGGCCGTTGCGGGTGTCAAACCAGTTCCAGCAACCCTGGGCATTGGCCAGGCGGTCTTGCTCGGGGTAGAGCACCAAAAAGCGCTCGCGCGAGGCGATGCGGTTGATGCGGGTGCTGAGCGCAAAACTGCTGGCATCCTGGCCGCAGCCGTGCAGCATCACCAGCAAAGGCAGGCGCTCACCTGATGTGATAGGTTTTGGCCGGTACAGGCGCCAGCGTCGCGCGCCGGCGACGGCGATGGCCACGCCGGCAACCCAGTCACCGGCGTCCGCGTCAGGGCGGGCGCGCGCTTTTGATCCGATGGCCAAGCGCTTGACCTTGGCCACCACGCCAGCGCCAGGGCTGGATCGGCGTTTGGCCGGCGCCGGGTTGGGCGAGGGCGAGCGGCTCGCGGCGCGGGGGCGAGAGGCCTTGGCCTTGGTGGCGGGTTTGGCAGATAACGCCGGCCTGCGTGCCGGGGCACCTGCAGCGGCCAGCAGGGTCTTGCGCAAGGTGGTGCCCAGGGCTTTGCGGGTGACGGCAGTCAGTTGGCGGGTGAACAAACGGGTCCAGGCGGCGGTGAGCAGTTTCTTTTTGGCCATTGGCGGTATTTTGCGGGGGGCGATGCAAGCTTGGCTCGGGCGGCTGGGCGGTCGCGGCGCCGTCCTACAAAGCCAGGGCCGTGGCGGGGGGTGCTCAGCGCACAGAATGCAGCGCGTGCGGCTGCCATCGTTGCTTGGGCGCGTGCGTCAAGGCGCCGCCGAATCCTTGCTCGCGGCGTCTCGGCATGGTTGGCCTTTACCCCGGGCCCATTCAAGCTCTTTTCATCTCAAGGACCCCCATGACCACCCCATCCAGCGAACTCATCAACGGCATTTGCCAGCAACTGCTGTTCAGCCCCAAGGGTGGCATCGAAGGGGTGATGCTCAAGGTCAAGCGCGCGGTGGTGCAGGTGGCTGTGCGGCCCAACGAGAGCGCCGCGCTGCAACGAAACGCCACGCCGGGCAAGCGGCTGCGCGTGTTGGCGGTGGCCGATCATTCGCCCAAGACGGCCGACGGCGAGCACGCGGTGTACCAGTTTTTATCCTTTGCCGACGCCACTGGGCAGGCCATCGAGTGGGCCGAGGCCGACACGGCCAACACCACCGTGAAGGGCATCGTGGCCAGCCTGCACTTTGCGCGGCACGGCCAGCCCAACGGGGTGATGCTGGAAACCGGTGAGTTCATCCACTTGCGGCCCCAAGGCATGGCGCTGGTCGGGCTGGGCGTGGGCTCCAAGGTCAGCGCGGTGGGCGAGTTGCGTTTGACGGTGATGGGCACACGTTTGCTGGAGGCGCGCGAGGTCAACCGCATCGTGTTGGACTGACGGCTTCTCGCTACGGGCCCTCAACGCGGCTTGCCGCCCTCGGCCGCGCCGCGTGTTGCAAAGCCCTCCATGGCCGTTTGCAAAACCTCTTGCTGCTCCGTCACGTAGTGCGACGTGGTTTGCAGGCTGGCATGGCCCAGCACGCGCTGCACGGCATTGATGGGCACGCCGCCGCGCAGCGCCAGCGTGGCGCAGGTGTGGCGCAACCAATGGGTGGACGCCTGTCTGAACTTGGCAACGGCCACCGGGTCGCGGGCGGCGGCATCGATGCCCACACCGGCCTCCAGGTCGCACGCTCGCTTGGCGAGGTAGGTTTTCAGATCACCGTACAAGGTGGTGTAGCGCAATGCCGTTGACGGGGGCTCGCGCCCCGCGCTGCGCCGGCCACGCTGGCCGCGCAGCAGCGGCTGCGTCGCTTCGCCGCTGTCGGGCCCCAGGGTGCCGATGCGCAGCACCTCATTGGTTTCCAGGCCGACCGTGGCCAGATAGGCCAGCACCGCGTCACGCGCGGGCGACGGCAGGGGCACTGTGCGCTGCTTGCCACCCTTGCCCAGCACGCGCAGCCGCCAGCCGGCCGTGCGCGGCACCAGGCTGCCCAGCGTGAGCGACAACATCTCGGCCGCGCGCAGCCCGCAGGCGTAGCCCAGCCACAAGGTGGCGCCCAGGCGGGCGGCGCGGTCGTCGACCAACTTGCTGCCGTTGGCGTTGTTGGCGTTGTTGGCGGTGACTGGTGTTGTGACTGATGTTGCGCCGCGCCCGCCATCAACCTGCAGGCCCGCCAGCAGCCAAGCCCATTGCGCGGCGTCCAGGCTGCGCTCCACGAACTGCTCACGCGCGCCGGTCAAGCGGGTGGTGGTTATTGGCACTTTGCCCAGCAAATCCCAGGGCTGGTGCGCCAGGTAGCCGGCCTTGAGCAAGAAACCAAACAGCGCCTTGACCACCAGCAAATCCTGCGCCACCGACTCGGGCGACAGCGGGCCGTCAAAAGGCCGCCAATCGGGGCTGTCGCGCCGCGCGGCGCGCTGCGTGCCAATCCACGCCTCGGTGGGTTGGCGCCAGCCGACGGCGGCCCAATCAGCGGGCGCCAGGCGGCCCAGCGTGAGCAGCCATTGGCGGTAGTGGATGCAGTCGGCCACCGTCATGTTGGCCAGCGTAGTGCGGCGCTCCAGCTCACACCACAGCAGCAGGCGCTCGGCATTTTTGCGGTAAGCGCGCAAGGTATTGGGGTTGCCCGCGCGGGCCTGCAACCACAGCGCCACGGCATGCCGGTCGTCTTGTGCGCCAAGGTGGTTGGGCGGTGCACGGGGGGGCGATGGGGGCGATGGGGGCGTAGGGGGCGATGGGTGAAGGGGCGGCACGTCGGGCAGCATCAGCGTATTGGGGGGTGGGGTTCAAGCCATGAATAACTTGACAGTAGAGCGACAAATCACCCTCGTCTCGTCCGATATTGTATAAGTTGATAATAAAAGTTATCAACTAATATAAACCAGAAGACGGGCAAAACAGACCAATCTTCTGTTGTTTGCAGCGGCCGCGACGGGCCGTGACCTGTGGCGCACGGATCGACCGGCTGCCGTGCCTGTCAAGCCTGCTTCGATCTCCCCAGATTGACATTGGATTTCCAGCCGGCAAAGTTCTAGAGTGCCCGGACGTGATGCCCCATGGTTCTAGCGCGTTAGGCAGCTTGTCGCCGCGCTCCGCAGAGGCACTCCGTGACAAGGGGACGCCATGACTCGTTTTCAATACTCGCCCGCCGTCAAGTCGGCCCTCGCCGTGGCCGCTGGCCTGGCGCTTTTGTTGGCCGTGTCTCTGCTGCAACCGGTGGTGGCACAACCTGCCAATGCGCCGCCCGGCACCGTCTGCGCGACGCCAACCTTCTGGTGCTGGGCCATCCGGCCCGGGCCGCCCGGCGCGCCTTGCGCCTGTCGCACGCCCAACGGTTGGGTGCAGGGCCTGCTGCGGTAGAACGCAGCCCGCCGGGCCGCCTCACGGAGAGTAGCTGCCATGGACACCTCAAGCTTCAATACGCTGCTGCACGAAGCGCAAATGGTGGCCAACTTTGCCACCCGCAATGGCACGCTGCCCGAGCAAAGCCGACTGTTCGAACTGATTGACGAGCTGACTTTGGCGCGCGACCGTGGTGAGCATCCCAACGTGACGCCGCTGATCACCGAGATGTCGCTCGTGGCGCGCAAGTCCAAGGTCACGATTGAGCAACTGATGCGCCGCAAGACCAAGCTGGGTCAATGGCGCCATTTGACCGATTCGGCCACGCCCTTTCTGCTGGGCTTCGTGACGCTGTTGCTCACCTTGTACCTGGCGTTTCAAAGCTCCGAGCTGCACAAGGCCGACCTGGCGCTGCGCGAGTACCAGGAGCTGGTGGGCGAGCGGCTGCAGGAGAAGATTTACCTCGCCTGGAAGATGTACAGCTACGAGCATGTGCTCAGCGTGAAGGG
This sequence comes from Betaproteobacteria bacterium, assembly GCA_043779845.1. Classification (GTDB taxonomy): domain Bacteria; phylum Pseudomonadota; class Gammaproteobacteria; order Burkholderiales; family Burkholderiaceae_C; genus Pseudaquabacterium. Next base: position 20,403 of record JAYWDK010000168.1, on the reverse strand, counting down.
GCCGGTGCTGGCGCAGCTCGACGGCTATCAAAAGCTGGTGGACGATGCCAAGCGCCTGTATGTCAAGCGCGACGCCGTGCAAGACATGCTGGTCGATACGGCGGTCATCCGTTACGTGCCACCGCTGTTCCAGTCGCATGGGCCTTGCATGCTGCAAAACCTGGCGCGCACGCTCAACTCTGATACCACGCTGGCATGCGCGCCGACGCTGCCGGGTGTGGCGGCGTCTGGCCCCTTGCCAGAAGGCCCCCCCGGCGAATACGTCAACAACAAAAAGGATGCCGTCGATTGCGCCGCGCCGTACCTGCAGCCGGCCATCCCTGGCAAGGCGCTTGCGGTAGACGGCAAGGTCGACCTGGAACGCTATGTGCAAAGCGTGTCGTGCTTTGTGCACTCGCTCAACATGGTGAACTACGACGAGCCGGTGGATCGCACCATTTACAAAACCCGCAACAAGGTGCATCTGCTGGTGTCATGGTTGTTGCCGGGCTTGTACGGGCTGCTGGGTGCCTGTGTGTTTGTGATGCGCGCCCTGCTGAATGGCGCGGGGCCCAACAAGATGGGTGGCGACGCGCGCATTGTTGACATGCTGTCTCTGCTGCTGCGGGTGTCACTCGGCGGCCTGGCGGGCATCATCATTGGCTGGTTCTCCGTGCCAACGTCGTCGGCCGGCGGCTCGGCCACCATCGTGGTGTCGTCGATCCCGTTCGGCATGGCCTTTTTGGCCGGCTACGGCATCGAGAGCCTGTTCTCGCTGCTGGATCGCTTGAACAAAACCATCGGGCAACAACCCGACGACAGCGCGGTGGCCCGGGCAGACGGGCCGGCCAACCTGCCCGACCCCTACCCCGTTCAGCCTGCTGCGGCCACCGCGCCAGTCAAAGCCGCTGCCTGAGCCCGCGAGATGGCGCTCGTCACCCGCTTCGGGTTTCAGCCCAGTTGCAGCCACACCCGCTGGGCTTCAATCTTGACCGGATAACAGTGCAGCGGCCGCCGGTTCGCAGGTGGGCGCGCCGTTGCGCACGTCAAACCGGCCCTGGTGCAGCGGGCATTCAATTCGGTGGTCCAGCAAAAAGCCCTCGCACAAACGCGCGTTGCCGTGGCTGCACTGGTTGTCGGCGGCAAACAGCTCGCCGCCCACGCTGTAGAGCGCAATCTCACGGCCGCCCAGCAGCATGGCGGTCACATCGTCGGGGCTCACGGCGTCGGCCGGGCCGGCATCCGTCCAGGGGCTGGCCTGGCGGGGCCGGTGCCGTTGTTTGAGGGCCAGGCATCAATGGGTGGATTCATGGGAGTCGCTCAATTTAAGTGATGTGCAGGCCCAGGTAGCGCGCCACGCGGGCGGCCACGGTGGCCTCGTTGGCGGCTTGGAGCGCCAGCACATGCCGGGCCGCGATCACCCGCAGAAAGCAGGCCGTCGCCCGGTCTTCCTTCTTGCGGTGGTAGCAGGTGAGGCTGGTGGTGACTGGGCCCACGCTGGCGGCAATCTCGCCCAGCGTGGCGCCCTTGATGCCCTGCTCGTTGAACAGCCGCGCTGCGGCGGCGAGGATGGTTTCACGTTTTTTCTCGAAGCGGGCCGTCGGCCGCGGCGCGGTGATCGAGACGAACATCTGGCGGTTTCGCGGCGCACGGGGGCGCCGCCAGTGCCGGCGCCGGTACCTGTAAATGGCAGGCCACCGCCCGGCCCCCGCCCATCTCCAGCAGCGGTGGGTCGTCACTGCGGCAGCGCGCCATCGCCACCGCGCAGCGGGTGTGAAAGCGGCAGCCCGGCGGCGGATGGAGCGCGCTGGGCACCTCGCCCTGCATCACCACGCGCTGACGCGCCCGCTCAACCACCGGATCGGCCACCGGCACGGCCGACAGCAGCGCCTGGGTGTAGGGGTGCAGCGGCGCGCGGTACAGCTCGTCGCGGGGGGCGATCTCGACGATGCGGCCCAGGTACATCACCGCGACCCGGTGGCTCAGGTGGCGCACCACCGCGAGATCGTGGGCGATGAACAAATAGCCCAGGCCGAGCCGCTCTTGCAGCTCTTGCAGCACATTGACCACCTGGGCCTGGATCGACACATCCAGCGCCGAGACCGGCTCGTCGCAGATGATCAGGCTGGGCTCAAGCGCTAGCGCGCGGGCAATGGCGATGCGCTGACGCTGGCCGCCCGAGAACTCATGCGGGTAGCGCTGGGCCATGTCGGGCAGCAGGCCCACGGTCTTGAGCAGCGTGCTGATGCGGTCGGCATACTCGCCGCGATTGCCGGCCAGGCCATGCACCTGCAGCGGCTCGCCCACCAGGTCATGCACCTTCATCCGCGGGTTGAGCGAGCCATACGGATCCTGGTAGACCATCTGCATGCGGCGCCGGAAGGTGCCGGTGCGCGCCTGCTGCTGGGTGATGTCCTGGCCTTCAAAAACGATGCGCCCGCTGCTGACCGGCTGCATCCGCAGCACGGCCAGCCCGGTGGTGCTCTTGCCGCAGCCGCTCTCGCCCACCAGGCCCAGGGTCTGGCCGGCGGCCAGCGTGAACGACACCCCGTCCACCGCCTTGACCGCGCCGACTGACCGGCGCAGCAGGCCACTGGCGGGCAGCGGGAAATGCACCCGCAGGTCATCGACGCGCAGCAGCTCGGGCGCCGCCGGGCGGGCCGCTGTGGCGGGGTCAGTGGGCATCGTGATGGCAGGCATTGAGGTGTTCGGGCGCCACTTCACGCAGCGCCGGTTTGGCGCTTGAGCAAGTCGCATCGGCGCGGCTGCAGCGCGGCGCGAAGGCGCAGCCCGGCGGCAGCCTGGCCAGGTCGGGTGGCTGGCCGGCGATGGGAACCAGGCGGGCGCCGCTGGCACTGTCGAGCCGCGGGATCGACGCCAGCAAGCCGCGGGTATACGGGTGGCGTGGATGGGCGTACAGGTGGGCCGCGCTGGCCTGCTCGACGATGCGCCCACCGTACATCACCGCCACCTGGTCGGCGTAACGCGCCACCACGCCCAGGTCATGCGTGATCAGGATCAGCGCCGCGCCGGTCTCATGGGTCAGCGCTTGCAGCAGGTCGAGGATCTGCGCCTGCACGGTCACGTCCAACGCGGTGGTCGGCTCGTCGGCAATGATCAGGCGCGGCTGGCAGGCCAACGCCATCGCGATCATCGTGCGCTGGCGCATGCCGCCCGAGTACTGGTGCGGGTAGGTGTGCAGCCGGCTCGCGGCGTCGGGGATGCGCACGCGATCGAGCAAGGCGCGGGCGGACTCATAGGCGCGGGCCCAGGGCGTGTTGCGGTGAACATTGATCGGCTCGGCGATCTGCAGGCCCACGGTCAGCGAGGGGTTCAGCGAACTCATCGGCTCCTGGAAGATCATCGCGATGCGGTTGCCACGGATGTCACGCATCTGCGGCTCGGTCAGCTTGAGCAGATCCTGGCCCTCGAACAGCACCTCGCCGGCGGTGATGCGCCCAGGGGGCGTGGGGATCAGCCGCATCAGCGACATCGCGGTCACGCTCTTGCCCGAGCCCGACTCGCCGACGATGGCCAGGGTCTGGCCGGCGTGCAGGGTGAACGAGACATCGTCGACCGCAATGAGCTCACCGCGCTCGGTACGGAAGCGCGTCGTCAGGCCGCGGACTTCAAGCAGGGTCTGGGTCACGTCATTGCCAGGTTCTGGATCATGTCGAAGCGCGCCGCTCAGAAGCCCATTTTCTTCTTCATGCCCTGGTCGATCCACATCCGGGCGTGGATCGGCCCGGGCCGCTCGGAGCCGACACGCAGCTCGCCGTCGTAGTTCTTCACCCACGGCCACCAGGCGCTGTAGACATGGGCGGTGGGCAGCCAGATGTAGGGCGCCCGCTCGACGATCTCGCGCGTCATCAGCTTGAGCAGCAGCTGCCGCTTGCCCTCGTCACGCTCGAGGTAGACCTCGGCCATGCGCTTGTCGAACTCGGGGTCGCTGAACTGCGACGGGTTCCAGGTCTGCTTGGTGACGAAGCTCTTGCGGATGCTGGTGGTCGGGTTGGTGTGCCCGTTCTGCATCATGTAGCCGGTGGCGTTGGTCTTGGTGGTCATCGCCGACAGGAAGGCGCCGTACTCCATCGGCTGGATCTCGACCTTCACCCCCACCTTCTCGAGGTAGGCCGCCACCAGCGGCAGCATGTCCATCTGGTCGGGCGCGCAGGAACAGACCTGCACCTTGAAGCTGAAGCCCTTGGGATAGCCGGCCTCGGCCAGCAGGGCGCGGGCCTTGTCGGGGTTGTAGCTGAACAGCTCTTGCGCGGCGATCGGCATCTTGTCCAGCGGCTCGAAATACCCGACATAGTCCGGGTGCATCGGGTAGGCGAACAGCTCGGCGTTGCCGCCGTAGTACGACTTGACGATCTCAGCCTTGTTGACCGCCATGTTCAGCGCGCGGCGCACCCGGATGTCGTCGAAGGGCTTGGTGTCGACGCGCATCGCGACGAACACCCCGCCGGTGTTGACCCAGCGCTTCCACTTCAGCGCGGGGGCGCTCTTCTTCAGCTCGTCGACCGCGCTCCAGCGGATCGATTCGAGCACGTCGACCTTGCCGGTGCGCAGTGCGGTCTGCATCGTCGCCTCGTCCTTGATCGTGCGGTAGACGATCTTGTCGACGAAGGGCAGCTTGTAGCTCTGGCCGGCAACGGTCTCCTTGTCCCAGTACAGCGCATTCTTGCTGAAGGTGGCGGCGTTGCCCTGCACGTAGTCGGTGAGCTGGAATGGGCCGGTGCCGTTGGCGTTCTTCCAGTCCTTGGCACCGGCGTCCGACACCTCTTTTGGCACGATGCCCGAGTAGTAGCCCCAGCCGAAGCGGTAGTCCCATTCGGCGTTGTAGTTCTTGAAGGTGAACAGCACCGTGTGCTTGTCGACCGCCTCGACCTTGTCGACGTGGTCGTAGTAGGTGGGGATCTTCTTCGGGCTCTTGTCGAGGCGCTGGAAGCTGTAGACCACGTCGTCGGCCACCAGCTCGCGCGACTTCATCACGCCGGGCTTGTCGGGGAACATCACCCCCTTGCGCAGCTTGACCTCGACCCGGAACGGGTTGTCCAGGGTCTTCCAGCTCTCGGCCAGCTCACCGCGGATGGCGTCGGTGGGCAGCCAGGAGTCGGCCGTGAACGGGTGCTTGCCGCCGCGGCTCTTGGCCTTGGACAGGTCGCCGGCGAACAGCTGCTCGTACATCAGGCCGGTGTCGTGGCCGAACTTCCAGGCCCAGTCGGCCGGGTCCCAGGACAGCGGCGCGATGGTGTAGTAGACCAGGCCGATGTTGAGCGTGCCGCCGCTCTGCGGCTTCTCGGCCTGGGCCAGCGCCCCCGCCGATCCGAGAGCCAGGGCGCCGACGAGCGCGAGCGCGCGAATGACCGGGCGGCGTGTCGTGAACGGGTTCATCTCTGGGTCTCCTTGGGTGGACTTACGTCGGGTCGGGTGGTCACTTGCTGCCTCGCATCCGCGGATCCAGCAGATCGCGCAGGGCGTCGCCAAAGACATTGGTGGCATAGACGACGACCGTCAGGCACAGGCCGGGTGCCACCACCAGCCACGGCCCCTGGAACATGTAAGTGCGCCCGCTGCCCGACAGCAGCCCGCCCCAGGTGGGCGCCGGCGGCGGCACGCCCAGGCCGAGGAAGGCCAGCCCGGACTCGGCCAGGATCACGGTGCCCACGCGGGTGGTCAGCAGCACGATGATGGGCGCCATCACGTTGGGCAGCACATGCCGCCACAGGATGCGCAGCGACGACGCGCCAATCGACTGTGCCGCATGCACATACATGTGCTCGCGCACCGACACCACCGCCGAGCGCACGATGCGCGAGCCGCCGATGCCCAGCAGCAGGCCCAGCGTGCCGATGATTTGCAGCATGCCCGGCCCGAGCACCGACACCACGACGATCAGCACGATCAGGTCGGGGAAGCTCATCCACGCGTCGACCACGCGCTGCACGGCCATGTCGACCTTGCCGCCGAAGTAGCCGCTGACAATGCCCACCACGGCCGAGATCAGCGTGGCCAGCAGCGCGGCCGAGCAGCCGATGATCACCGACAGCCGGGCGCCGTACAGGCAGCGCGACAGCATGTCGCGGCCCAGGTTGTCGGTGCCGAACCAGTGCGACCAGCTCGGGGCTTGCAGCCGGTCGATCGGCGCGATCTCGTTGTAGCCGTAGGGGCTGATGCTGTCGGCCAGCACGCCGAAGACCAGGAACAGGATCAGCACGACCGCGCCGGCCGCGCCCAGCGGCTTGTCGCGCCAAAGCCGGGCCCAGAAGCCGGAGCGCTGCGGCTGGGTGACGGGCAGGGGCAGCACGGCGCTCATCAGCGGATCCTGACTTTCGGATCGAGCAGGCCGTAGCTCAGATCGACCAGCAGGTTGATCAGCATCACCGCGACGCCGACCATCAGGAACACGCCGGTGATGACCGGGTAGTCGCGCTGCTGCACCGCCTCGAGCAGCATCAGGCCCATGCCCGGGATCACGAAGATCTGCTCGATGATCACCGCCCCGCCGATCAGCAGCGGCGCCTGCAGCCCGATCAGCGTGACCACCGGGATCATCGCGTTGCGCAAGGCGTGGCGCACGATCACCAGGCGCTCGCTGAGGCCCTTGGCCCAGGCGGTGCGGATGTAGTCTTGCCGCAGCACCTCCAGCATCATCGTGCGCGTCAGCCGCATCGTGATCGCCGACAGCGACGCGCCCAGCACCGCGCCGGGCAGCAGCATCTGTTTGACGTTGGTGGCCGGCGACTCGGCGAAGGGCGCGTATTCGATCGGCGGCGACCAGCCCCACCAGATCGACGGGAACACCACCACCATCGTGCCGAGCCAGAAGCTGGGCACCGCCAGCAGCAGGATCGAGAACGAGCGCGCCAGGTAGTCGCCCCGGGTGTCTTGGCGCACCGCCGAATAGACGCCGATCGGCAGCGCGATCACCAGGCCGACCAGCAGCGCGATCGCGCCGAGCTCGAAGGTCACCGGCACGCGCGAGCGCAGCATTTGCGTGACCGGCGTGCCCTGCCACAGCGATTGGCCGAGGTCGCCGTGCAGCACGATCGCCGAGATCCAGCGGAAGTACTGCTGCCACATCGGCCGATCCATGCCCAGCAGCGCGATCAGCTGGTCGCGGCTGCGGCGGTCGGCCGAGACATCGTTCTGGCTGAGCATCAGGTCGATCACGTCGCCCGGGATCAGCCGCACCGTGACGAACACAATGATGCTGGCCAGCAGCAGCGTGGGCAGCAGGGCCAGCAAGCGGCGCAGCAAGTAGCCGCGCATCAGACTGGCCGCCTGGCGCAGGGTGGGTGCATGCCCGCGCCTACCGCAACAGCTTGCTGCAATGACCGCTGAAAACGCATATTTAGCCTCGCTCCCAGCGAACCCTGCCGCCGCTGCTGGCCGCGATCATGCGCCAGAATCGAAAAATAGGTACGTTCTCGTTTTCCCTATATTTGCTGGGATGACGCGATATTCAGGGCCTGTTTTAGAAAACAGGGTTTGCATGCCAGGCAAGGTCTCTGCTAACCTTCTGCCCGCTTGCCTGCGCCCGTTGCGCGACCCCGACCAGAGCCACCCCATGACCTTCACGATGTCCGACCAGCAGCTTTTTGGTGGCTCGACAAGCGCCGCGACACCATGGCCACGGTGACCCCCACCGACGCCACGCCCGCGCTGAGCGCCTTCCGCAAAGACACCCGCGCCTGGCTGCTGGCGAACTGCCCAGCCGAGATGCGCCAGCCCATCAGCAGCGAGGACGATGTTTGCTGGGGCGGCCGCAATTTTGTCTTCAACTCAGCAGCGCAGCGCCACTGGCTGACGATCATGGCCGCACGCGGCTGGACGGTGCCGGCCTGGTCAAGCGCCTATGGCGGCGCTGGTTTGACCGGCGAAGAAGCCAAGATCCTGGCGCAGGCGCTGCGCTCGCTGCAATGCCGCCCGCCGCTGCAGAGCTTCGGCATCTGGATGCTGGGCCCGGCGCTGCTGAAATTTGGCACCGGGAACCGAGGCCGCGTTCCGCCTGGCGATGGAGCGCGCCGGCGACCTGGGTCGGGCCAGGCAAGGCCACCCTGCCATGTCGTCGCTGCTCAAGTACTGCGGCGCCGAGCTGAACAAACGGCGCTGGGAATTGATGGTGGCGATGGGCGGCAGCGATGTGCTGGAATGGGACAGCGAGCGATCCCGGCACGGGGCTGTCGCGCGAACCTGGCTGCGCGCCAAGGCCAATTTGATCGAGGGCAGCACCAGCGAGGTGCAGCTCAACATCATCGCCAAGCGCATCCTCGAATTGCCCAATGTGTGACACCCGATTTGACCCGCCCACCGACACCACCAGGCTGATCCCATGCCCCTGATCCTGAGCGAAGAACAAACCCTGCTGCAGAGCAGTACACGCAACTTTTTGGCCGACCAGGCCCCCGTGTCGCAACTGCGCCAGTTGCGTGACAGTGCCGACGCCACCGGTTTCTCGCGCGAGCTGTGGCGCCAGTTTGCCGAGATGGGCTTCACCGGCGTGCTGATCCCCGAGGCGCATGGCGGCCTGGGGCTGGGCCATGTCGAAGCCGGCGTGGTGATGGCGCAGATCGGCCGCCAGTTGTGTAGCTCGCCCCTGCTGGCCTCGGCCATCGTCGCCGCGACCGCCCTGCGTTCAGCCGGCACGCCGGCCCAGCAGTCGCAATGGCTGCCCCGGCTGGCCAGTGGCCAGGTGATCGCCACGTCGGCGGTGGACGGGTATTGAGTTGAAACCCATTGATGTGAAGCCCAGTGAGTTGGCGTCTGTGGCCATGATCGAAACCCCAGCCCCAGCCCCAGCCCCTTGGCCAGCGCTGACGCTGGCCCAGGCCCATGCTTTGATGACCGCGCCGGGCGCGGCGTTCGAGACTGCTGAGGCGATGGTTGACGGGCGCCCCATGCCGGTCTGGAAAAACGCCCCGCCCACGATCCGCGAAGTGTTTGTTACCGGCCGCGCCGCTTTCGGCGACAAGACCTTCCTGGTTTACGAGGGCGAGCGCGCCACGTTTGAAGGCTTTGCCCGCGCGGTGCTGGTACTGGCCGAAGCGCTGGCCGCGCTGGGCGTGGTCAAGGGCGACCGCGTGGCCGTGGTCATGCGCAACCTGCCCGAATGGCCGGTGGCCGTGCTGGCCACGGTGTTGCTGGGCGGCATCGCCACCCCCATCAACGCCTGGGGCACCGGGCCCGAACTGGCCTACTGCCTGAACGATTCAGGTGCCAAAGTGGCGGTGGTGGACGCCGAACGCTGGGCGCGTTTGCAGCCGCTGCTGAGTGATCTGCCGGCGCTGCAGCAAGTGCTGGTGGTGCGCGCCACCGCGCCGTTGAATCACGCCCGTGCGGCGCGGTGGGACTCGCTGCTGGGCCCCCCAGCCACCTGGGGCGACCTGCCTCAGCGCCCCCTGCCCGAGGTCGTGCTCGCGCCCGACGATGACGCCACGCTGCTGTACACCTCGGGCACCACCGGGGCGGCCAAGGGCGCGCTGGGCACCCACCGCTGCAGCACCAGCACCTTGATGGCCAGCGCGTTTTCAGTGACACGCAACTTTGTGCGCCGCGGTGAGGCCGTGCCCGACCCGGTACACGACCGCACCACCCGGCCCCACCAGCGCGCGATGCTGCTGGCGATCCCGTTCTTCCACACCACCGGCTGCCAGGTGATCTTGTTCGGCGCGCTGTTGTCGGGCACCAAGCTGGTGTTGATGCACCGCTGGGAGCCGGAGGCTGCGATGGCGCTGATCGAGACTGAGCGCATCAGCGCGGCCGGTGGCGTGCCCACCATCGCCTGGCAGTTGATTGAGCACCCGGCGCGCGCCAGGTACGACCTGAGCAGCTTGGAGTCGGTGGCTTACGGCGGCGCCCCGGCCTCGGCCGCGCTGGTGCAGCGCATCGGCGAGGCGTTTCCCAAAGCGCTGCCGGGCATGGGCTGGGGCATGACCGAGACCTCGGGCACCTTCACCCACCACGGCGCCGAGGACTACATCCACCGCCCCGACAGCGCCGGCCCGGCGATGCCGGTGGGCGCGATGAAAATCACCGACGACGATGGCCGGGTGCAGGCCACCGGCGTGGTCGGCGAGCTGTGGGTGCGGGGCCCGAATGTGGTCAAGCGCTACTGGAACAAGCCCGCAGAGACGGCGGCCACCTTTGTCGATGGCTGGCTGCGCACCGGCGACCTGGGCTACCTCGATGACGAGGGCTTTTTGTTCATCGTCGATCGCAAAAAAGACATGCTGATCCGCGGCGGCGAAAACATCTACTGCGCCGAGGTGGAGGCCGTGCTGTACCGGCACCCGGCGGTGATGGACGCCGGCGTGATTGGCCGCGCCCACGCCACGTTAGGCGAAGAGCCCGCCGCGCTGGTCACACTCAAGCCGGGCGCAGTAGTCACTGAAGACGAATTGCGCGCTTTTGTGCGGGGCCAATTGGCGGCGTTCAAGGTGCCGGTGCGCATCGTCATCAGCCCTGATCCGCTGCCGCGCAATCCCACCGGCAAGCTGCTGAAAAAATCATTGAAACAACTTTTTGACGCCGCCACCTGACGGGTTTGATGGATCAAACATGGCCTGCGCCGTCGCCCCAACCCGCCCTCACCCCAACCCTCTCCCGCATGCGGGCGAGGGGGCTGTTCAGGCCCGCGCAGGCGGGTTTGCTGACGGGCTCCCTCGCCCCCGTATCCGGGGGAGAGGGTTGGGGTGAGGGGGCGTCCGCCACTCCCCTTCCAATCGTTTTTATTTCAAGAAAGCCCTGACATGAGCCAGCCCAGCACCCAAGCCGCCACCCACCCCGTCTCCCTGCACATCAACGGCGCTGTTGCCGTGATCACGATGGACAAGCCGCCCGTCAACAGCCTGGGCACGGCGCTGCGCACCGGCATTGCCAACGCGCTGGACCAGGCCAACGCCGACGCCAGTGTGCAAGTCATCGTGCTGACCGGCACCACGCGGGCGTTTTCGGCGGGCGCTGATGTCACCGAGTTCGGCACGCCGCTGGCCGCGCGCGAGCCCAATTTGCGCGTGGTGATCGCGCTGCTTGAGGGCAGCGCCAAGCCTGTGGTGGCGGCCATCGCCGGGCAATGCCTGGGCGGTGGGCTGGAGCTGGCGATGGGCTGCCACTTCCGGGTGGCCAAGGCCGACGCCGTGATGGGCCTGCCCGAGGTCAAGCTGGGCCTGTTGCCGGGTGCTGGCGGCACGCAGCGCCTGCCGCGTTTGGTGGGGCTGGAGGTGGCGCTCAACATGATTGTTGGCGGCAACCCGGTGCCGGCTGGGCAATTGGCGGCCACCGCGCTGATCGACCGCATCATTGAAGGTGATCTGCTTGAAGGCGCCATTGCCTTTGCCGTTGAGGCGATCACGCAAAAGCTGCCGGTGCGCCGCGTGCGCGACCTGAAGGTTCGCGACCCGCAAGGCGAGGCGTTTCTGCAATTTGCCCGCAACACGGTGGCGGCTGCGTCCAAAAACTTCCCCGCGCCACTCAAGTGCCTGGAGGCCGTGGCCAACGCCCTGAGCAAGCCTTTTGACGAAGGCGTGCGCCTGGAGCGTGAGGGCTTTTTGGCGCTGATGCAGTCGCCTGAATCACGCGCGCTGCGCCACGTGTTTGCGGCCGAGCGCGCCGCGAGCAAGATCCCCGGCCTGCCCGAGGGCACGGCTCTGCGCCCCATCAACAAGGTGGGCGTGATTGGCGCGGGCACCATGGGCGGGGGCATCACCATGAACTTCCTGAACGCCGGCATCCCCGTGGTGCTGCTGGAGATGAAGCAAGAGGCGCTGGACAAGGGCCTGGCCACCATCCGCCGCAACTACGAAAACACCATGAAAAAGGGCAGGCTCTTGCCCGAGCAGGTGGAGCAACGTATGGCGCTGGTGACGGGCACGCTGAGCTACGACGGTTTTGCCGACGTGGATTTGGTGATCGAGGCGGTGTTCGAGAGCCTGGACGTCAAGCAGCAGGTGTTCGAGACACTCGACCGCGTGTGCAAGCCCGGCGCCATCCTGGCGTCCAACACCTCGTACCTGAACCTGGACGCGATTGCGGGCTTCACCAAGCGCCCGGCCGACGTGATTGGCCTGCACTTTTTCAGCCCCGCCAACGTGATGCGCTTGTTGGAGGTGGTGCGCGGCGCCGCCACCGCGCCCGACGTGCTGGCCACCGCCATGGCCGTGGCCAAGAAGATCAAGAAGATCGCGGTGGTGTCGGGCGTGTGCGACGGTTTCATCGGCAACCGCATGCTGGCACGCTACGGCGCGGCGGCGGCCGGGTTGATCACTGCGGGCGCGCTGCCCCAACAAATTGACGGCGCGCTGCAAAAGTTTGGCATGGCGATGGGCCCGTTCCGCATGGGGGACTTGGCCGGGCTGGACATTGGCTGGGCCACACGCAAGCGCCGCGCCGCCGAGGCCGGCGTCGAGATGAAACCCGGCGTGGCCGACAAACTGTGCGAGGCCGGGCGCTACGGTCAAAAAACCGGGTCGGGCTGGTACCGCTACGAAGCCGGCAAACGGGATCCGATACCCGACGCCGTGACCGAGCAGCTGATCACCGACTACCGCGCGGCCAATGGCATCACCCCGCGCAAGATCGACGACGCCGAGGTGATCGAGCGCTGCATCTTCGCGCTGGTCAACGAGGGCGCACGCATCCTGCAAGAAGGCATTGCGGCGCGGGCGTCGGATATCGATGTCGCGTACCTCAACGGTTATGGATTCCCGCTGCACCGCGGTGGGCCGATGCTGTATGCCGACATCGTGGGCTTGCCCAATGTGGTGCGCGCGCTGCGCCGCTTTGCCGCCGAGCCGGGCGCTGATGCCTCATGGCAGCCCGCGCCACTGCTGCTGCAACTGGCCGAAGAAGGCAAAAACTTCAACTGATGCAGAAGGCTTGCCTGGTCGACACAGCGCGCCACGCCCGCCCTATCCCACCCAATTTGCCTGACCTCCGAGGTATTCCATGATCGACGCAGTGATTGTTTCAACCGCCCGCACCGGCCTTGCCAAAAGCTGGAAGGGTGCTTTCAACATGACCTACGGCGCCACCTTGGGTGGCCACGCCGTGCAGCACGCGGTGGCGCGCGCCGGCATCGAGCCGGCCGAGGTTGAAGACGTGATCATGGGCGGCACGTTTGGCGAGGGCACCACGGGCGGCAACATCGCGCGCGCGATTGCGCTGCGCGCCGGCTTGCCCGTCACCACGGCCGGCTTGAGCATCAACCGCTTTTGCTCGTCGGGCCTGCAAAGCATTGCGCTGGCGGCGCAGCGCATCATGACCGAGGGCTGCCCGGTGATGGTGGCCGGCGGCGTGGAGAGCATCAGCTGCGTGCAAAACGAGGCCAACCGCCACATGCGCATGGACCCGTGGCTGGTGGAGCACAAGCCCGAGCTGTACTGGAACATGCTGCAAACCGCCGAGACGGTGGCCAAGCGCTACAACATCTCCAAGCTCGCCCAGGATGAGTACGGCGTGCGCAGCCAGCAGCGCGCCGCCGCCGCCCAGGCAGCCGGCAAGTTCAGCGACGAGATCGTGCCCATGACCACGGTGATGGGCGTGGTCGACAAAGCCACCGGCGGCATCAGCCGCCGCGAGGTCACTGTCAGCCGCGATGAGGGCATCCGTGCCGACACCACCCTGGAAGCAGTGAGCGGCCTGCGCCCCGCCCTGCCCGGCGGCGTGGTGACGGCGGGCAACGCCAGCCAGTTCTCGGATGGTGCGTCGGCCTGCGTGCTGATGAACGGCAAGCTGGCCGAGCAGCGCGGCGTCCAGCCGATGGGCATCTTCCGGGGCTTTGCCATTGCCGGCTGCGAGCCCGATGAAATGGGCATTGGCCCCGTGTTTGCCGTGCCACGCTTGCTACAACGCGCGGGCCTCAAGGTCAGCGACATCGGCCTGTGGGAGCTGAACGAGGCCTTCGCCTGCCAGGTGATCTACAGCCGCGACGTGCTGGGCATCCCCGACGAGTTGCTCAACGTCAACGGCGGCGCCATTGCCGTGGGCCACCCCTACGGCGTGAGCGGCTCGCGCCTCACCGGCCACGCGCTGATCGAGGGCAAGCGCAGAGGCGCCAAGTACGTGGTGGTCACCATGTGCATTGGCGGTGGCCAGGGTGCGGCAGGTTTGTTCGAGGTGTGCTGAGGCAGGCCGCCATGCATGGCCTGATCCAGCGCCCGCCTCTGCCACTGCCTGTACCGCTGCCGGGCTATCAGGCGCGGCACCCACCCGGCTTGCGGCCGATTGAATGCCAGCGTGTGGAGGCCGGCACCTGGTTTGCCAGCCTGCCATCGGGCTTGCGCCAAGCCATGCTGAGCCGGGCGCGTGTGCAGCAAGTGCGGCGCGGCGCGCGCCTGGTGCAGCGCGGCGGCGTGGCCACCGATTGGGTGGGCGTGGCCGGCGGCGCGCTCAGCCTGGCCACCAGCGGGCGCAATAGTCGCGCCTTCACGCTGGATCTGCTGGGCCCCGGTGACTGGTACGGCGACATCGCCCTGCTCGACGGCAGCCCGGTGGACCTGGACATCACCGCCCAGGCCCACAGCACGCTGCTGCTCATCAGCCGGGCCGATCTGCAAACCCTGGTGCAAGAGCAGCCCGAGCTGCGCGCCGGTTTGCTTCAGCTCGATTGCCGGCGCCTGCGCCACATGTTCAGCCGTCTTGAAGAGCTGCAAACCCTGCCGCTGGCGCAACGCATCGCCCTGAAGTTGCAGCGCCTGCTGCGGCAGTTTGGCCGGCCCACCGAGCTGGGCAGCTCATTGGCGCAGCAAATTGACCTAACCCTCACCCAGGGCGACCAGGCCAGCCTGCTGTGCGCCAGCCGCCAGCGCATCAACAGCGTGCTGCGGCAGATGCAGGCCCTGGGCATCCTGGGCAGCAGCCACGGCCGCATCGAGGTGTTGTTGCCGCAGCGGCTGGCCGATGTGGCGCGGGGGCGCTTGGTGCTCGATACCGAGCGCGCTTGATCACGCCAGTGTTTGAGTGAGTGCCTGGCCACGTAGGCCGCCTTTGGAGAATGTGGCCAGGGCCGGCACGTTGTTTTGGCGCTATCCATTTCAGGAGCCATCAAGATGTTTGACCTGCAAGGCAAAGTGGCCATCGTCACCGGTGGCAATGGCGGCATCGGGTTGGCCATGGCCCGCGGCTTGTGCGACGCCGGCGCGCGCATCGCCGTGGTGGGGCGCAACCCCGACAAACTGCAAGCCGCCCTCAAGCACCTGGGCCAACCCACCGAGCGTGTGAGGGCCTACGCGGTTGACGTGTGCGACGAGGCGGCGGTGACCGGCTTGCTGGCCCAAGTGCTGACTGACTTTGGCCGCATTGACATCCTGCTCAACAACGCCGGCACCAACATCCGCAAGCCCGTGCAAGACCTGAGCCTCGCCGAGTGGCACACGGTGATGGACACCAACCTCACCAGCGCGTTTTTATGCAGCCGGGCGGCCTACGCGGCGCTCAAGGCGCGCGGCGGCAAGATCATCAACATCGGCTCGATGACCTCGATTTTTGGCGCCTCGTTTGCGCCCGCCTACAGCGCGAGCAAAGGCGGCATCGTGCAGTTCACCCGCGCCACCGCCACCGCCTGGGCGGCCGACAACATCCAGGTCAACGCCATCCTGCCCGGCTGGATAGACACCGAACTCACCCGGCGCGCCCGGGCCGAGGTGGCCGGGTTGAACGACCGCATCGTGGCCCGCACGCCCGCCGGCCGCTGGGGCGTGCCGGGTGATCTGGCAGGCATCGCGGTGTTTTTGGCCAGTGCCGGGGCCAACTTCATCACCGGGGCGGCGATCCCGGTGGATGGGGGGTATTCGGTGCAGGCTTGAGGGGTGGGCTGATGGGTTCTTGCCAATCTTGGCGTGTCGGGGCCATAACACTTATTCGCAGCGCACGCTATTGCGACGGCTGCTGGGCCTTTGAACCCCTGGGCCAAGGCCGTGGCCGTGCTCACCAGCCGAGCCCGGAGTCAAGCGCCCAGCGTCCGAGCAGCCCTTGGGGCACGTGGCACAGCGGTCATGGGTTCGTCGGGGAAATAACACCGAACCCCCGCGCCGTGCTAAAAAAACTACGGAAAATGCAAAGGCGGATTCAGCATGACCCCCTTCATGCAGCAAAACGCGTGCGTTCAAGCGCTGCGCTTCTGTGCGCAAAGCTGTCCAGCGCGCGGTACTGCGGCTACGCAGCCTTCAAAAGGTGGGTAATCTGAGGCCGAGAGTGGTTGAAACTGCGCCTAGCCGTCCATCTAAGGGATGCCCAAAAGACAGCGCCTTTTAGGCGCCTCTCATGTCAAACCTTAGGTTTCCGAATACGCCTCGCGCAGACCCAAGTGCTTTACGAAAGGTGCAAAGTCTCGGTCGGAGTGCAAGAGAGTCAGACCATCTTCGATACACCGCGTGGCGATCAAGGTGTCGATGGTCTTCCTGATGGTGATGCCCTTCACACGAAGTACGCGATAGTTCTCCGACGCTTTCAAGGCCAAGTCGTAGCCGCAAAGATCGAGACGAGTAAACGTATCGAACACTTTTTTCACCGACTTGAACTCTTTGTCATCGCGCACACCCTGCAAGACCTCAGCCGCAATCAGGTCTCCGACAGCAATTCGTGTTCGGCCAAACAATGAGTCGAGTAACGAAACCTGCGGCGTGTCGGCAGAACGAAAGTAGTCGACCCAAACGCTGGAATCGACAAGAATCAGTTGTCAGACCTCGCCGCGTTCAGGTCACCTTCCCAGGTGATCTTCCCTCGCAACTCACGCGCCTTTTCTTGAGCACGAAGGTCAAGCAGTGTTCGCAGGCCAAGCTCAACAGCTTCCTTTTTGGTCTTCGCCCCAGTAGCACGCAGAGCGTCCTTCATGAGCTTGTCGTCTATCTCAATGTTCGTGCGCATGCTGTGTACCTCGCCAACGTCGGGTACACATAGTACCGCAGTGGCCCCAGCACGGAAACCCCTCGCTCAAGCTGAGCAACTACGGTGTGGCGCCCGCCTGGCTTTGGATCGATGGCGCGTGGTGACGCTGACGAGAACAGCGATGTGGATCTGCTGGTCACGCTGCCCGCTGGCACCAGTGCGCTGGCCTTGGGCGGCTTGCTGATGGATGCACAGGATCTGCTGGGTAGGCCGGTGGACGTGCTGACTGAATCCGCGCTGCATCCAGCATTGCTTGCCCAGGTGCTCGCGTCTTGCGTGGGCCTACGAAGTGCACAGGCTGGCCGCTGATCCGTTGTCTAAAACCGTCATCTTGTTCGGTTCCCATGCGCGCGGCGATGCCGATGCCGGCAGCCTGGGGCCGCGCTTTACTGGGCGCTGAAAGAAGGCCGGGTGCTGCATGGTTTGGTCGCTTGCCGCATGGCTGCGGTTCTGCGGTAAAACCGCAGCCAACTCAAGCCTTGGCTTGCACGGCGGGTTTTTGAAAATACTTGACGCCCGGCAGCCCCTCAAAATGAGCGTCTTGCGTCCACAGCACGGCGCCATGCTGGCGGGCGGTGGCGTAGATCAGGCTGTCGGCCATGGGCAGGCCGTTGACTGCGGCATCCACGGCCAGGCCAAGGTCGATGGCCGCAACCTGCCCACGTTGCATCAGCGACAGCGCGGCTGATGCCGTCTCGTCGCCAGCTTCGCGGGCCAGCTTTTTGACCACCTCGTAAATCGTCAGCACCGGCACCACCAGCTGATCCACCGCCTCAATCACCGAGGCAAACAGGTCGGCCCGGTCCGTGTCGGCAAAAAACTCCATCCAGCACGATGAATCCAGCACGATGGGTGTTGGTGCGACGCTTTTTGCCTGCGCTTTGGGCGTCGGCTTGGCGCTGGGTTTGCTTGCAAGTTTGGCCGTGGGCTGGGGCTTGGCCATGTTTGGGCGGCGCCGGGCGGGCGTGCTCACAGCGCGCGATCAGGCTCGCTGGGGATCGAGGTGTCCAGGCCACGCGCGATGCCACGCAGCGCCTGCGGTGGCTTCAGCGGCAGCAGCCGAAGGCCGCCGTTGAACTCAATCACCATCAGCTTGGCGCCTGGTTGCAAGCCCATGCGCTTGCGCACGGCCAGCGGGATCACGACCTGGAACTTGGGGGAGACGGTGACGGTGTTCATATCGATCATGCTAGCGTATGACGCGGTGCCTGTCGATCATCGATCTGGCCCTCAATAGCCCGTGCGCGGTGCCACTGCTGCCGCTGCGGGCGCCCCGCGATTGAAGCGCTTGGCCAGCGCCGCAGCCGCGCTCACCAGCAGCGAGGTGTCCACCCCCACCGACACAAACACAGCCCCCGCTTCCAGGTAGCGCTGCGCGGCGTCAAGGTTCACCGCCAGCACGCCGGGGGCTTTGCCGGTTTTGAGAATGGTCTGGATGCCGCCCACGATGGTGCGCACCACCTCGGGGTGTTCGGGCTGGCCGCGGTAGCCCATCGAGGCTGACAAATCGGCCGGGCCGAAGAACACGCCGTCCACGCCTTCTGTTTCAGCCATGGCTTGCAAGTTGCTCACGGCCAGCGTGGTTTCGGCTTGTACCAGCAGGCACATTTGCGCGTCGGCGTCAGTCAGGTAGTTGTCGACCTGGTTCCAACGGGAGGCACGCGCCAGAGCCGCGCCCATGCCCCGGATGCCGGCCGGTGCGTAGCGCATGGCACGCACCATCAGCGCGGCGTGTTCGGGCGTGTCGATCATCGGGATCAGCAAGGTCTGGGCACCGATATCCAGGTATTGCTTGACCAGCGCCACGTCGCCCTGCACTGGCCGCACGATGGCGTGCACGGGGTACGGCGCCACGGCGCGCAGCTGGGCCAGCACGCTTTGGGGATCATTGGGCGCGTGTTCGCCGTCCAGCAGCAGCCAGTCAAAGCCGGTGCCGGCCAGGGCCTCGGCGGCATTGGCGTCGGCCAAGCCCACCCACAGGCCGATTTGGGGCTTGCCGGCGCGCAGTGCGGCCTTGAAGGTGTTTTGGGGGATTTGCATTGCTCTCAACTCGGGTTGGGTGGATGACGACTGGCAGACGGCGGGACTAGCTCAGACGAAGCGAAACGACACGGCGCCCAGCGGGCCGTAGTCAACATGAAAGCTGTCACCCGCCACGGCCGGCGTGGGCCGGGTAAAGCTGCCGGCCAGCACCACGTCGCCGGCGTTGAGCTGCTCGCCGTAGGGCGCTATCTTGTTGGCCAGCCAGGCCACGCCGGTGGCGGGGTGGTTGAGCACGGCCGCCGCCAGGCCAGTTTCTTCGATCACGCCGTTCTTGAACAGCATGGCGCCAACCCAGCGCAAATCAAAGTCCATCGGCTTGATGGGCCGCCCACCTAACACGATGCCGGCGTTGGCTGCAAAGTCGCTGATGGTGTCGAACACCTTGCGCATTTGCTGGGTGTCGCGGTCAAACTGCTCGATGCGGGCGTCGATGATCTCGATGGCCGGAGTCACGTACTCGGTGGCTGAGAGCACGTCGAAGATCGTGATCGGTGGGCCGCCTGCTTCGGCCTTGAGCGGCTTGCCCAGGATGAAGGCCAGCTCTACCTCCACACGGGGCGCGATGAAGCGGGCCATGGGGATGTCGCCGCCCTGCGCAAAAAACATGTCGTCCATCAGCGGCGCGTAATCGGGCTCGGTGATCTGGCTCGACAGCTGCATGGCGCGTGAGGTAAGGCCAATCTTGCGGCCCAGGATGCTGCGCCCATCGGCCAGCTCAAGTTGCACCCAGGCGCGCTGGATGGCGTAGCCGTCGTCGATCGTCATCTCGGGGTGGGTGGTCGAGAAATGGCGCAGCGGCGTGCGGTTTTTGCGCGCGTCATACAGCTGGCGCGCCAGGCTGCTGATGAGGTGGGGTGCCAGCATGGTGGGGTTTCCTTCCAAGCTCTTTTCTTGAAGGGCTCAGGCTTTGTTGAAGAGTGGGTGCAAGTTGCTGTGCTTGGCATCAAACACCTCGGGCCCAACGTCGATTTGCAGCGTGACGCCGATAGGGCGTTGGTTGAAGATTGGCGCAAAGTGCGCCTGCGCGGTGGCCAGCAGGGCTTGGCCAATTTGCTGCTGCAGCTCGGCACTGCGGCCCCGGCCCATGCGCAGGTTGAGGTAGGCAAAGGCGTAATCACCCTGGCCATCCTGGGTGAAGCCGGCAGCCAGGCCGGCCGCTCCCCCATCAGCCACCGCAAAGTGCGCCGCCGGGTAGGCCAGCACGCGTGTGCCGCCGGTGGGGAACACTTGCTTGCCGGTCTCGTCGCGCTGGGCCAGCATGGCATCGGCAAGGCTTCGGCAAAGCGCGCTGATGTTGCCCCCGCCTTGCTCAACAGATGCATCGAGGTTGCCGGTGTAGAGGATCACAAGATGGGGCATGGGGCGCTCCTGGGGTTAGAGCCGGGGCGCGGCCTGCGCTGTTGATCGTGGTTCGCCGATGCCGGCCAGATCAGCCGGCATGGGCGTGACGGGCAATACCACGTTGATCTGCCCCGTGCCCGAGCTGGGGAAAAA
>JAYWDK010000167.1:0-34271 GCA_043779845.1 Betaproteobacteria bacterium | reverse complement strand
ATGCTGGGTTACACGGCTGGCGATGTCGTGAACCGGATCACACCGGCCGATATTTCCGATCCGCAAGAGTTGATAGTCCGCGCCAAGGCACTCAGCCTTGAACTGGCCACGCCGATTACGCCCGGCTTCGAGGCGCTGGTCTTCAAGGCCTCGCGCGGCATCGAGGACATTTACGAGCTGACCTACATCCGCAAGGACGGCAGCCGGTTCCCGGCGGTGGTGTCGGTCACGGCCCTGCGTGACGCCCAAGACACGATCATTGGCTACCTGCTGATCGGCACCGACAACACGGCGCGCAAGCAGGTTGAAGCCGAGCAAAAAAAGCTGGATCAGCGGCTGCGCGACCAGCAGTTTTATACGCGCTCACTGATCGAATCCAACATCGACGCGATCATGACGACCGATCCGTCGGGCATCATTTCCGACGTCAACAAGCAGATGGAGGCGCTGACGGGTTGCACCCGCGACGAGCTGATTGGCGCACCGTTCAAAACGTGTTTCACTGACCCGGACCGGGCCGAGGCCGCCATCAAACGCGTGCTGAGCGAAAACAAGGTGACGAACTACGAGTTGACTGCGCGCGCGCGGGACGGCAAAGAAACCGTGGTGTCTTACAACGCCAGCACCTTTTATGACCGCGACCGCAACTTGCAAGGCGTATTTGCCGCCGCGCGCGATGTCACAGAGCGCAAATTGCTCGACCAAGCCTTGCAGGAAACCAACGTGGCGCTGGAGAGCGCGCGCTACGTGGCCGAAAAAGTCAACCTGGCCAAGTCCGATTTTTTGTCCAGCATGAGCCATGAATTGCGCTCGCCACTCAACGCTATTCTTGGTTTTGCGCAGTTGATCGACTCAGGTTCGCCACTGCCCACGGCCAGCCAAAAAGCCAGCATCGACCAGATCCTTCAGGCCGGTTGGTACCTGCTGGAGTTGATCAATGAAATCCTCGATCTCGCGCTGATCGAATCGGGCAAACTGGCGCTGTTGCCCGAGTCCATGTCCTTGTCCGAGGTGCTGCTCGATTGCCAGGCCATGATTGAGCCGCTGGCCCAAAAGAGCGGCATCCGCGTGGTTTTCCCCGAGTTGCAGGGCGCGTTTTTTGTCCGGGCCGACCGCACGCGGGTCAAGCAGGTGCTCATCAACCTGCTGTCCAACGCCATCAAATACAACCGCGTGGACGGCAGCGTTGACGTGAGTTGCCGCACCATCACGCCCGAGCGCGTGCGCATCAGCTTTCGAGACACCGGTGAAGGTTTGTCGGCTGAAAAAATCAATCAACTGTTCCAGCCGTTCAATCGTTTGGGCCAAGAGGCTGGCACCGAGGAAGGCACCGGCATTGGTCTGGTGGTGAGCAAACGGCTGGTGGAGTTGATGGGGGGCTACATCGGGGTTGAAAGCACGGTGGGCGTGGGCAGCGTGTTCTGGATCGAACTCGAATCGACCGCCGCTTTGCGCCTGGACACCGGGTCAGCCGAACCCATTGCGATGGCCCTGACTCCACAGGCCAGTCTGAGCCAGATGCGCACGGTGCTTTGTGTGGAAGACAACCCCGCCAACCTGATGCTGGTCGAAAAGCTGCTGGCGCGCCGGCCTGATATTCACTTGCTCAGCGCGCGTGACGGCCTGCGCGGCATCGAGATTGCACTAACCTCGCAGCCCGACGTGATCCTGATGGACATCCATTTGCCGGGCATCAACGGCTTTCAGGCGATGAAGATCCTGGCAGGTAACCCGGCCACGGCGCATATTCCGGTGATTGCGCTCAGCGCAAACGCCATGCCGCTTGACATCGAGAAAGGTCTGGCTGCGGGGTTTTTCCGCTATCTCACCAAACCAATCAAGGTGATGGAGTTCATGGACACACTGGACACGGCGGTGTGCCGATCCACGACCGAGCGGGCCTCTGCCGTTCCGGAGAAAGAATAGCCATGGTTGAAACGCTTGAATTTCTCAACGCCGGCATCCTGATCGTCGACGATCAGCCCGCCAATGTGCAATTGCTGGAGCGGCTGCTGGGTGATGCGGGCTATGTCAATGTCAGCTCGACGATGAAGCCTCAGGAGGTCATGGCGCTACATCTGAAGAACGGTTACGACCTGATACTGCTCGACCTGTTGATGCCGGGCATGGACGGGTTCCAGGTGATTGAGGCGCTCAAAACCAACGACGCTGACAGCTACCTACCGGTCATCGTGCTCACGGCCCAGCCCGACCACAAGCTGCGCGCCCTGCAGGCCGGCGCCAAGGATTTCATCAGCAAGCCCTTCGATCTGGTCGAGGTCAAAACGCGCATCCATAACATGCTGGAAGTGCGGCTGCTGACCAAGAAGCTTGCGCACTACAACCTGATGCTGGAACAGACGGTGCAAGAACGCACGGCCGAACTGCATGACAGTGAAGCGCGCTTTCGCCGGCTGACCGAGCTGGCCTCGGATTGGTACTGGGAGCAAAACGAGACCGGCACCTTCACCCATGTATCGGGCCCCGTGCAAGAGATGCTGGGTCTCGGGTTTGCGGCCTATTTGGGCCCGGGTGGCGAAGGTGACGGCATTGGCTGGAACGAGTCCGAGCGGCAGGCGCTGCAGGCCAAGATTGCAGCCCACGAGCCCTTTCTGGATTTCGCTTTCAGCCGCGTCGACGGCAATGGCCAAGTGCGGCAGTTTCGGGTCAGTGGCGAGCCGATGTTCAACCGGTCTTGCGCTTACACCGGCTACCGCGGCATAGGCGTGGAAGTCACTGTCAGGCCATGACACGGTAGTTTGCAATCCGTGTGCAAACAGATCGTGTCTCGCCTCCTCTAATTCGCACGCCCTGGATGAAAACGTCTGCATCTGACTCGCTGTCTCACTTGGCGGAAGTAGTCAGGAAGCGCCATCCCTGCGAGACGATGACGGGTAGTTTTTAGCCCAGTGATTCAGTGGACCGAGGTCAGACATCAGCATGGCTGATGATCCGGGTGGCGACGCGGGCAAGATCGCAGACCAACTGCGGTCGGTTCAGTCGGGGTCGGCGCGCTGCTCACAGGGCGCTTGACTCGGCTCCCGAGCAATTCGCGCAACGCTGAGCTTGAGTCCCAGCATGCCGAAGATTCGGATCATCGTTTGCACGCTGCCATCGCTGCGCTCTTGCTCGATGTCTTGCAGGGTCCGGTAGGCCACGCCGGATATCTTGGCCATCTCCGCAGTGGTCAGGCGCATTGTCTTTTTCAAGTGGCGAACGGCCTGCGCCAGTGGCCACTCTGGATGTGCGAGCACATCCTCGACAGCTTGCTTGCGCAGTTCCAGTTGGTCCGGAATGGAGACGGTGTTGAAGCGCTTGTCCATGGCTTCAAGTGAGCGCTGCCAGTTGTTGCGCCTGGGCGAGCAGGCCAGGACGCAAGTGCTTGAGAACCTCGGCGTCCAGGCCCATGGCTTCGCCCTCGGCGGCCAGCCGCTGCAAGGCCGGCACCATCGCCTTCATGCCCTCAACCAGTGGCGCCCGCTCAACTCGGCCTGGGCCTTTCTTCCGGCGGTGCTTCTGCCCTTGAGCACCCAGGTCGCAGACGCGGTCCAGCACGCGACCCCAGTCGGGTTGGCCAGCGTCGTTGTTGTCCCAGCGAATGCGCCGCGCGATGCCGTCCGGGTGCAGGTACATCGGTGCGAAGTCGTACAGCGGGGTGAGTGCGATTTGGCCGCTGAAGTCTCGCTGCACAGCGGTGTTCCGAGCGTGGTTGTCCTTGTTGCCCAGGGCCAGATTGGCAACTTCACGCTTGATGTATTCGAGTACTTCGTCTTGTGGGTTGGTGCAGTGCCGAATCAGCGCCGAGCAGACCTGGTCATGGCTTGACACCGCCTCGAAGCCCGGCATGCCCGTCAGCGTGGCGATGCTCTCCTGCGCCAGGCGAGTCACCACCCCGTTGTGGGCTTGACGGTCAAAACGCGGGATGAAAAGCGCACGCTGGCGCAGCACCAACGGTGCGTGAACGCGCAGTCCCAGCAGGTCGGCGATGCCCATCTAGGGCGCTTCGTGCCGGAGGATGCTGGCCAACTGCGGGTCAGTGCCGCGGCCAAACTTGACGATGTAGTGCTCGACCGCCCGCTCGTCAGGCAGCGTGTGGTCCAGGTACAGCAGCCCATCTGCGGCGCGCGTCAGCAGCACCTTGGGCCACTCGCCCTGCACGCCAGACGAGCCCGCGGCGAAGAGGCCGTGGGACGCCAGGTACTCGGAGAACTCGTCTCCTCGCTGCGCCACCTCGTCGTCTGTGAACCCGCGCTGAACTCCGGCGTTGGCGTTGAGCCACTCTGCGGCTTCCTTGACTCGCAGGTTCCCGATGGGATTGCCCGCCCCGGCGAGAAGCAGCTGCCAATCGGCAACGACGCCAGCCGTCGGGGACTGTCCGATGCGGCGCAGCAGTTCCTGGCGACCAAAGCCCAGCGGAAGCAGGTCTATGAGAAACACCGGCCAATGCGGCACCTGCAAGGGCTCGAGCCCGACCGGCCAGCGCGCGCACAAGGCGTGCGCGTCAGTTGATCCTGGGTGCTCAAACGCCCAGTCGACCGCGTACCCGGCGTAGGTCTTGGCCTTCCAGCCCTCGGTCTCGGGGCCGCTCAGGCTCACGTTGGCGGCGTCGTGCCAAGCACCGTGCGCGTGCCGTTGGAGTGTGCAGGCATTTGACATTTGCACGAATTTCTACCAAAGCAGTCCGGGACCGGCGTTATTTATCGCATGGTTTTCCGTGCAATTAGATCAATTGACGTTCAGGGTTTGAATTGACATCGGTTCCCAGCACCGCACGGCGTGCCCGGAATTCGCACCGTGTCGCCGCCGCTTGCGCTCGTTCAGCACACCGGCCGGTGTGCGCATGGCCATGGCCCGCTACGCGGCGCAAAAAACGGACCGTGGCTGGCTTTTCTATGCCTTGGTGGCGGCGTGTAGTGGATTGCCGGCCGGCGGCGTCGCTGGGAGTGCGGCACTTCGGTGAACCAAATCAATCCACCCCTGGGGTGAGTCAACCAGGGGGGCAAATGGGGGAGAGCGGTAAAAGTTGCCACCTCTCATGGGTGGGTGGCGGAAGCGGTGAGATTCGAACTCACGGACGGCTTACACCGTCGGCAGTTTTCAAGACTGCAGCCATAAACCGCTCGGCCACGCTTCCTGTTTTTGATGACTTGCATCGATCACATCTGCACCGCATTGCACGGCGCAGCCCCGCATTCTGTCAGAACGGCGCCAGGCCTTGATCACAAGCCACCTGAAAAACTTCACGCCGCCCGCCATCCACGCGCACGGCGGTGAGTGATCCGCCCCAAACGCAACCGGTATCGGTGGCCAGCAGGGTGGGCGAGTTTTGCAGGCCCAGCGTGGACCAGTGGCCAAAAGCGATGGGCGTGTTGGCGGTCAATCGACCGGGCACGTCGAACCAGGCGTAGTGGCCGGGCGGCGCCACGCCCGAGCCATCTTTGGTATTGAACTCCAGCGTGCCGTCGGCCTTGCAGTAGCGGATGCGGGTGAGCACGTTGAGCACCATGCGCCAACGCAGCGGGCCTGTTAGCGCGTCGTCCCAGCGCGCTGGCTCGTTGCCATACATCACGCGCAAAAAGTCGGCCATGCCCGGGCCTTGAATCACGGCCTCCACTTCGGCGGCCAGGGCCAGGGTTTTGGCGGCGTCCCATTGCGGCACCACGCCGGCGTGCACCAGCAGCCAGCCCTGGGCCAGGTCAGCCAGCTTGCCGCAGCGCAACCAATCGAGCAGGGCGCCGCGTTGCGGGCTGTCCAGAATCTCGTCCAGCGTATCGCCCTTGTGCGGCTTGCGCGCACCCACCGACAGCGCCAGCAGGTGCAGATCGTGGTTGCCCAACAAGCAGGTGGCCGAGCTGCCCAAGGTCATCAGACGCTGCATCGTGCGCAGCGATGCCGGGCCCCGGTTGACCAGATCGCCCAGCACGTGGAGGTGGTCTTGCGAAGGGGAAAAACCAATTTCATCGAGCAGGCGATCCAACGCGTCGCAGCAGCCCTGGGGGTCGCCAATCAGATAGTGCATGGGTCGATTCTGCTACGCTTGCCGCCGTGTTGATCTGGGGGCGCCCGCGTGGCGCCAGTGCATGGACGTCGCTCTGCTGGTTTTTTTGATACTGCTCAACGCCTTGTTCGCGATGTCGGAGATGGCGCTCACCACGTCGCGCAAAGCGCGTTTGGCGGTGATGGCCGAAGCAGGCGACCCTGGCGCCCAGGCCGCGCAGGTGCTGCACGAAGACCCCACCAAGTTTTTGTCCACGGTGCAGATTGGCATCACCTCCATTGGCGTGTTGAACGGCATCGTGGGTGATGCGGCGTTTTCGCAGCCGCTGGCGGTGTGGCTCTTGAAGATGTTTCCGCTGCTGAGCCATCGCGCGGTCGACGTGACGGCCACCGCCCTGGTGGTGGTGATCATCACCTTCTTGACCATCATTTTTGGCGAGTTGGTGCCTAAGCGTTTAGGCCAGATGTACCCCGAGCGCGTGGCGGTGATGGTGGCGCGGCCGATGGACATGTTGTCCGCTGCCGCACGGCCGTTTGTTTGGCTGTTGTCGGCCTGCACCGAGACCACTTTGCGCCTGCTGGGCATCCGCCATGCGCCGTCGCGCAGCGTGACGGAAGAAGAAATCGCCGCCAGCCTGGAAGAAGGCCTGGACGCGGGCGTGATCGAGGCGCAAGAGCACCAGATGGTGCGCAATGTGTTCCGGCTGGACGAGCGGCAGATTGGCTCGATGATGATCCCGCGCACCGAGATCACCTGGCTCGACCAAAACGCGCCGCTGCCTGATTTGCTGTCGCAGATGACCACCAAGGGCCACTCACGCTATCCCGTTTGCCGGGACGGTCTGGACGACGTGGTGGGCGTGATCCAGGCGCAAGACCTGCTGGTGCCGCTGTCGCGTGGTGAGATCCCCAAGCTGGCCGAGTTGATGCACCCGCCGGTTTTCGTGCCCGAAACGCTGTCGGGCATGGAGTTGCTGGACCAGTTCAGGGCCACCAGCGCCGAGCTGGTGTTTGTGGTGGACGAGTACGGCGCGGTGCAGGGCGTGATCACCGTGCGTGACGTGCTTGAGGCCATCACCGGTGAGTTCAGCACGCCTAGCGCCGAAGATGCATGGGCGGTGCGGCGGTCCGATGGCAGCTGGCTGATGGACGGCATGATCCCCGTGCCCGAGATGAAAGACCGGCTTGAAATCCGCGACCTGCCCGAAGAAGACCGGGGCCGCTACAACACGCTGGCCGGCATGATCATGTTGCTGCTGGGCCGCCTGCCGCATACCACGGACACGGTTGAATGGGATGATTGGCGCTTCGAGGTGGTGGACCTCGATGGCAAACGCGTGGACAAGGTGCTGGTCAGCCGCATCACCCCTACTGAAGACGAAAGACACAAGTCATGATCAACGAAAACCTGCATAAAAAAGCGGTCGCGCTGGACCGCGTCAAACACCGCGCGCTCAAGCTCAATGTGGGCGCACACGACCTCACCGGGGTCAAAAAACTGAACGCGTTTTTTGTGGCCGGCACCGAGTTCACCGACGCCTGCAAAGAGTACCCGGTGGTGTGGGTCAACGCTGGCAAGGGCGAAGACGGCAAGCAGCAAGTGGCGCCCATCGCGGTGTTTGGCCTGAAGGCCGAACAAAACCTGTGCATCGAAGGCGACAACTGGCGCGTGCGCTACGTGCCCGCCATGTTGCGGCTGTACCCGTTTGCCCTGGCACGCGTGGCACCCGAAGAAATGGTGGTGTGTTTCGACGAAAGCTGGGTCGGTTTTGGCGACTTTGGCCAGCCGCTGTTTGATGCCGACGGCAACCCGACCGAGTTCACCATCAGTGTGCAAAAGCAGCTTGAAAACTTCGAGCAAGAAGTTGAGCGCACCCGCATGGCCGGCGCCTTGCTGGTTGAAAAAGACCTGCTGCGCGACATGCGCTTTGACGCCACGCTGCCCGACGGCAGCAAGCTGGCGGTGGATGGCTTCTTGACGGTGGACGAAGACAAGCTGGCCAAGCTGTCAGACGCCGACCTGCTGGACTTCACCCGCAACGGCTTGATGGGTTTGATCCACGCGCACCAGATCTCGCTGGGCAACATGACACGCTTGGTGGAGTGGCATGTTGAGCGCTTCGGCGGTGGCGACAGCGCTGCGGTCTGAGGCACCAGTAGCGGAGCCGAAACCCATGAGCCGTCAGCGCCCCGATGATCTGGACCGAGGCGCGGCCAACCGCCGTGCCATGTTGGGGGATGCCTGGGTTGAGCGCTCGCTCGGCCAGGCCAACAGCCTGAACGCCGAGTTTCAGTCGTTAGTCACCCGCCACGCCTGGTTTGACATCTGGGGCCGACCCGGACTGGACAGCCAAACCCGGCGCCTGCTGGTGCTGGGCATGACGATGGGCTTGGCGCGTTGGGAAGAGTTTGAGCTGCACTGCCGCGCTGCCATCCGGGGTGGCGTGCCGCTGGCCGCCATCAAAGAGACGCTGATGCAGGGCGCCATTTATTGCGGCGTGCCGGCGGCCAATACTGCGTTCAAGATCACCGTGGGCATTTGCCAGGCCGAAGGCATCACGCTGGACCCGGCGCCGTTGCTGCCTGGCCATCGCGTTGAAACCCACCACACCTTCAGCTTGCCGCAATTGCGTGTGGCGCTGCAAGGCGCCGAGGCCGGCACGCCGGTGGTGCTGAGCCATGCGCTGGGTATGGACTTGACGATGTGGGACGGCCTGGCTGCGCACTTGGCGCCGCGCCACCCGGTGCTGCGTTTTGACCACCGGGGCCAGGGCGGATCGGCCGCGTTGACTTCGGGTTATGACATAGCCGCGCTGGTGGCCGATGCCGCCCGCGTCATCACCGAATGGGGCCAAGGCCCGGTGGTGTTTGTAGGTTTGTCGATGGGCGGTTTGGTGGGCCAGGGTTTGGCCATCCAGCACCCGCAGTGGGTGGCGGGCCTGCTGCTGGCCAATACCGCCGCGTGTTACCCCGAGGCCGGCCGCCAGGGCTTGTTGCAGCGTGTGGCTTTGGTGCGCGCCGGTGGTATGGCCGCCATCGTGGACGGCGTGGTGGACCGGTTCCTCAGCCCCGCCGGTTGCGACGCCCAGCCCGAGCTGGCGGCCGCCGTGCGCGCCCAGGTGCTGCGCGCTGATCCTGCGGGTTATGCCCAGGCTTGCCTGGCCATCCAGGGCACTGATTGGCGCAGCCAGCTTGGCGCCATCCAATGCCCCGTGCAAGTGGTGGCGGGCAGTTTGGATGCCGGGTCAACCGTGGCCATGGCGCAAGAAATCTGCGACGCCATCCCGGGTGCAAAACTCAGCGTGCTGGACACCGCGCACTTGTCAGTGCTGGAGCAGCCGCTGGCCTTTGAAGCAGTGCTTGAGACGCTGCTGGCGGCGGTGGGCTGAGCCACCGCCTGGCCTGCTGCCTGGTCTGAAATCCGGCCGCAAATCCAGCGGCCGCATCAAGTATCAGTCCAGCTTGATGCCCGCCTGCCGGATGATGGCGCTCCAGCGGGTGCGCTCGGCGCTGGCGTAGGCCGCCATGGCCTCAGGCGTGCTGGGCGTGGGCTCCACCCCCAACACCTGAAAACGCGCCTTGACGGCGGTGCTGTTGAGTGCGTCATTCAGGGCCGTGGCCAGTTGTTTGATGACGGGCGTGGGCGTGCCGTAGGGCACCACCAGACCCTGCCAGGCATAGGCCTCGAAGTTGGGCGTGCCTTGCTCGGCAAAGGTCGGCACGTCGGGCAGTGACGCCAGGCGTTTGGGCGACGCCACCGCCAGCGCGCGCAGCTTGCCGCCGGCGATTTGCGCGTAGCCAGCGGCGGAGTCGACAAACATGAACGGCACCTGGCCGCCCACCACGTCTTGAATGGCGGGCGCAGCACCCCGGTAGGGCACGTGTATGAGCGCCAGGTCGGCGCGCGCGCGCAGCATCTCGGTGGCTAAATGGTGAGGGCTGCCGGCGCCAGGCGACGCAAACGGCACGGGCTGGGGCTGGGCTTTCACCCAGGCCAGAAACTCCTTGACGGTGGTGGCCGGCACCTTGGGATGCACCACCAGCATCAGGTTGAAGCGGCCGATCAAGCCCACGGGCGCCAGGTCTTTTTCGGCGTTGTAGCTGAGCTTGCTGTACAGCGCCGGGTTGGCCGCCAGCGTGGCGGTGTCGGCGGTCATCATCACGTAACCATCGGCCTTGGCGCGGGCGGTGTAGTCGGCGCCGATGTTGGTGCCGGCACCGGGCCGGTTGTTGATGACGATGGTTTGGCCCAGCGTTTTGCTCATGGCCTCGGCCAGCGTGCGCGCGGCCACGTCGCTGCCGCCGCCGGCGGGGTAAGGCACCACCCATTCAATCGTTTTGTTAGGGAAGGGCTGGGCCAGTGCCGGCCCCGAGGCCGCAGCAAGGCCTAGCGCGGTGATCAAAAGGCCGGCCAGCGAGACCTGGGCTTGGCGGCGGGCGGGTGTTTGGGCTGCGGGCTGGGGCTTGATTTGCATGGGCGTTTCCTGGGGGCGTCGGCGGGGGCCGTGATGGGCCGGCACGATAGCCGATCCGGCGACCCACTCAGGGTTGTCGGCCCCATCGCACCGTCCAGCACCAAGACCAACGGCTGTGAGGTGATCACCTCGCGCTTCATGAACAATATCTCGCCGCCGCCCTTCTGGAAGCTGGCGCTGCGTGGCAACCACCTGCCCGACGACCAGGCGGTGGACCGCTGGCAGATCTGCCATTTTTCGCCGCCTAGGAGCCTGTCGGGCTTGGGGTGGCCCCGCCCACGGCGCAACGCACAATCGCCCCCGTCCAGAACCTTTTCGGAGCTTTCTCACCATGACAAGACGACATCATTTGCTGGCCCTGGCCACCGGCGCCATCGCGCTGGCCACCGGCACCATCGCCCAAGCCCAGGACACGGTGAAGATCGGCGTGATCCTGCCGATGACCGGCCCGTCCGCGTCCACTGGCCGCCAGATTGACGCCGCCATCAAGCTGTGGATGGCGCAAAGCGGTGGCAAGGCCGGCGGCAAAAAGGTCGAAGTCATTGTCAAGGACGACGCCGGCGTGGCCGACACCACGCGCCGCCTGGCGCAAGAGCTGGTGGTGAACGACAAAGTGGTGGCGCTGGCTGGTTTTGGCCTCACGCCGCTGGCGCTGGCCACCGCCCCCATCGCCACCCAGAGCAAAACGCCCATGGTGGTGATGGCTGCGGCCACGTCCATCATCACCGAGGCCTCGCCCTACATCGTGCGCACCAGCTTCACGCTGCCACAGGCGGCCACCGGCATTGCCGAATGGGCGGCCAAAAACAAGATCAAGAAGGTGGTTACCTTGGTGGCTGACTACGGCCCGGGCAATGATGCCGAGAAGTATTTCTCCAGCCAGTTTCAGTTGAATGGCGGCGTGGTGGTCGAGAAGCTGCGCACCCCGCTGCGCGGCGCCGACTTTGCCCCCGCGCTGCAAAAAGTGCGTGATCTGTCGCCCGACGCGCTGTTTGTGTTTTTGCCCTCGGGCCAGGGCGCGCAGTTCATGAAGCAGTTTGGCGAGCGTGGCCTCGACAAAGCCGGCATCAAGCTCATCGCCACCGGCGACGTGACCGACGACGACCAGCTCAACAACATCGGCGACGTGGCGCTGGGGGTGGTCAACTCGCACCACTACTCGGCCGCGCACAACAGCCCGGCCAACAAAAAGTACGTGGCTGATTTCCAGGCCGCCAACAAGTTCAGGCCCAACTTCATGTCGGTAGGCGGTTATGACGGCATGCGCGTGATCTTCAAGGCGCTCGATACCACCAAGGGGGCAGGTGGTGACGCACTGCTGGCGGCCATGAAGGGCCAGATCTTCGAGAGCCCACGCGGCCCGGTGCTGATCGACGGGCAAACCCGCGACATCGTGCAAGACATCTACATCCGCCGGGTTGAGCGCGTCAACGGTCAGCTCTACAACGTGGAGTTCGACACCCTCAAGGCGGTGAAAGACCCGGGCAAGACCAAGTAATTTGTCGCCCACATCGGGTGTTAGGCCAGCGCCACGCCCGGTGTCCCGTTTTCGACCGGATCCACCATGTTGACCCTGCTTTTTGACGGCGTTGCCTACGGCATGCTGCTGTTTGTGTTGTCGCTCGGCCTGGCCGTCACCATGGGCTTGATGAACTTCATCAACCTGGCCCACGGCGCGTTTGCCATGGCCGGTGGCTACATCCTGGTGGTGCTGATGCAACGCGCGGGCTGGCCGTTTTTGGCCTGCTTGCCGGCGGCGTTTGTGCTCACCGCGCTGGTGGGCGCGCTGTTGGAGCGCACCGTTTACAGGCCGATGTACGGCAAGCCGCATCTGACCAGGTGCTGTTCTCGATCGGCCTGACCTTCATGGCGGTGGCCTCGGTTGACTTCATCATGGGCAGCTCGCAGCAAAACGTGCAACTGCCCGATTGGCTGCGCCAGCGCTTTGAGTTTGGCTCGGGCGCGTGGACGCTGGGCATGGGCGCGTATCGCTTGTTCATCGTGGTGGTGTGCGTGGCGCTGGCTGTCGGCTTGCAGGCGATATTGAGCGGCACGCGCTTCGGCAGCCGCTTGCGCGCCGCAGTGGATGACCCGCGCGTCGCGGCCGGCCTGGGCATCCCCGTGAACCGCATCTTTTTGCTCACCTTCGCGGTGGGTTCGGGTTTGGCGGGATTGGGCGGCGCGCTGGGCGCCGACATCCTGGGCCTGGACCCCAGCTTTCCGCTCAAGTTCATGGTGTACTTTTTGATTGTTTGCGCCGTGGGCGGCACCAGTTCCATCACCGGGCCGCTGGTGGCCGCGCTGGTGTTGGGCACGGCCGACGTGATGGGCAAGTACTACGTGCCCAAGCTCGGCGCTTTCATCGTGTACGCGCTGATGATCGCGATCTTGCTTTGGCGCCCTCAGGGTTTGTTTTCGCGCGAGGGCAAAAAATGACGACCCCCAATACAAATACCGGCGCCGCCTCACGGCTGTTGGCGCCGTCCAGATGGCGGCTTTGGGAGCTCGCGCTGTGGGCGGTGATCTGGGCCGTGCCAGTGCTATTCAGTCAACATGCGGCGCTGGTCAACGAGATCGCGATCCTGGCGCTGTTTGCGCTGTCGCTGGACTTGATCCTGGGCTACGCCGGCATCGTCTCGCTGGGCCATGCGGCGTTTTTTGGTGTGGGTGCTTACGGTGCCGCGCTGTTTGCCAAACACGTGATGCCCGACCCGCTGGTGGGGCTGTTGGTGGGCACTTTGACGGGCGCCTTGCTGGGCCTGATCACCAGCCCGATTATCGTGCGTGGCACGGATTTGACACGGCTGATGGTGACCATGGGCGTGGCGCTGGTGCTGCTGGAGCTGGCCAACAAGTTTGACAACATCACCGGTGGCGCCGACGGCTTGCAAGGCGTGGTGTTGGGCCCGCTGCTGGGGCGGTTTGAGTTTGACCTGGGCGCGCGCGTGGCCTCGTTTTACTCGCTGGCGGTGCTGTTTGTGGCGTTTTTGCTGCTGCGCCGCATCGTGTTTTCACCGCTGGGCATGTCGATGCAGGCGCTGCGCGACAACCGGCTGCGTGTGTCGGCCATCGGCCTGTCGGTGCAGGCGCGGCTGGCGGCGGTCTACACCTTGGCGGCCGGGCTGGCCGGTGCTGCTGGCGCGCTGCTGGTGCAGACCACGGGCTTTGCGTCGCTGGATGTTTTTGAGTTTCACCGCAGCGCCGACGTGATGCTGGCGCTGGTGATTGGTGGCGCGGGCTGGCTGTGGGGCGGGCTGGTGGGCGCCATCGCCTTCAAGGTGCTGCACGACGTGATTTCGTCCTTCACCGCGCAGTACTGGACCTTCTGGATCGGGCTGTTTTTGGTGGTGTTGATGTTGGTGGGCCGCGAGCGTTTGTTCAAACCGTGGTCGTGGTTTGGCCGCAAGGGAGCCGGCAAATGAGCAACCCACCCAAAGCCGACAACGCCGACGTGGTGCTGCAAACCCATGATCTGGTCAAGCGCTTTGGCGGCATCACCGCCACCAACAAGGTGTCGCTGACGATCCGCCGGGGCGCGCGCCACGCGCTGATCGGCCCCAACGGCGCCGGTAAAACCACGCTGATCAACCAGCTCACCGGCGTGTTGCCGCCGACCGAGGGCCGGGTGGTGCTGGGCGGGCGCGACATCACCACCTTGGCCCCGCACAAGCGCGTGGCGCTGGGCCTGGTGCGCACCTTCCAGATCAACCAGTTGTTCAATACATTGACGCCGCTGCAAAGCCTGGCCTTGGCGGTGTCGGGCCGGCTGAATGGCGCCCACCGCTGGTGGCGCCCGCTGGGCAGCGACAGCGCGGTGGCCGCCGAGTGCGAACTGCTGCTGGCGCAGTTCAGGCTGACCGAGCACGCCGAGCAAGCCACCAGCGAGCTGCCCTACGGCAAGCGCCGCTTGCTTGAGATCGCGCTGGCCGTGGCGCAAAAACCCAGCGTGTTGTTGCTGGACGAACCCGCCGCCGGGGTGCCTGCGGCCGAGCGGGCCGACATCCTGGCCACTGTGGCCGCGCTGCCCGACGACGTGTCGGTGGTGCTGATCGAGCACGACATGGACCTGGTTTTCAGCTTCGCCAAAAGCATGACGGTGCTGGTCAACGGCACGGTGCTGACCGAAGGCACGCCAGCGCAAATTGCCGCCGACCCGCAGGTGCGCGCCGTGTACCTGGGTGATTCGCTGTCGGGCATGCGGGATCAACCCGAGATGTTTGCCAAGCAAGCCGCCCGGCATGGCGGCCAGGATGGCGCAAAAGATGGACTCGATCACCATGGCTGAAACACTGCTGGAGGTGCAGGGCCTGACCTGCGGCTACGGCGAGGCCGTGGTGCTGAGCGACGTCAGCTTCACGCTGCAAGCTGGACGCTCACTGGCTCTGTTAGGCCGCAACGGCACCGGCAAAACCACGCTGATCGACACCCTGGTGGGCGTGACGCGGCGCCACGCTGGCAGCATCAGGCTGGCGGGCCGCGAGATCCATAACTTGGCCGTTTACGCGCGTGCCGGCATCGTGGGTGGTGGCCTGGGCTGGGTGCCGCAAGAGCGCAACATCTTCAAGTCGCTCACAGTGGACGAAAACCTGAGCGCCGTGGCGCGGCCTGGCGCCTGGACCTTGCCACGCGTTTATGACTTGTTTCCGCGCCTGGCCGAGCGCAAAAAAAACCTGGGCACGCAGTTGTCGGGTGGCGAGCAGCAGATGCTGGCCTTTGGCCGCGCGCTGGTGCTCAACCCCAGGCTGCTGCTGTTGGATGAGCCGCTGGAGGGCCTGGCGCCCATCATCATTGAAGAACTGCTGCGCGCCATACGCCGCGTGGCCCGCGACGAAGGCCTGCCGTCCATCGTGGTCGAGCAGCACCCGAACCTGGTGCTGGGCGTCACCGACGTCTGCATCGTGCTGGACCGGGGCGGCATCGCGATGCGCGCCACCAGTGAGTCTTTGCTCGACGACCCGGCACCGCTGGACGAGTGGCTTGGCTTGTCATCGCACTGAATCTTGACCTTCAACACTGCCGCGCAACATCTCACCACCCGCCTCAGGAGACCGCATGACCGCACGCACCACGCCCCCGTTTCGCGCTGACCACGTTGGCAGTTTTTTGCGCCCCAAGTTTTTGCTCGATGCCCGCGAGCAGCGCGCCCGTGGCGAGATCACGCCCGAGCAGCTGCGCGAGGTTGAAGACAAAGCGATCACCGAGATTGTCAAGTTCCAGCAAGACGTGGGCCTGCAAAGCATCACCGACGGTGAGTTCCGCCGCACCTACTTTCACATCGATTTTCTGGAGAAACTGGGCGGCGTCAAGACCGACATCCCGGTGCTGATCCAGCGCCCCGATGGCAGCGAAGAGCTGTCCCCGCCGGTGATCCGCGTCACGGGCAAAGTGCAGCACGTCAAAAACATCCAGCTGGCCGACTTTGAGTACCTCAAGTCGCAAGTTGAGGCCGGCCGCACGCCCAAGGTCACGATCCCGTCGCCCACCATGCTGCACTTCCGGGGCGGGCGCGCCGGCATCAGCCGCGAGGCCTATCCCGAGCTGGACCCAGCGTTTTACGACGACGTGGCCAAAGCCTACGGCGAGGAGCTGCAATCACTGAGTGATGCCGGCTGCACCTACGTGCAGATGGACGACACCAACCTGGCCTATCTCTGCGACGAAAAAATGCGCGAAGCGGCCCGTTTGCGTGGCGACGACCCCAACGAGTTGCCGCACCGCTACGCCGGGTTCATCAACAAAGTGGTGGCGCACAAGCCCGCCGGCATGACGCTGCCCATGCACCTGTGCAGGGGCAACTTCAAGAGCACGCACGCGGCCGCAGGCAACTACGAGCCCGTGGCCGAGGCGCTGCTGTCGGAGATGAACCTGGACGCGTACTTCATGGAATATGACGACGCGCGCTCGGGTGATTTCCGGCCACTGCGCTTTTTGCCCAAGGGCAAGATCGTGGTGTTGGGTTTGGTCACCACCAAGTTTGGCGAGATGGAAAGCAAAGACGCGCTGAAGCGCCGCATCGACGAGGCCGCCAAGTTTGCCCCGCTTGATCAGTTGTGCCTGAGCCCGCAATGCGGCTTTTCAAGCACCGTGCACGGCAACAACATCGCCGTTGAAGCGCAGCGCAACAAGCTGCGCTTGGTGGTGGAGACGGCGCAAGAAGTCTGGGGTTGATGCGGCCTGGCCGCAGACCAAGTTGGCGCGGCTGGCCTCATTAAAAAAGCGGCCTGAGGCCGCTTTTTTTTGGGCAGATCGGGCCGATGGCCCGCTGCGTATCAGCCCGCGATGGCCTGCTGGTACAGCCGGGTCGAGCGTGCGCCCGACCGGCAAAACGCCAGCACGGGCGCGGGCAGGTCACGCATCAACACCGCAAACGCCGCAATCTCCTCGGGCGACTGATAACCCCCGGCCACAGGTAAGTGCCGATACGCCAAGCCTGCTGCCAGCGCGGCCGCTTCAACCGCCGCGCTGGTGGGCTGGTCGGGGCCGTGCTCAAAATCAGGCCGGTTGTTGATCACGCTCTTGAAGCCCAGCCGGGCCAGCTCGGGCATGGCCTCAGGTGTGAGCTGCGGCGCCACGCACAAGGCGTCGCTGACGGGCCGAATGGGCAAGGTGGAGCTTTGAAGCGGCAGGTTCATGGCAGCCCCTTTTACTTGGCCAAAGCGGCCTTGACCGCGGCTGAAATGGCGCCCATCTCGGCCTTGCCCGCCAGGCTGACCTTGGCCACAGCCATCACTTTGCCCATGTCGCCCGGGCCGGTGGCGCCCAAATCGGCCACGATGTTGGCCACGGCTGCTGCCACGTCGTCGGCTGACAAACGCGCCGGCAAGTAGGCCTGCAACACCGGCACTTCGGCGCTTTCTTTATCGACCAGGTCGGTGCGGCCGGCGCTCTGGAACGCGGCAATTGAATCTTTGCGCTGCTTGATCAGCTTGTCGACGATGGCCACGATGTCGGCGTCGGCCAGCACGATGCGCTCGTCCACTTCACGCTGTTTGATGGCCGCCAGCAGCAAGCGGATGGTCGACAAACGAGGCGCATCCTTGGCGCGCATGGCGGCCTTCATGTCCTCGGTGATCAGGTCCTTGAGACTCATGGGGTTCTTTCAAAGAATGCAAAACGGGGCGCGCCATGAAAAACGCCCGCTGCGGCGTCCCGCACGGGCGTTAATTCAACATCAAGCTGCAAAAAGCTTAGAACAGCTTCTTTGGCAGCTGCATGCTGCGGACGCGCTTGTAGTGGCGTTTGACTGCTGCTGCCTTCTTCCGCTTGCGTTCAGCGGTGGGCTTCTCGTAGAACTCGCGCGCGCGCAAGTCGGTGAGCAGGCCGAGCTTTTCAATGGTGCGCTTGAAGCGGCGCAGTGCAACATCAAACGGCTCGTTTTCCTTGACGCGAATCGTGGTCATTTAAAAGGTAGATCCTAAAGAGTTAGCGCTCGGTGTTCCCGACTCAACCTGCCTGTTCGGCCAGCGTTTTGGCTGGCCTTGAAGCGGATGCATTCCGGATATGCATTGGCGCCGTTTAAACCGAGAAGCTTTGCAACTTCAACTCTAAACGGCCCCAGGCTGGGTGAAATCGACGCGCGGTTTGCCAGCAAAACGTGGATTCTACTTCGAGTTTAGAGAGTTCTGCCAGTGCGCTTGGATTGATTTGCTGGGCGACCAAAGCGTGAGCGTCAAGGCGGCCAGAACGTTGCGCTGCAATCCTGCCGCGTCGGGCGCGTGGGGACTGATCACGCAGAATGGCTTTGCGGCATACGCAAGTGCTCACCAAGGCTGATTTGGCCGCCTGGGAAGCGACCCCAAAACATAAAACGAGCTCAGGGA
Organism: Betaproteobacteria bacterium; assembly: GCA_043779845.1. Lineage (GTDB taxonomy): Bacteria > Pseudomonadota > Gammaproteobacteria > Burkholderiales > Burkholderiaceae_C > Pseudaquabacterium. The sequence continues at coordinate 15,979 of JAYWDK010000167.1, read as the reverse complement.
AAAATACATCATGGCCAGAAGGAACAAAAACAGCCTCGCCGACGACATGGTTGCGTTGGTGGCCAAGTTGCCCTGGTGGCTCGGCATCGCGCTCGCGATAGTGCTGTATCTGGTTCTGCACAACCTGTCCGTGCAGTCGGTCGGGCCATCTGCTCAGCCTGGGCAAATCGGTGAGCTCGTGACCCATGCGATTTGGAAATCCTTGGCATCGGTGGGCCAGTACCTGCTGCCCTTGATCTGTTTGGTGGGTTCGGGTGTGTCCGCCTGGCGTGCGCAACAGCGTAAAAGACTGGTTTCCGAAGTGACCCAGAACCCAGCCGCCAATGCGCTGGAGGGCATGAGCTGGCAGCAGTTCGAAATGTTGGTTGGCGAGGCTTACCGGCTGCAAGGCTATGCAGTGACTGAGACCGGTGGTGGCGGAGCTGACGGGGGTGTCGATTTGTCGCTGCGAAAAGGAACCGAGACCTTTCTTGTGCAATGCAAGCAGTGGAAGGCCTACAAAGTGGGTGTGGACGTCGTGCGCCAGCATTACGGTGTGATGGCCGCGCAGGGGGCTGCCGGCGGGTTTGTCGTGACATCAGGCAGGTTCACCAACGAGGCCATCCGCTTTGCCGGGGGGCGCAATCTGCATCTTGTGGATGGGCCTGCATTGCTGGGCTTGATCCGGCAAGCGCAGAGCGCACGTGGACTCAAACCGGCGAGTTCGGCGCCAACGGTTGCGCGATCGCCGACTCCTGCATCAGTGCCTGCGGTGTTGACCACGCCTGCTGACACCTCGCCAACGCCATCGTGTCCACTGTGCGGCAAGACATTGGTCAAAAGAGTCGCCACGCGCGGCGTCAACGCTGGCAATTCGTTTTGGGGCTGTACCGGCTATCCGGCATGCCGCGGTACCCGGCCAATGCTTTGAAGCCCCACCAAACCATGACCTTGCCCGACGGTTTGTATGACCTGCTCACTGAAGGCTTGGTGGCGCGTCTCGATAGCGATCAGTCTGAGGTGCAAGCCCTGCAGGGTGGTGCCGCTGATTTTTTGGCCAATGCCATCAACCGCCAGTTGCTCAGCATCCTGGATGACATGCGTGATGATGGTGCCGACAAGGGCACACGCCAGCTGGCGCTGGTCAATGAATTGTTGGTGACCTTGCGCCATCGCCTGGCAACCGACGCTGATGAAAACAAATCAGCCGACATCATTGACTTGGTGGCGTCACCGCTGCGGCGCTTGGTCGCGGTTCAACAAGACCGGCAGTTTCCAGAGCCGCCTGAAATTGGCTTGGCAGCGCCGTGGTTGTTCACCGCCGGCCGGGGCTCACCGTCCTTGTTGCAGGAGATTCGCCGAGAGCTGGCGTCGGCCGATCGTATTGACATCCTGGTCAGTTTCATCACGGTGTCGGGCGTTCGGAAGTTGCAGGATGTGCTGCAGCAGATCACCGCGCTGTCGGCGCAAGGCAGTGGCGCCGCCCGGCTTCGCATCTTGACCACCACTTACACCGGCGCCACCGAGGCCCGTGCGCTGGATGAACTGGCGCGGTTGCCCGGCTGCGAGTTGCGGGTGTCATTGGATGGCCGCCGAACACGCCTGCACGCCAAGGCCTGGTTATTTCACCGAAAAACAGGCTTTGGGTCTGCGTATGTGGGCAGCGCCAATTTGTCGGGGGCAGCGCTCACTGGCGGGTTGGAATGGACCGTCAAGCTGACCCAGCGTGCGCAGCAAGCCTTGTTTGACCGCGCCTCGGCGCATTTTGAAAGCCTGTGGGAGGACAAGGAATTTCAGCGCTACGACCCGGATAACATCGACCATCGGCGTTCGTTGAAGCTCGCCTTGGAGCGCGAGTCGGGTGGTCCCAACAGCGCGGCAGTCGGCATGGTCAGTTTTTTCGACCTCCAGCCAAAGACCTACCAGCAGGACATGCTGGAGCAGCTGACAGCGGAGCGCGCTCACGGGCGTTGGCGCAATTTGCTGGTGGCCGCGACCGGCACTGGCAAGACGGTGGTCGCCGCGTTTGACTACCGCAATTCCTGCGGGCTTGAAGGCGGGCGCCCGCGCTTGCTGTTTGTGGCTCACCGCGAAGAAATCTTGCGCCAGGCGCTGCGCACTTACCGTGAAGTGCTACGAGACCCGTCATTTGGCGAACTGCTGACCGGCACACACCAGCCCGAGCGCTGGGATCATTTGTTCGCCACCATCGACAGCCTGAGCAGCCGCAATCTGGTTGCCGTGGTCGGAGCCACACACTGGCACACCGTGGTTGTGGACGAGTGCCATCGACTTGCAGCCAATCGGTTTGATGCGCTCGTTACTGCCGTTCAACCGCGCGTATTGTTGGGCTTGACCGCCACGCCTGAGCGCAGCGACGGCCAGCCGATTGCGCAGTACTTTGATGCCCGCCCTGACGGCAGTCCCGCCGTGGAGTTGCGGCTGTGGCACGCGCTGGATCTGCAATTGTTGGCGCCCTTCGAGTACTTCGCCTGTGATGACGCCACCGACTTCTCGGCCGTGCCCTGGGATCGTCCGGGCGAGCGTGAGGCGCTGGACAACTTGGTCACAGGCAATGACGTGCGCGCCCGCTTGGTGGTCAACGAGTGGCAGCGCCTGGCTGCCAGCGCCCGGCAGTCGAAGGCGCTGATGTTCTGTGTCTCGGTGGCGCACGCCGAGTTCATGACGGATTGGTTGAACCGGGCCGGATTGCCTGCCGCTTGCGTGGTGGGCACAACCGCGCCCGATGAGCGACGGCACGCCCCGCAGCGCTTGCTCGGTGGTGAGTTGTGCGTGCTGGTGACGGTCGATCTGTACAACGAGGGCATTGATCTGCCCATGGTCGACACCTTGCTGTTGCTGCGGCCTACACAGAGTCCCGTGCTTTTTCAGCAGCAAATTGGCCGTGGCCTGCGCTTGGCACCCGGCAAAGAAAGTTGTTTGGTGCTTGATTTTGTAGGCCAGCACCGGGCTGATTTTCGCTTCGACCGGTTGCTGTCAGGCCTCACAGGGCTGTCGCGCCGGGAGTTGATCAGTGGCGTCGAAGCGGGCTTTGGCAGCCTGCCGCCTGGCTGCCATATTCACTTGCAACGCCAAACCCGTGAGCAGGTTTTGAACGGGCTGCGTGCGCTGACCAGCCAAAACTGGCGTCGCTTGCGGATTGAGCTGCAAAGCTACGCGGCCTTGCGAGGCCGCACGTCGGTCGCCTTGGCTGACTTTTTGCACGATCAGGCCTTGGATCTGGATGATGTCTACCGTGTCAGCTCCGGCACTGGACGCAGTGGCTGGACAGCGTTGCAGCGTGATGCCGGGCTGATTGCATGCGAGCCCGGGCCGGAGGAGGACTACTTCAGCCGGCGTCTGGCGGATTTGCTGCATGTTGACGACCCTAAACGGCTGGCACTTATGGCCGGCTTGGGCGTCGCACGTGGCCAGCTTGCTGTCCCGGATACCGACACCGCGCTAGGTTTGCAGATGTTGAGCTACCAGATTGATGGACGCCAATCGCCGGCCGCCAGCCACACAGCTTTCACTGCGCGTCTGGCAAATCACCCGCTGATTTGCGATGAGCTTGCCGCATTGGCGGATTTGCTGGCGTTGCGCAACAGTCTGCCTTTTGTAAGCGTGCCGGGGCTGGAAGACACACCCCTGTGTCTGCACGCAGCCTACGGTGCGCGCGAGATTCTTACGGCAGTGGGTTGGCTCACCGCCGAGCGCCGGGCACCGTTTCAGGCCGGGGTGTTGCCGCTATCGAATCGCAAGACTGAACTGCTGTTTGTCACGCTCGACAAGAGCGAGGGCTTTCATGACCGCATTGCTTACCACGACTACGCCATCAGCGCAGAGCGCTTTCACTGGCAAACCCAAAACAGCGCAGGCCCGGATACACCCGGTGGTCGCCGCTACTTGGACAGCGGCCACAACGGCTGGCAGTTCCAGCTCTTTGTGCGGGGGCGAAAAGGCGATGCCTACCGCGCTTGTGGCCCTGTCAAGCTGGCCGATGCCGAGGGCGACCGCCCGATGAGCCTGGTGTGGTGGCTGGCGCGGCCGCTGCCAGCGCGCTTGTTCACGGAGTTCAGCGTCTTGCGGGGCGCTTGAACGCGCGGGTCTCGCTGGTCAAGCCAGCGCCCCCGCGCAAGCCGCCGCGCTGGCCCAGGCCCACTGGAAGTTGTAGCCGCCCAGCCAGCCGGTCACGTCCACCACCTCGCAGATGAAAAACAGGCCGGGCTGGCGCTTGCTGGCCATCGAGCGGGAGTCGAGCTCGCGGGTGTCCACGCCGCCGGCGGTGACCTCGGCTTTGCGGAAGCCTTCGGTGCCGCTGGGCGTGACTGTCCAGCGCGTCAGGGAATCGGCCAGGCGCTGCAAGTCACGGTCGCGCAGTTCGGGCAGCGGCTTGCTGGCGTCCAGCCCCAGGTGCTGCAACCAGGCGTCTGCCAGGCGCTGCGGCAGCAGGGTGGCTAGCACGTTACCCAGTTGGCGCTTTGACTGCTGCTTGGCGTCATGCAGCCAGGCCAAGGCGTCCTGGCCCGGCAGCAGGTTGATGGTCAGCGCCTCGCCGGGCTGCCAGTAGCTCGATATTTGCAGCACCGCCGGGCCGCTGAGGCCGCGGTGGGTGAACAGCAGGTCTTCGCGGAACCGAGTTTTTTGCCGGCCGCGGCCCGTGCTGATGTCCACCTCGATCGAGGCGCCGGCCAAGGGCACAAACGGTGCCCAATCGTCAAGGTCGAAGGTCAGCGGCACCAAGGCGGGGCGGGGCTCCACCACCTTGTGCCCAAACTGGCGCGCCAAGCGGTAGCCAAAGTCGGTGGCGCCGATTTTGGGGATCGCCAGGCCGCCGGTGGCCACCACCAGTTGGCGGCCGCGCACCGGGCCGCGGTCGGTGTCGAGCTCAAAGCCCTCCGGGGCGGCGCGCACGGCGGCCACCGCGCAAGGCTGCCAGCGCGTCACGCCGCCCGCATCGCATTCGGCCAGCAGCATGCTGATGATCGACTCGGCCGATTCATCGCAGAAAAGCTGGCCTTTGTGCTTCTCGTGGAAAGCGATGCCGTGGCGGCGCACCAGGGTCACAAAATCAGCCGGCGTGTAGCGCGCCAGCGCCGACCGGCAGAAGTCGGGGTTGGCCGATAAAAACTGTGCCGGCGTGGTGTCGCGGTTGGTGAAGTTGCAGCGGCCACCGCCCGAGATGCGGATTTTTTCAGCCAGCTTGTCGGCGTGGTCGATCAGCAGCACACGCAGGCCACGCTGGCCCGCGATGCCGGCGCAAAACAGGCCGGCGGCACCCGCGCCCAGGATGATGACGTCGTAGAGCGGGGCGGTGTGGGCTGGCATGGCGCGCGATTATCGGCGCCCGCCCCAGCGCAACAAGCCGCTCAACTTGATGGTTATGAATGCGCGGCGCTCAGGCGTGCCTGGTGCGGGCCGGCGTCCAGCCCTTGCAGCGCACGCATCAGCAAATCAACTTGTTTGTCCAGTGGCGTGGGGCCGGGTTTTTCACCGGCCACAACGGCCTGCACGTACACCGCCACGGTGGCGGCGTCAATCTGGCGCGGCAGCAGCGGCAAGTCCACCAGCACACCTGTCTGCGCCGGACAAGACAGGTCGGCTTGCCACTGGCCGCCCAACCACACATCGAGCTTGGGGCAGCGGCGTGGGTCGGCCACGGCCTCGCCCTCGGTGCCACGCAGCAGCATCATGTCGCCCGCGCTGCGCTCGGCAAAGTCGGCCATCAGCTTGCCAAATTCGGGGTGGGTGTGGCTGGCCAGGCGCAAAGCGGGCGCACCGCTGATGGGCTGTAGCAGCTTGGCGATGGTGTGGCCCGAGTTGCGCAAGCCCACCACCCAGCGCACGTCCAGCAGGCGCTGCAAGGCGGGGCTCAGTGTTTCGGTGGTGATGAAGGCGGGCTCATTGCGCCGCCAGCGCTCGTGCACGCCGGTGTTGTCGTCAGCGGGCGGCAAGCCCAAGGCCTGAAAAATTTCGGCGCTGGTGACCCGGCTTGGGTCGTGCAGCGGCCCGTGCACCAGCACGTGCGCGCCCTCTTGGGCCAGCCGCATGGCCAGCAGCGGCACCAGATTGGGCAGGCGGCGGGCACCGTTGTAGCTGGGGATCACGATCACCGGCCGGTCGCTATCGACCGCCAGGCAGCGGGCCTGGGTGGCCTGGGCAAAGCCTAGCAGCTCGTCCACCGTCTCGCCCTTGATGCGCATGGCCAGCGCAAACGCACCCACCTCCAGGTCGGTGACCGCGCCGTCCAGCACCTGGCCCATCAGATCCTGGGCTTGGTCGATGCCGAGCGACCGGGCGCCTTCGCTGCCTCGGCCGATTTCTTTGATGTATTGCGCGATGCCCATGGCAAAAATTCCGGGGTTGTTGGTGCTCACTGGGAAACAGCGGGCGGCGCCCGAGTTTCGATACGCCGTTCAGGGTGCGGCTTCCACGTGGCGGCCGGCTGGAGGGCAGACGATACATCGCAAGTTTCGGGCCGACGCCGCCACCAACGACGCCGACGGTCGGGTCATGCGGCCAGCGCCGTGGTTTGCACCAGTTTTTTCAACGCGGGCAAACACGAGCCGCAATTGGTGCCGCATTGCAGCCGGCCCTGCAGCGTGGCCAGCCGCTGCGCCGCGCTGCCGGTGCAAGTGGCGAGGCTTTGCAGGATGGCCGGCTCGCTGACGTTGAAACAGGTGCACACCTGCTGGCCCAGTGGCGCCAGCGCCACCGGTGCTTTGGCCTCAGCGCTCATCAGCAAGCGGCCGTAAGCCTGGGCGGGCAATTCTTGCTGCAGCAAGGCCTTGATCCAGGCCTCGGCGCGGGTGTCGCCGGCCAGCACAAAGCCCTGCAATTTGGCGTCGCCCTGGGCGCCGTTGGCGCTGCTCGCGTCGCGCACCAGGCGCATGGCGCGGCGCTGGTGGTGGCGGCGGTCTTCGTAGCGCTGCACGTCGCGCCGCTCGGCGCCCAGGCCAAACAGCGCTTCGATCTCCAGCAGCAGCTCGGGCGCGGGCGCCACGTCGGCCGCCGCCCTGAACAGCACGCCGTGGCGCGTGTGGCCAAAGGGCACGCACAGCGCAAAGCTGAAGCGCGCCATCAAGGGCGCCAGCCGCGCCCGCACCGCCAGCGCTTGCGCTTCGTCAAACCAGGCGCCCGCCAACAAGCGCCAAGGCAGCTCGGCCTTGAGCACCTTGACGGCCGTGTGCTTGAGCTCGGGTTGTTTGGACAGCGGGCAAAAAGCCGGGTTGGTCAGCGCGTTGATGCCAGCTTTAGGGCTGCGCGATTCGCTGGTGCCGCCCAGCACCTCGTCGCCCCAATGCATGGCGATATGGGCTTGTGCGGGCGCCATGCCGTCACAACTTTTGGCGGGCAGGGTGATGCTGCCCCGGCGCGAGGTGACCACCGCCAGATCGCCGTCTCGCAAGCCCAGGCGCGCCATGTCTTGCGGATGCAGGTCCACCGTGGGCTCGGGCTGGTGGCCATACAGCCGGCCCAGCGTGCCGGTGCGGCTGGTGCCGTGCCACTGGTCGCGCAGCCGGCCGGTGGTCAGGCTGACCGGGAAGCGCGCATCACGCGGCTCGGCCAGCGGTACAAACGGCGTGTCGAAGAACTGGGCGCGGCCGTCGGCGGTGGCGAACTGACCATCCTCGTAAAGCCGCGCCTGACCGGTGTTATCACCTTCACGCAGCGGCCATTGCTGCGGGCCTTGCTGGTCGAGCATGGCGTAGCTCAGACCGGTGATGTCGAGGTCACGCCCGCGGGTGGATTCACGGTGCTCCAGCCACACCGCTTCGGCGTTGTTGTAGCCAAACAGCGTGGGCTGGCCGGGCCGCAAGCGTGCCTCTAGCCGCCGCGCCAGGGCCACGGCGATGGACCAGTCGTGGCGGGTGAGTCCGGGCGCAGGGATGGCCGGGCGCACGCGGCTGATGCATCGCTCGCTGTTGGTGACCGTGCCGTCTTTTTCGCCCCAGGTGGTGGCCGGCAGCAGCCAGTGGGCGTAGCGCGCGGTGGCGGTGCTGGCAAAAGCCTCTTGCACCACCACCAGCTCGGCGCGCTCCAGCGCACGGCGCACGGTGGCCTGGTCGGGCAGCGACTGCGCCGGGTTGGTGCAGGCAATCCACAGCGCCTTGATCTCGCCGTCGGCGGCGGCCTCGAACATCTCGATGGCGGATTTGCCGGGCTTGGCCGGCACCTCAGGCACGCCCCAGAGCCGGGCCACCTCGGCGCGGTGCTCGGCATTGCCCAGGTCGCGGTGGGCCGACAGCAAGTTGGCCAGTCCGCCCACCTCACGCCCGCCCATGGCGTTGGGCTGGCCGGTGAGCGAAAACGGCCCGGCGCCGGGCTTGCCGATCTGGCCCGTGGCCAGGTGCAGGTTGATCAAGGCGGCGTTTTTGGCCGTGCCGCTGCTGCTTTGGTTCAGGCCCTGGCAGTACAGGCTGAGGGTTGGGCGTCGGATGGCGGAGTCACTATTGACATTCGCAAACCAGCGCGCCGCCGTCAGGATGTCGGCCTCGGCAAGTCCCGTCATCCTGGCGGTTTCTTTGGGCGTGTACTCGCGCACTCTGGCCTTCAGTGCGTCAAACCCATTGGTGTGGGCGGCGATATAAGCGTTGTCGGTCCAGCCCTCCCACAGCATCAGGTGCAGCAGGCCGTGGCACAGGGCGATGTCGCTGCCGGGCAGCAGCTGCAAATGCAGGTCGGCCATGGCGGCGGTCTCAGTCCGGCGCGGGTCGACCACGATCAGCTTTTGCTCGGGGTTGGCGCGGCGCGCGTCTTCGAGTCGGCGGAACAGCACCGGGTGCGCCCAGGCCGGGTTGGCGCCGGTCACGAACACGGTGTGCGCGTGGTTCAGGTCGTCATAACAAGCCGGTGGTGCGTCCGCGCCCAGCGTGGCCTTGTAGCCGGCCACCGCGCTGCTCATGCACAGGCGCGAGTTGGTGTCGATGTTGTTGGTGCGCAGCAAGCCCTTGGCCAGCTTGTTGAAAACGTAATAGTCTTCGGTGAGCAACTGGCCCGAGACGTAAAACCCCAGCGCGTCGGGGCCGTGCTGCTGCACGATGGCCGCCAGTTGATCGGCGGTGGCGTCCAGCGCGTTGTCCCAGCTCACGGGCAAGGGCTTCGCGCCGGGTGTCAATCGCCGCATGGGTTGCAGCAGCCGCACCCCGCTGGTGATGGCGGCGCTGGCGGTCAGGTGCAGCGTGGCGCCTTTGCTGCACAGCCGGCCCAGGTTGGCGGGGTGGTCGGGGTCACCGCGCACACCGGTGATCTGGGTGCCCTGGCTTTCAATGATGACGCCACAACCGACGCCGCAATAAGGGCAGGTGCTTTTGGTTTCAGTCATGGCTGGGGTTCAAATTTGATCACTCAGCCGCAGGCCGCCGCCTTGCCACAGGGGCCGGCCGCAGGCGTGCTCAGGTCCAGTGCTTTGGTGGCCAGCTCAAGGCTGTCGAGAAGCACTTCGCCGCCCTCTACCATGCAGGCAAAAGCGGGGGTGCAGCCTTCGTCGGGCGATCGTGCGTTGCCGTCCACCAGGCTGATGCTCCAGTTGTGCAGCGGGCAGGCCACGGCGTCGCCAAAAACAAGGCCCTGGCTCAGCGGGCCGCCTTTGTGCGGGCAGCGGTCGAGCAGCGCAAAAACGCGGTCGTCGGAGGTGCGGAACAGCGCCACGGCCATGCCTTGTGGGCGTGCCACGCGGCGCGAGCCCAGCGGGAGGATGTCGTCAACGCGGCAGATGGCAATCCAGTTGCTCATGGCAGGTTTTTTTCTTAAAAGGCGTTGGGAGGGAGCACGCCGGATTCAAGCCGGCTGCAAGGCGATGAACTGGCGCGTGTCCACGGCGGCTTTGTCAAAGTCAAACCACGGATCGGGCTCGCCGTCCAGGCTGAACTGCAACTTGGCCCACAGCGCCTTGCGGCCCTCGTGGTCGTCGAGAATTTTCTTCTTGACGTAATCAAGGCCCACGCGGTTGACGTAGTGCACCGTGCGCTCCAGGTACCAGCCTTCTTCACGGTAGAGCTGGCAGAAGGCGCCGGTGTACTCCAGCACTTCGTCTGAGGTTTTCAGCTTGGTGAAAAAGTGCGCCACCTCGGTTTTGATGCCGCCGTTGCCGGCCACGTACATCTCCCAGCCCGAATCGACGCCGATGATGCCCACATCCTTGATGCCTGCCTCGGCGCAGTTGCGTGGGCAACCCGACACCGCAAACTTGACCTTGTGCGGTGCGTACATGCGCCACATGGCACGCTCCATGTCCTTGCCCATTTGGGTGCTGTCTTGCGTGCCCATGCGGCACCACTCGCTGCCCACGCAGGTTTTGACCGTGCGCAGCGCCTTGGCGTAGGCGTGGCCGCTGGGCATGCCGATGTCCTTCCAGACATTGACCAGGTCCTCTTTTTTGACACCCAGCAAATCAATGCGCTGGCCGCCCGTCACTTTGACGGTGGGGATCTTGTACTTGTCCACCGCATCGGCAATGCGGCGCAGTTCGGCGGCGGTGGTTTCGCCGCCCCACATGCGCGGGATCACGCTGTAGGTGCCGTCTCTCTGGATGTTGGCGTGGCTGCGCTCGTTGATGAAACGGCTCTGCGGGTCGTCCTTGGCCTCTTTGGGCCAGGTGCTGGTGAGGTAGTAGTTGATGGCCGGGCGGCACGACGAACAACCGTCGGGCGTACGCCAGCCAAGCTGCTTGTAAACACCGTCGATGGTCAGCAGCTTGCTGCCGTCCGGCGCGGGCTTGCGGATGGCTTGGCGCACTTCTTCATGGCTGGCATCGGTGCAGCCGCACATTGCCTTTTTCTTGGGCGTGGCCGAGTAATCACCGCCGGCCGTGAACATCAGCAACTGCTCCACCAGGCCGGTGCACGAGCCACAGCTGGCACTGGCCTTGGTGTGCTTGCGCACCTCATCCAGTGTGAACAGGCCTTTTTCCTTGATCGCCTTGCAGATGCTGCCCTTGGTCACGCCGTTGCAGCCGCAGACCTCGTCGCGGTCCAGCATGGCCGCAGCCTTGTTGTGGCCTTGGTGGCCCACGTCGCCGATGTTGGATTCACCAAACATCAGCTTGTCGCGGATGTCGGCGATCTTGCGGCCCTCACGCAGCAGCTTGAAATACCACGAGCCATCAACGGTGTCGCCGTACAGGCAGGCTCCAACCAATTTGTCGTCTTGAATGACGAGCTTTTTGTAGACGCCGCCGAAGGGGTCGCTCATCACGATCTCCTCGAAGCCTTGCTCGGGCGTGCCACCCATGAAGTTGCCGGCCGAGAACAGATCGATGCCCGTGACCTTGAGCTTGGTGCTGGTCTGGCTGCCGGTGTAGCGGCCAATGCCAAACTGGCCCAGGTGGGTGGCGCAAACCTTGCCCTGTTCAAACAGGGGCGCCACCAGGCCGTAGGCAATGCCGCGGTGCGCGGCGCACTCGCCTACCGAGTAGATGCGCGCGTCGGTGGTGGTTTGCAGGGTGTCGTTGACGACGATGCCGCCCCGGCCGTCATTGGCGCAGTGCAGGCCCATGCTCAGTGCCAAGGTGTTGTTGGGGCGGATGCCGGCGGCCATCACCACCAGGTCGGCCGGCACCTCGGTGCCGTCCTTGAACTGCACCGCCATCACGCGCCCGCCACGGCCGCCGTCCTTGTCACCGATCAGCGCCTGGGTTTGCGCGCCGATCATGAACTTCAGGCCACGCGCCTCAAGCGACTGGCGCAGCAGGCCACCGGCCACGTCGTCGAGCTGGCGCTCCATCAGCCAGGGGGCGATGTGCACGACGGTCACTTGCATGCCACGCAGCATCAGACCGTTGGCGGCCTCCAGGCCCAGCAGGCCGCCACCGATCACCACCGCGTGCTGGTGGGTTTTGGCGGCATCGATCATCTGGTTGGTGTCGGCGATGTCGCGGTAGGCCATCACGCCTTCCAGCTCTTTGCCCGGCACCGGCAGGATGAACGGCAGGCTGCCGGTGGCGATCAGCAGGCGGTCGTACTCAGCCTGCACCTGGCCACCCATGCCGTCTTCGGCAATCACCAGGCGTTTGGTGCGGTCCACCTTAGTGACCTTTTTGCCCAGGTGCAAGGTGATGTTGTTGTCGGCGTACCAGCTCAGCGGGTTGAGGATGATCTCGTCGATCGTCTGCTCGCCGGCCAGCACCGGGCTCAGCAGGATGCGGTTGTAGTTGGGGTGCGGCTCGGCGCCAAACACGGTGATGTTGTACAGGTCGGGCGCGATCTTGAGCAGCTCTTCGAGCGTGCGCACGCCGGCCATGCCATTGCCAATCAACACCAGGTTCATCTTTTTCATCGTGGCTTCTCCAAGAGTGCGGGGTTCAATTCGGGCGCCCGGCCAAGGTGGTGGTCAATGAGGCTGGGCCGGGCGGTGGGGGTTTCAGGTTGGGGCGGGTTGCGGGTGGCGGGCCATGCTGAACCGCGAAACAGCGCTGGACGCCGCTGGCCTCGGGCGCTGGGCACTCGTGCCTGCACGGGCCTCAGACCCAATTCACGCAACACAAGCCCGTATCCCGTGCCGATGCAAAAGTTGGGCCGATTTGCGGCGGCCCCGACGAGGTGCGACACCCCGGCTTGGGGCGGGCGGCCGGTGGTTCCGGCCCGGATGCAGCGTTACACCCGACGGGTGGTGCAATGCAGCATTCATGCCAGCCCGGCCGGGCGATGCGGTGGCCATGGGGCAGCGTGTTTGCGATGTGTTTGCGGCGTGCCTGCAGCGAGGCCTGCTTGTGTTGGGCCAATGGCCCAGCCGGGCGCGCCTTGTTATGGTGGTGGCCTCTGGTATTCCCGTATTCACCTTGATCCCGCCCTGCTGGCCCCTGTTTGGCCGGGGCGGGGCCGCTTTTTGTCGACGACTGGCCATGACTTTGTTGATTCTTTGTGCTGACGACATGCTGGACGCCGAACCCGCGCAAGCGCTGGTGGCCGATTTGCGAGCGGCTGGGCTGGACATGCTGGGCACCGCGCCGTGCCACTTTTTGGTGCGTGAAGTGGTTCGGCTTGCACCGCAAGCGGTCGTTCTTGTCGCCCAGCAACTGGATGCCCCCTTGTTGGCCGCCCTGGCCTTGCTGGCAGCCAGCGCACCACGGCCCGTATTGGTGGTAGGCCCCGCCGAGCCGCCCACCCTGCTGGCGCCACTGCTGGACGTGCACGTGATGGCCTGGTTGCCAGGCCCGTGCAACCCGGTGGCGCTGCGGGCGGCCCTGGCGCTGGCCGTGCCCCGGTTTGCCCGTGAGCAAGCCCTGCGCCTTGAGCTGCAATCGGCCTTGGCCCGGCTGGACGAACGCAAGTGGGTTGACCGCGCCAAGGGTGTGCTGATGCACCGCCAGCAACTCACCGAAGACGCCGCTTTTGTGCTGTTGCGTGAAGCGTCCATGCAGGCCAATTTGCGGGTGGGCGAGGTGTCACGCGGGCTGATCGAGGCGGCCGAGGCGGCCGAAGCCGTGAACCGGGCCGGCCAACTGCGCATGCTCTCGCAGCGCTACGTCAAGGCCCTGGCCCTGCGGGGCGCCGGCCTGGCCGACACCGCGCAGCACCTGCAGTCCAATCTTGACCGCCTGGCTGGCATGAACCCGGTGGAGCCCGTGGCCTCGTTGCTGGGCGCCACCACGGCGGCCTGGTTGGCCTTGCGGCAAGCGGGTGAAGCCGGCCGGTTGGCGGTCAAACCGGACTCGGCCAAAGCTTCGAGGGCAGCGCAAACACTCAAGCCGGCAAGAGCCGAGCTTGACTCGGCATCGCAGGGGGCGCTGGCCGAGGCAGATCGCCTGGCCGAAATCCTGCTTGATCACGCCCACGCGCTGACAGCAGCCTTGGCGGGGGCGAGTGGCCGCGTCAACTTGCGGTTGGTCAATGTCAGCGGCCGCCAGCGCATGCTGTCGCAGCGGCTGGCCAAGCAAGCGCTGTTGGCTGATTTGCTGCCCGCCGAGCAAGCCGGCGCGCACGCCGAAGCTGCGGCGCGCACGGTGGCCGATTTTGAGGCCTCGCTGGTGTGGCTGGAGCAAGCACCGCTGGCCACCGAGGCGATCCGCGCCACGCTGGCGCAGGCGCGCGGCCAGTGGCTGCGCCTGCTCAATGGCCTGCGCGGCGAGGGCGGCGCAACCCCCAGCGCGGGCCGCGCCGCCCTGGTTCGTGAGAGCGAGGCCTTGCTGGCCAGCTTTGACGAACTCACCAGCTTGTATGAACACAGCATGCAGGTTTTGCTCGGGTAAACAGGCACGCAAAGTCCGTGTTTACAAGGGTTTCGCGAGAACGCTTGACCATGGCCGCTGGGTATGATCCGAGCTACGGGGCTTGTCCTGTCGCGGCTTGTGGTGGCGCCGGGGAGGTCTCCAGAATCAAGCCCTCTCGGGGTCTTTTCATCTGCTTTGGGCTTGCTCTGCCACCACCGCCATGAACGCCGCTCTCACCCTGCCCGCCCATTCCGGCGCGCTGCCCATCACGCCCGATCCGAGCGCGAATTCCAACCTGCCGATCAGCGAGGCCTTGCTGGCCTTGGCCCAGCACCAAGGCTTGGCCTTGGGGTTTAAGTACGCTGACAATGGTTGTTATGTCTGGGGCAACGAGTCCCTGGCGCAACTGCTTGGCAGCTCGCCGGCGGGCCTCATGGGCCAAAGCGACACCAGCTTGCTTGACAGCGCGTCGGCTGCGCTGCTGCGCACTGCCGATCAAACTGCACTGGCCCAGGGCAGTGCGCTGACCAGCGATCACCGCCTCCATTTGCGTGGCGAGCGCCGTGAGTTCAGCGTGCTGCGCGTGGTGTCTCCCGCGCTGCCGGGTGGCACGGGTCGCCGGGTGATGGCGTGCCTCTGGCAAGACCTGGCGCCGCAGCACCAAAAAGAAGCCCAGTTGCGCGTGGCGCTGGATCAGCTTGAGCAACAACAAAAGGCGAACGACAGCCTGCGCCTGGAGTTGGCCGATTTCAGCTTGCGAGACCAGGCGAGTGGCCTCAACAGCCGGGCCCATTTTGACGATCAGATGCGCCGCGAGCTGGATTTGTCCACCCGCGAGCATCGCGAGTTTGCGCTGGTCTACATGGTGCTCGACACCTTCAGTGACAAGGTGCAAGCCCTGGGTGCCCGTGCCCAGGACCGGATCTGCGAGGCCATGGGCCGCTTGTTGCGCGGCAATACCCGCGCCATGGATGCTTCGTGCCGCATGGACGATCGGCACTTTGCGGTGCTGTTGTCGGGCGTGGGCCTGGCCACGGCCCACGCCCGCATGGAAGGCCTGCGCCGCCAATGCGCCACCCAGATCGTGATGCTCGATGGGCAGGAGTTGGGGTTTTCAGTGGCCATGGGCGTGGCCAGCTTTCCACACACGGCCCATACCCATGAAGAGCTGGTGGCGGCCTGCACCGCCGCCCTGGCTGAAGCTCAGCGGCGCGGTGGCAATACGGTGGCGCTGGCCAGCATCCGCTTCGGCACTGAAAAGTAGCGGGTTGGTGGCGGGTTGGTGGCGGGTTGGTGGCGGGTTGGTGGCGGGTTGGCGGCGACGAAGCTCGCCGCCGCTCAGCCCGTCAAACCGCGCCAGGCCATGTAGCTGGCCAGCCCATACAGCAAAAACGCAAACACCTTTTTAAGCTGCTGGGTGTTCATGCCATGGGCTTGGCGTGCGCCCAGCGGCGCGGTCAACACGCTCACGCTGGCAATCACGGCCAACGCAGGCAGCATCAGGTAGCCCACCGCGCCCGGCGCCTGCTGCGGCAGGTTCCAGCCGGCCACCACGTAGCCGACAGTATTGGCCAGCGCGATCGGGAACCCCAGCGCCGCGCTGGTGGCCACCGCGCTGTGCATGGCCACGTTGCACCAGGTCATGAAGGGCACCGAGATGAAAGCGCCACCCGCGCCCACCAGGCCCGACACAAAACCGATCACGCCGCCCGCCGCGCCCGCGCCCAGCGGGCCGGGCATTTGCCGGCTGGGCGTGGGCTTGCGGTTGAACAGCATTTGCGTGGCCGAAAACCCCACGAAGCCGGCAAAGCCCAGGGCCAGCGCCGAGCCTTTGAGCAGCGAAAACACGCC
>JAYWDK010000166.1:0-14850 GCA_043779845.1 Betaproteobacteria bacterium | reverse complement strand
CCGGGCCCATCGGCATCATGCAAAGCGTGATGGACAACGTGGTGCCCTACATCCACGACCGCAAGCAGTTTGGCCAGAGCATCGGTGAGTTTCAGTTGATCCAGGGCAAGGTGGCCGACATGTACACCGTGCTGCAGGCCGGCCGGGCGTTTTGCTACACCGTGGGCAAAAACCTGGACAAGCTGGGCACTGGCCACGTGCGCCAGGTGCGCAAGGACTGCGCGTCCGTCATCCTCTGGTGCGCCGAGAAAGCCACCTGGATGGCCGGTGAGGGGGTGCAGATTTTTGGCGGCAACGGCTACATCAACGACTACCCGCTGGGCCGCTTGTGGCGTGATGCCAAGCTGTACGAGATTGGCGCGGGCACCAGCGAGATCCGCCGCATGCTGATCGGCCGTGAGCTGTTTGGCGAGACGATGTAAGGTCCGTGGCCAGCCCGTTGGCCCAACCGCCTGACAAGCCCTGCGTAAACTGTGCACTGCAACATAACCCAAGCAAAAAGGCGCCGTTGATGAGCACAGAGTTGCAGGAACTGTTTGAAAAAAATCGCCAATGGGCGGCCGCCACCGAGGCCCGCGAGCCCGGTTTTTTTACGCGCTTGCTGCAACAGCAGACCCCCCAATACCTGTGGATTGGCTGCGCCGACAGCCGCGTGCCGGCCAATGAGCTGGTGGGCTTGCTGCCTGGCGAGCTGTTTGTTCACCGCAACGTGGCCAACCTGCTGGTCCACAGTGATCTGAACGCGCTCAGCGTGGTGCAGTACGCCGTGGACGCGCTGCAAGTCAAGCATATCGTGGTGGTGGGCCACAGCAATTGCGGCGGCGTGCGCGCGGCCATGACCAACCAACGCTCGGGCCTGGTCGACAACTGGCTGCGCCATGTGCAAGACGTGCGCGACACCCACGAAGGCTTTTTGGCCGGTCTGCACGAGAGCCTGCAAGTCGACGCGCTGGTCGAGCTCAACGTGCTGGAGCAAGCCCGCAACGTGTGCCGCACCACGGTGGTCAGCGACGCCTGGCACCGTGGTCAATCTGTTGTGGTGCACGGCTGGGTGTACGGCCTGCACAACGGCTTGCTGGAGGATTTGCACATCACCGCCACGTCGGCCAACGAGGTGGGCCTGGCCTACGACACCGCGCTGGCGCTGGTCAAGCAGCGGTACCGCCAGCTCAATGCCAGCCACGCGCAACAGGCTCAAATCGCGTTGGGGCCATAGCGCATTCACCGCTCGCACTCCTATCGCCAACCGCCGCGCGCCAGCCCCCAACGCCCCGCTTGATAAAAGCTGCCACCGATGTTTCCGCACCGCCTCACCGACAGCCGCGCCTACGACATCGCCCTGGCCATGCTGGACGGCTTCAACCGCCATTACCGGCTGTTTTCGGCAACCAACCACGACGCCAAGCGGCGCTTTGAGTTGGCCGATTGGCATGGCCAGCAGCGTGCGCAGCGCGAGCGCATTGAGTTTTATGACACGCGGGTGGATGAAGCCGTAGAGCGTTTGCAGCGTGAGTTTGATACCGCCAACTTGTCGGACGACACCTGGCAGCAAGTCAAGC
This sequence comes from Betaproteobacteria bacterium, assembly GCA_043779845.1. Taxonomy (GTDB): domain Bacteria; phylum Pseudomonadota; class Gammaproteobacteria; order Burkholderiales; family Burkholderiaceae_C; genus Pseudaquabacterium. Next base: position 13,291 of record JAYWDK010000166.1, on the reverse strand, counting down.
TGCACTACATCGGCCTGCTCACCAACCACCACCAGCCCGAGTTGGCCGAGACGTTTTTCAACTCGGTCACCACCAAGATCCTGCACCACAGTTACTTTCGCAATGATTTCATCTTTGTGCGCCCGGCGGTAAGCACCGAGTACATCGAAAACGAAGAGCCCGCCTCGCTGCCCACGTACCGCGCGTATTACCCCACGCGCGACAGCTTGCGCGACACACTGCTGCGCATTGTTGATAACTTTCAGTTGCAGCGGCCCTTTGAAGACCTGGGCCGCGATGTTGACCACGTGCTGATGGCGTTGCGCCAGCATGTTGGTGACTTGGTGCGCCTGCGCGCCAACTTCCAGATCCAGGTGCTCAGCTCGCTGTTCTTCCGCAACAAGGGCGCGTACATCATCGGCAAGATCGTGAATGGTTTTGGCGAGACGCCGTTTGCGCTGCCGGTGCTGCACAACGAGCGTGGCAGCCTTGAGATTGACGCGGCGCTGTTCAGTGAAGACGACTTGCTGATGTTGTTCAGCTTTGCGCGCGCTTATTTCATGGTCGACATGGAGATCCCCAGTGCCTACGTGCAGTTTTTGCGCTCGCTGATGCCGCGCAAACCGCGCAACGAGATCTACTCGGCGCTGGGCCTGCAGAAGCAGGGCAAGAACAATTTTTACCGCGATTTTTTATACCACCAGCGCCACAGCAGCGACAAATTTGGCATCGCCCCGGGTATCAAAGGCATGGTGATGCTGGTGTTTGACCTGCCCTCGTTCCCCTACGTGTTCAAGGTCATCAAGGATTTTTACCCGCCGCAAAAAGACACCACCCGCGAGCTGATCAAACGTAAATATTTGCTCGTCAAAACCCATGACCGGGTGGGCCGCATGGCTGACACTTTGGAGTACACCAGCGTGGCCTTTCCGCGTTCGCGCATCAGCGATGCGCTGGTGGCCGAGTTGCAGCACTTTTGCCCCAGCCAGATCGAGATGGACGACGAGGCCCTGGTGATCAAGCATGTGTACATCGAGCGCCGCATGATCCCGCTCAACATCTACCTGCAAGACGCCACGCCCGAGCAGATGGCGCACGCGGTGATCGAGTACGGCAACGCCATCAAGGATTTGGTGGCGGCCAATATTTTTCCCGGTGACATGCTCTGGAAGAACTTTGGCGTCACCCGCCACGGCAAGGTGGTGTTCTATGACTACGACGAGATCGAATACATCACCGACTGCAACTTCCGCCGCGTGCCCGAACCGCGCAACGATGAAGAAGAAATGTCGGGCGAGATCTGGTATCACGTCGGCCCCAAAGATGTATTCCCCGAAACCTTTGCGCCCTTTTTGCTGGGCAATCTGGCCGTGCGGGAGGTGTTCATGAAGCACCACTCTGACCTGCTTGACGCAGCTTTTTGGCAAGGCCACAAAGAGCGCATCAAGGCTGGCCACGTGCATGACGTATTTCCGTACGAGCAGCACAAGCGCTTCGTCAACATCGACCGGGCGGCTGCGGCGGCAACGGCTGCGGCCATGGGCGTTGAATCTGAAGCCGACGCCGACGTCACGGCCTTCACGCCCACCTGATTCGTCTCAACCCAAGTTTCAACCTACACCCCTTCAAGGAGCCCAATATGGCTGAATCCATCGTCATCGTGTCCGCCGCCCGCACGCCAATTGGCGGCTTGCTGGGTGATTTTTCGTCGCTCGCCGCCTGGGAGTTGGGCGCCGTGGCCATCAAGGCCGCCGTTGAGCGCGCCGGTGTGCCTGCCGACGCTATCGATGAAGTGCTGATGGGCAATTGCCTGATGGCCGGCCAAGGCCAGGCGCCCGCCCGCCAAGCCATGCGGCGCGCCGGCGTGCCCGACAGCGCGGGCGCCGTGACCCTGAGCAAGATGTGCGGCTCGGGCATGCGCGCCATGATGTTTGCCAACGACATGCTGGTGGCCGGCAGCGCCCGCGTGGTGGTGGCCGGCGGCATGGAAAGCATGAGCAACGCGCCGCACCTGATGTTTGCCCGCAAGGGCATCAAGTACGGCGCCGCGCAGCTGTTTGACCACATGGCGCTTGACGGCCTGGAAGACGCCTACGAGCGCGGCAAGGCCATGGGCGTGTTTGCCGAGCAGTGCGTGGCCAAGTACGGCTTCACGCGCGAGGCGCAAGACCAGTTCGCCATCGCGTCCACCACGCGGGCCAGGCTGGCCAACGAGGACGGCAGCTTCGACTGGGAAATGGCGCCCGTCACGCTAACGGGCAAAGCGGGTGAGGCGGTGATCAAGCGCGACGAGCAGCCCGCCAAGGCCAAGCTCGACAAGATCCCCGGCCTCAAGCCAGCGTTCAAGAAAGACGGCACCATCACGGCGGCCAACGCGTCCAGCATCTCCGACGGCGCAGCCGCGCTGGTGCTGATGCGTGAATCCACCGCCCGCGAGTTGGGTGCAACACCCATCGCCCGCATCGCCGCGCACGCCGTGTTTGCTCAAGCCCCAGAGTGGTTTGCCACCGCACCGGCCGGCGCCATCACCAAGGCGCTCAAAACGGCGGGCTGGCAGGCCGGACAAGTGGATTTGTGGGAGGTCAACGAGGCCTTTGCGGCGGTGACGATGGCCGCCATGGCCGATTTCAAGCTACCGCATGAGATCGTCAACGTGCACGGCGGCGCCTGTGCGCTGGGCCACCCGATTGGCGCCAGCGGCGCGCGCATCGTCGTCAGCCTGCTGGGCGCACTGCGCAAGCAAGGCCTCAAGCGTGGCATGGCGGCGCTGTGCATTGGCGGAGGCGAGGCCACGGCGCTGGCCGTCGAGATGTTGTGAACATGCCGCTGACCTTGTACTGAACCGGCCGGTGGTCGTTGCCACCGCTTCCAATTTTCAAAAAAACCCAGGCGACAAACCCCATGCTGCTCAGTGAAGACCACCAAGCCGTGTTAGACGCGGTGCGCCAGTACGTGCAAGCCGAGATCGCGCCGCACGCCGCCACCTGGGACAAAACCCATGAGTTTCCGAAGGCGCAGTTGCGTGGGCTGGCGGCGTTGGGTTGTTATGGCGTGGCCGTGCCCACTGAATTTGACGGCGCCGGCCTCGACTACCTGGCGCTGGCCGTGATCCTGGAAGAAATAGCCGCCGGCGACGGTGCCACCAGCACCGTGGTCAGCGTCAACAACTGCCCGGTGTGCTCCATCCTGATGGCGTTTGGCAACGCCGATCAAAAAGAGCGCTTCCTGAAGCCGATCGCCCGAGGTGATATGTTGGGCGCGTTCTGCCTGACTGAGCCGCACGTGGGCTCGGAGGCTGGCGGGCTGAAAACCTCGGCGGTGCTGGACGGCGACGCGTACGTGCTCAACGGCGTCAAGCAGTTCATCACCAGCGGCAAAAACGGCGACGTGGCCATCGTCATGGCCGTCACCGATAAGGCCGCCGGCAAGAGGGGCATCAGCGCGTTTTTGGTGCCCACCAACACGCCCGGCTACACGGTGGCGCGCATCGAAGACAAAATGGGCCAGCACGCCAGCGACACGGCGCAAATCCTGTTTGACAACTGCCGCGTGCCGGTGGCCAACCGCATCGGCGACGAAGGCCAGGGTCTGAAGATCGCGTTGGCCGGCCTGGAGGGTGGGCGCATCGGCATCGCCAGCCAAGCCGTGGGCATGGCGCGCGCAGCGTTTGAGGCCGCGCTGGCTTACAGCAAAGAGCGCAAATCGTTTGGCGTGCCGATCTTCCAGCACCAGGCCATCCAGTTCAAGCTGGCCGACATGGCCACCAAGATCGAGGCCGCGCGCCAATTGATCTGGCACGCCGCCTGTCTGAAAGACGCCGGCCGGCCCTGCCTCAAAGAAGCCGCCATGGCCAAGCTGATGGCCAGCGAGATGGCCGAAGCCGTGTGCTCGGCGGCCATCCAGGTGCTGGGCGGTTACGGCTATGTGAGTGACTTTCCGGTGGAGCGCATCTACCGCGATGTGCGGGTGTGCCAGATCTACGAGGGCACGTCCGAGGTGCAAAAAATCTTGATCGGGCGCGCGCTGGCGCTTTGATCCCGCAAGGAGTCTGTCCTCGATTTCGACGACAGACGCACCACGAGCGGGCTTTCGGCATCTCGCTCTACCACGCCAGCCATTGGCATGGCGCTGGAAGCCTTGTTGGGGCGCCTGCCACCGCCGGCCCGGTGGACGCCAAAACGCACGGTGCCGCTTCAATGCGGTATCACAGAGGGATCCATCAGCGGGCGTGCTCAGCCAGCAGGGCAGGCCATGGCTGTGGGCATGAGCACCCTCAACCCCGACGGCCTTGCCTGGGCGGGCTGGCAATCAACCCTGCCTGCCCACCTTTATCGAAGCGGATGCAGGTACAGCCGGTCTGAATACGTGGCCAGCCAGTGCGGCCTGAAGGCCACAAAGATAGCCACCAGCATGCCCGTCATGAAGGCCTCGCCAGACGCGCCCAGCCAGCGCGCCAGCAGCAAATCCTCGCTGGACGTGCCTACCGGCAAGGTGCCCACCAGCAAGGCGCCGGCGCCCGCCAGGGCGGCGGCCAGCAAGGTCACAAAAAAGCCCCGGCCCAGGATGTAGATGAACAAATGATGGGGCAGCCAGCGCCGCAACAGCGCGCCCAGGCCCAGCGCCAGGGTGCCCGGCACAACGCCCAGCCACACCAGGCGGTGAAGCCCGTCCAGCGTGCCCAGATCACCCATCCACAGCGTGACGCCAGCCACCGGCAGCAGCGCCAGCATGGCCAGTGGCCAACCCGCGCACAACACCAGCAGCGCGGCGCCCGAGAGCGGCTGCACGATGGGCATGGCGGCGTAGCGATCCGCGCCCCACAGCAAGGGCATCACCGCAGCCCAGGCCAGCCACGGCCAGGGCGGCCCACCCTGGGCCACAGCGCGCCAGGGCTTGAGCGCCAGCGCCACGGCCAGCGCCGTCAAAGCCAGTAACAGGTCGAGCATCATGGTTTGATTGTCGACCGGCGCCACGTGCCCGGCGACGACGCACCGGCGAGCCTTTGGCGGGTCTCTTTGCAGCGACAAATTGGGTGCGGGTTTGCGGCGTAATTTGCGGACTGGCAACGCACTCGTCGCTGTTTCGGCCGGTGTCGGGGCATCCCTGATGGACGCGTGCCACGCCGCCCACTATCGTGCCCCGATGAAACCCGCCATCGACTTTTATTTCGACTTTTCGTCGCCCTATTCGTACATCGCCAACGAGTGGATCGACGCGCTGGCCGCGCGACATGGCCGCACCGTGAGTCGGCACGCTATCTTGTTGGGCGTCACTTTTGCCGCCGCCGAGCTGAAGCCACCCGTAGCCCACCCGATCAAGCGTGAATACAGCTTGCGTGACTTTGCCCGCTCGGCAAGTTTTGAAGGTCTGCCCTACCAGCAACCCGAGCCGTTCCCCATCGCCAGCCACAACGCCGCGCGCGTGTTTTGGTGCTTGCATGACACACAGGGCGCGCAAGCCGCTGCTCACTGGGCGCGCAGTGGCTTGCGTGCACTGTTCACGCGCAACGTGGCACTCAACGAGCCTGCAGCGCTCAAGGTGTTAGCGGCAGAGTCTGGCTTGGATGCCGAGGCCGCCGAGGCCGCCTGGTCCGACCCGGTCTGGAAAAACCGGCTCAAGTTGGCCAATGAGCAGGCGCTGGCCGCTGGCGTGTTTGGCGCGCCGGCTTTTGTGGTGGACGGCGAGCTGTTTTGGGGCAACGACCGCAAGCCGCAGATCGAACGCTGGCTGTCGAGCGGGCCGTTTTAGCCGTCGCGCGCCGCCGGCGCCGGGCTTGCCCGGCCGGGCTGCCCGACAATCCGGCCATGAACAGCAACACCCCGCAAATTGTTTGGCTTGACGACGACGGCCAGCCTCAGCAGGCCGCTTGGCGCTCGCTGGCCGGCCATCCCCCGCCCGTCAAAGTGGTAGTGGCTGACGATGCGCTGAGTGCCGACGCCGCCTTCAGGCTGGCCCGTGACGGCACGGGTTTGCTGTGGCGGGGGGACTATCAAAACGCCAGGCATTTGTTGCAGGCCCTGGGCCGGCGCCTGGATGCACGTGCGCTCGGCGATGACGGCCGGCGCGCTGACGAACCCAAACAACGCACAACGCCCGGGCCCGGCAAGGCGGCCCCCACGGCCATGACGGCCGCCTTCCACGCCCTGCGCCAAACCCAGGCGCGGCGGGCCCGCATCCTGGGCCAGCTGCTGTTGCCCTTCAACGCCGACCACGGCCTGCCGCTGCGCCGCGCGCCCGACGTGCGTGCCGCCGGCTTGCAGGCGCACGGGCCGGTGGACACGCATTACGTGGCCTCGCTGCGTGAACTGCTGGGCCTGGTGGGCGCGTTTGAATGGCGCAAAAAAGGCGTGATGATCCCGGCGCTGGGCGCGCCCATCCATCCGCACCACGGCGTGTTTTCACCGGTGCGTGGTGAGTACGTTGACCTGGCGGCCAAGGCGCCGTTGCCCACTGCTGCCCACAGCGCGGGCGCGTTTGACATCGGCACCGGCACGGGCGTGCTGGCGGCGGTGTTGGCGCGGCGCAAGCTGGCGGTGGTGGCCACCGATTTGTCGCCCGCCGCGCTGGCTTGCGCGGCCGACAACGTCAAACGCCTGGGCTTGGCGGGCGACGTCAAGCTGGTGTTGGCCGATTTGTTCCCTGCGGGCCGGGCCGGCCTGGTCGTGTGCAACCCACCCTGGGTGCCGGCCCAGCCCAGTTCACCGTTGGAGGCCGCCGTCTACGACCCCGACAGCCGCATGTTGCGGGGATTTTTGGCGGGTTTGGCGGCGCATTTGGTGCCGGGCGGCGAGGGCTGGTTGATCTTGTCGGACCTGGCCGAACACCTGGGTCTGCGCTCGCGCAGTGACTTGCTGGGCTGGATCCAGGCCGGCGGCCTGGTGGTGCTGGGCCGCATTGATACGCGGCCGCGCCACGGCAAGGCTGCCGATACCGCCGACCCCCTGCATGCCGCGCGGGCCGCCGAGGTGACGTCGCTCTGGCGGTTGGGCACCGCCTGACCTGGCTTGATCAGCCGCGCACGGCGGGCACGGCGCGGGCCAGGGCTTGTGGCGTGGCGGCGGCGCGGGCCATCACCGTGGCGGCATGTTGCTCGGTGGCCAGCAGGTTGATCGAGCCCAGCGTGGCCAGGGTGATCAGCGCGGCCAGGCCGAGCGCTGCGGTGTTGACGGTGCGGGTGGTGGTGGCGTTTGCGGTGGTGGTGGACATGTCGGGCTCTCCTGCGGGGTGGCTGTGGCGGTGGCGTTGCGCTGTGTTCTGCGCTGTTGATGGACTGAACTTTATGCAGCGCCCCGGTTGCCTTCCAGCGGCTTGCGATCAACCGCCGCGCCGGCCCGATGGTTTGCGGTTTTGGGCGACAAAGCGCGTTGGCTCGCGCTGTTTTGCCACCCCCAGTTTGTGGCCCAGACGGGCCAAGCTCCAGCCCTGGCCCCGCTCAAACCCGCGTGTACAAGGCCTTGCAGGCCGGTATGCTTGGGTTTGAGCAGCCTGGCATCCCGCTGGGGCCGCCTCACCCACCCGAAAGGGCGCCATGTCTGAAACGCTGCGCACCACGCCGTCCACCATGCAGTCCGCCAAGTCGCTGGCGGGCCATGACGACGCCGCTTCCGCCGCCGCTGAGCCGGCAACCGATGCGGCTGACGCCGCGCCGCACGGCAAGCTGCTCTACATCGAAGACGTGATGAGCAACGTGGCGGCTGTGGCGGGCTTGTTGGCCGCCTACCCCGGCGTGCAGTTATTGCACGCCGCCACTGGCGTGGAGGGTGTGCACCGCGCGCTACACGAGCAGCCTGATTTTGTGTTGCTGGCCATGCAGTTGCCCGACATGGGCGGCCTTGAAGTGGTGCGCCGCCTGAACGAGGAAATCGTCAGCCGGGGCCTGCGTGTGACCCTGCTCACGGGCCAGCAGTTGTCGATGGACATCATCAAGGCCATGAGCCTGGGCGCGTTTGAGTACTGGGTCAAACCGCTGCAAGCCACTGTCTTCAACGCCGGCTTGATGCGGGCCATGAGCGGTGGCCAGCCCGACCCGGCACGCACCCTGAAAACACCGCGCGCCACCAGCCTGCTGGACGCCGAGCCGGCGGGGCACGACTGGTAGCGGGCGCAAGCCTGGCAGCGCGGCAGGGCGCTGGATCAAGCCGACAGGCTCCTAGGCGCTCGCCAAACTTCTTGGCCGTGGCGATGTCGCCATCCACCATCTTGTCGGGTGATGCATCTGACGGCGTGGCGGTCATCAGGCCCGCCGACGAAGCCACGAAGTTGATGTCGGCGCGGGTGGCGGCCTTGCTGTTGGACGGCATCATGCCCGTGCCCACCCACGCCACTCTCGGCGCGGGTTCGCGACGTGGGGCCTTGGCGCGGAACCGACACTCTCCCCGGCGCGGGCCCGACCCAAAGCCTGATCTTGGTCAAGGCTGTCGGCAGTGTTTTCCCGTAGCCTGCGGTCTGTTTTGCTGACCCTCGGCCGCACTGCGGCTGGCACACCATGCCGACTGCTCTTGCCCCCACGCCAGCCACTTTGCCGGCCACCCTGTTGGCCGACCTGCCGACAAAACCGCCAGTGGCCTGCGCGACGGGTTCAAAGACTGGGGCCAGTTTTGCATCGACAACCAGTTGGCGGCCGCGCTGCGGGGCGACGTGAAAAAGGGTTTGTATTTCAGGGGCGTGGGCGAGTTGCCTTTTGGCGCGCAGATCCGCAGCGTTCGTGAACTGCTTGAGCGCTTGCTGACGCAGGCAGTTGCAGCGCCTGCTGTTGCACTTGCGCCGCTCGTCTGAGCTGGTAGGCCCTATTTGGCATTGCCAGCGGGCAGCGCCAGCGAGGTAGCTGCCGCCCTGATACTTGCGGGCATTCAAGGGATGCCCCATGCCACTGACCAATCATCTCGCCAGCCTGCGTCAGCCGGGTCCGAAACCCAGGCTGCAAACGCTGCGCCTGACACTGGAGCTTCAAGCCGAGGCCCATGTCGCCGAGATGTTTGCGGTGCTCTCCGACCCCGCCATTTATGAGTTTGAAAACGCCCCGCCCAAGTCATTGGCTTGGCTGGCCGAGCGGTTCAAAAAGCTTGAAGCCGGTGCGTCGGCCGATGGCCGCGAGCGCTGGCTGAACTGGGTGGTGCGAGGCCAACAGAGCGCTCACTTGATGGGTTATGTGCAGGCCACGGTGTTGCCCGACAGCACGGCGTTGGTGGCCTACGAGTTCAACAGCCAATACTGGGGCCAGGGCTTTGCGTCCGAGGCGGTGCGTGCCCTGTTGCACGAGTTGGCGTCCCACCATGCCGTGAACCGGGCATTGGCAGTGTTCAAAACCGCCAACCATCGATCGCATGCTTTGCTGCTGCGCCTGGGTTTTGAGCCTGGCGGCGCGGTGGATAGGCAGTCCTGCGCACAGGTGTTTGCGGTGGAGGCCGACGAGACGCTGATGGCGCTGGCGCTGCCCTCGTCGTCTTGCGCCGCGCCGCCGGTCGCGCCGTCGCGCTGAAGTCTGGCGCGTGGTCGGCACTTGGCTGGGCCACTGCCGATGGCCCACACTCGACGGGACTTGGCGGGCGCCAGGCGGTTGTGGCAGACTGCGTCAATCATCACACCATTGAGACTTAGCCATGACAGCATCCGCCCCCCACAACCGCATCGCCCTGGTCACGGGCGCGGGCTCCGGCATCGGCTTGGCCTGCGCCACGGCCTTGATGGCCGACGGCTGGCGGGTGGTCTTCATTGGGCGCCGGCCCGAGGCGCTGGCCGCAGCCGTGGCGGCGGCAACCCGCCAGTTGGGCAGCCGCTTTGCCGACGACACTGACCGTGCGCTGGCCGTGCCCTGCGACGTGGGCGACGAGGCCTCGGTGGCAGCGCTGTTTGACACGATCCGCGCAAAGTTCGGCCGGCTTGACCTGCTGTTCAACAACGCGGGCATTTCGCTGCCGGTGCAAACCCCGGATGAAATCGACGCCGCCACCTGGCGCCGGGCCGTTGACACCAACCTGAACGGGACCTTCTTTTGCCTATCTCAGGCCTTCAAGCTGATGCGTGAGCAGTCACCGCAGGGCGGGCGAATCATCAACAACGGGTCGATCTCGGCCCACGCGCCGCGCCCCGGATCCATGGCCTACACGGCCACCAAGCACGCCATCACCGGCCTCACCCGCGCCGCCGCGCTGGACGGCCGGCCGTTTGACATCGCGGTGGGCCAGATCGACATCGGCAACGTGGCCAGTGACATGACCGAGCGCATGACCAAGGGCGTGCCGCAGGCCGACGGCAGCATCAAACCCGAAGCGCGCATGGAGGTGCAATCGGTGGCCGACAGCTTCATGGCCATGGCCCGCTTGCCGCTGGGCGCCAACATCTTGTTCATGACGGTGATGGCCACCAAGATGCCGTTTGTGGGCCGCGGCTGACTTTTTTTGAACCACTTTTGGGTGCGCTGACCCTGCCGCGCACGCCACGGCGTGGCAGCATCAGCACCCGATGCCTCCTGCCACCGCCACCGTCGGATTGAATCCTCCAAGTGCGTTTGCGCGCGCGGTGCAGGCGCGGTGGGCGCTGCTGTTGGGTGATAGGCCGTCGCTGGCGCAGTGCGTGACGCTGGCGGTGCTCATGCACGTCTTGCTGGTGCTGGTGTTTGGCAATACGCCCGACGGCAGCGCCCGCCGGGGAGAGGGTATTTGGGGCGCGCTGAATGTGCGTTTGGTGGGCTCGGATGACAGCAGCCGCAGCGAAGCCACCGTGGCGTCCGACGCCTACAGCGGCCCCGAGGGCTTGTCGGTGCAGCGCCGTTGGGGCGGCGCTTTGCGTGCCGCCGACGACACGCCGCAAAAGCAGTTGCAGAGCGGCGCCGCGCGGCGCGGCACCTGGCAAGCCTCACCGCAGTCCGCGGCTGACGCCGGCGTCGCCGCGCCGGTGCAGCCCATGGCCGAGCGCTTGCAAGTCCCGGCGCCTGTGCCCGCGAATACCGCGCCAGTGCCAGCGGCGCCAGTGCCTTTGCCCGTCCCCGTGATGACATCGCCGATACCCGTCTCAACGCCAACGCCAACGCCAACGCCAACGCCAACGCCGTCTCCAACTCCAACTCCAACTCCAACTCCAACTCCGGCGCCGGCGCCCGCACCGGTGTCCACGCCCGTGATGGCCATGCCCAACATCCAACCAGACGTCCCGGCCAAGACGGTTGAAAACGTGGCCAAAGCCGCCGAAGCGCCGCCCACGCCGCGCGCGCTGCTCGTGCCGGCCGCCATGCCACCAACGATCTCCAGCGGCCTGCCATCGCTGTCTGGCGCCGCCTTGCCAGCCCCAACCTTGGATCGTGTGCCCTTGCCTCGCTTTGAGACTGCCGCTGCGGCGCCCGCGCCAAAGCCCGCACCATTGCCAGCGCCTGCACCAGTTCCCGTTCCAGTTTCAGTTTCAGTTTCAGTGCCAACCCCAACGCCAGTGCCAGTGCCAACGCCAGTGCCAGTGCCAACGCCAGCGCCAGCGCCAGCAGCGGAAGCCGTCACTGCGTCCGCGCCGACACCGGCACCGGCGCCGCGGGTAGCGCCCCCTTCGGGAACCATCGTACTGCGCAACCGCTATGTGCTCGAGACCCAGCTGGGGCTTGGCAGGCGCAGCACCGTGTACCGTGCATTTGATCGCACCCGCAACAGACTGCCCTTACCCAGTCAATATGTGGCACTGAAAGTATTGCATCCCAGCGCGGCCGCCAACGCCGACACACTCGCCAATTTGCGCGCGGAATTTCATTGTGCGCAGTCGCTTTCACATCCGAACATCGTCAATGTATTTGAGCTCGACCTGGATGGGCCGCTGATCTTCATGACCATGGAACTGCTCGATGGCGAACCGCTCGATGCGTTGCTCGCGCGGCGCGGCGCACAGCCACTGCCGCACGCCATGGCATTGGCAATTATCCGCGACGTCGGTGCGGCGCTGGTGCACGCCCATGAACGCGGCGTGGTACACGGCAATTTACAGCCACGTCACATCATGATTACGGCGAGTGGCGAGGTGCGGGTCATCGATTTCGCCGCCGCGCACACCGCCGGCAACAATTCCTCACCTGAGACCAACGCCTACGCCAGTTGCGAGGCCCTCGAAGGGCAGATTGCTGACCGCCGCGACGATCTCTATTCACTCGCCTGCGTCAGTTTCGAGCTGCTCTCGGGCCACCACCCGTTCAACAGACTTTCTGCGGCGCAGGCGCGCGGCCGTACCCTGCTGCCCAGGCGCCCGAAGCGGCTGCGCAGCGGCCCGTGGCAGGCGCTGCGTGCGGGGCTCGCCTGGCGGCGCGAAAATCGTACCGTGGGCATCGGCTGGTGGCTGGCACGCATGGGTCTGGGCAATGCCGCCGTGCGACTACCGACACTTGAGCAACTCGCAGTTCTGCCACCGCCAAGGCGGCGCAGATTTCGCCGTCCCCTGGTGCTGGTCGCGTGTCTGGGTGCGACCATCGCCACCGCAGCGGTGCTCGGCCGCTTACCCACGGCGTAACGTGTTTCACAAGGCTGGCAGGAGCTGCGCTATACCACGTTTACCAACCCGTTGCGTACACTGGGTGACTGGCTCAGTCCGGCGGCCAGCACGCCGTCTGTGGCCGATCATAAGAGCGCGACAACCGGCACCGGGAGTACGCTGGCAGCCGCCTCAGGTTCCCGTCGCGGCCGGATCAGCGCCGCTGCGAGCATGGCGCCCAGGACTATCGCGCCTACGATCAATGCGCCGACTGATAGCGCGTCGATGAGCGACAGCGGTGAAGTAAGCGCCGTGGCTGCCGCCGCGCCGGCGCCGGCCCCGGCAGCGCTGCCGACTCCTGCCGTACCGCTGCTCCTGGAGCTGGCCGCGGATAGCTATACGGTACTGCCAGGCGAACCTGCCGCGCGCATTGAAGTGCGTCGGCGCGGCAATCTGCGTGGTGACGTCAGCTTCGTGTGGTCAACCGAAAGCGCCAGCGCGCTGCCCGAGCGCGATTTCATCGCCTCCGGTCCGCGCGCCGAACAGATGCCCGCCGGCGTGAGCAGCGTTACCCTGCTGGTGCCGATCGTCAGCGATGCAACACGCAGCGATTCGCGCGTGTTCTATGTGAGAATTACCGAACCCGGCGGCGGCGCTGAACTGGGCACCAACTCACGCGCCGCAGTGCTGGTGGCTGGCGGGGGCTAGAGCCGGCGCAGCCGGGTGACGCGCATGAAGTATAAAGATTACTACAGCATTCTGGGTGTCGCGCGCGGCGCCAGCGCCGAGCAGATCAAGAAAGCCTACCGCAAGCTTGCCCACAAATATCACCCGGATGTTTCCAAGGATCCGGCCGGCGAAGAGAAATTCAAGG
>JAYWDK010000165.1:0-5598 GCA_043779845.1 Betaproteobacteria bacterium | reverse complement strand
GCACCCTGGTGGCGGCTTTCGTAGGCCAGCGCGGCGGCAGTCGGCTCGTTGAGGATGCGCACCACCTCCAGGCCGGCGATCTGGCCGGCTTCGCGCGTTGCCTGGCGCTGCGCGTCGGAGAAGAAGGCCGGCACGGTGATCACCGCCTTGCGCACCTCAAGGCCGAGGTAGTCCTGCGCCAGGGTCTTCAGGCGGCGCAGGATCATGGCCGAGATCTCCTGCGGCGCGTAGTCCTTGTCGGCCATCGGCACGCGGGCGCCTTCACCCATGCGGCGCTTGATCGAGCGCACCGTGCGCTCGGGATGCACCGCGTACTGGTTGCGCGCCGCCTCGCCGACCAGCAACGCGCCGTCGTCGGCTATGCCCACCACCGACGGCAGGATGCGCTGCCCGCCCGCCACCGGGATCACCTCGACCCGCCCGTCGCGCACCACGGCGATCTCGGAGTTGGTGGTGCCCAGGTCAATCCCGACGATGGTCTCGACGACGGTTTCAATGATCGTTGGGTTCATGTGGCGCTGCCTTTCTTGTTGACAATCACGTCGGCTGCACGCAGCAACTCGGTGCCCTGGACAAAACCGCGCCGCAGCTCGCGCAGCACCAGGCCCTCGGCAACCTGCGGCGCCCATTCGACGGCCACGGCGTGCATGCACTGCGGGTCTAGCGGCTGGCCTACGGCCGCAATCGCACGCACGCGGTAGCTTGCCAGCAGCTCGTCCAGGTGCTGCAAGGTCAGTGCCGAGCCCTCGCGCAGGCTTTGCGCAAAGCGTTGCGCGCCGCCAAACAAGCGCTGGATCGGTGCCGGGCGCCAGGTCGCTTGCGCATCCAGCCCGGCCTGCAAGCGGTCGCGCAGCTCGAGCAGGCCCAACAACAGGCCGCGTTCGGCCACCGCCTTGGACTCCGCTGCCTGGGCGCGCGAACGCTCCAGATCGCGCGTCAAGCGCTGGTTGTGCTCGCCAAGCGCCTCGCTCAAGGCCTGCATCTGCTCCAGCGCGGTCTTGAACTGGCGCGCTTGCAGCCGCACTTCGTTCTTCAGCGCCGCCATCTCGGCCAGCAAGGTGTGCAGGTCGAGCGGCTCGCCAGCGTCGGCAAGCTCGTCCTCGCTGGCGTCCAGGCAGGCGCTGAATTGCTCGATCAGCAGCGCCCGGCGCTCGGCGTCAATCGTGGCGTCAATCGTGGCGTCAATCATGGCGTCCCAGCAAGCGGTACAAGCTGGCCTCGGTGGGGCGTCCAGGCTGCGGTGCCGGCTGATCTCGCCATTCGGCGCTCAGGATTTCGAGCAGCTCTTGCACGGTTGGCGCGCTGGTGTCGAACAAGCGATGGGCCATCCGTTGGGGCGCGGTGGCAATGGCCTCAAATGCCGCGCGCACCTGCTCGAAGCGCTGCGGGTCGCGTTCGGGCGGGCAGGCCCGCAGGGCGGCGAGGTAGGCCGCGCGGATGGTGTCGTCGTCGGCCGACTCGGGCACGCCGAGTAGTCGGTAGGGGTCAGTCATCGAAGAGGTCGGTTTGGTTTGGGGCCAGCGGTGACCGTGGTGACGGCGGCCGAGCCGGTGGTTTTGGCGCCGTCACTTTGGGGAAGGGCGGGCGGCGCGCGGGCCCGCTGGGCTCAGGCCCGGTGGGCGCCACCAGGTCCAGCAATGCGCGGGCGAACTGCTGCTTGCTGCCCTTGATCTCGCGCCGCAGCTGGTCGAAGCTGGCCTTGCCAAGCTGCTGGCGCGCCATGTCGAGAAATGCGTCTTCGCCACCTGCGGTGAGCATCATTTCCATCATGGTCCGGACGTCATCGGCGCCGAATTCATCTTCGTCGGGGTCGAAGTCGTCGCCGGGCTGGCCGTGGCCTGCCGCGCCCAGCAACTGACTCAGGCGGGCGGCAGTGCGCTGATCGCCCTGGGCCTTGGCCTGGTCATACAGGGTGTCCAGGCGTTGCCAGTCGTGCTGCGGCATAGCCCAGGGGTTGGCGCCATAGCGCGCCGCCGCCTCCAGGTACAGAAACACCGGCCGCTGCGGCCAGCGCCGCAACGCGGCTGCGGCCACGCGCAGGGTCAGCTCGGTTTGCCCTTGGCGGTGCAGCGCCTCGCACAACAGCAACTGGTCGCCCTCACTGAACTGCAGCGCGCTGACGGCACTTTCGAGCGGCTTGCGCAACACCTTGATCGCCGAGCGCGCCGCGCCATCCCGCTCGGGCAGCGCGTTCAGGGCCTGGGCCAGTGCAACGACGTCTGCGGTGCTCGGTGCGGCCGTGAGGTCAACCCCGGCGCGGCGCAGCAAATCCTGGGGTGGGCGCTTGCTGCGTTGGCCTTCCAGCAGCAGATGAAAGGCGCCAACCAGCGGCGCGCCCAACTCGGCCATCGCATCGCGCAATAGCGAATCGCCGGCCACGCCCGATTCGGTGGCCAAGCCGCGCAGCAGGGTGAGCAGGCTGCGGTCGGCGGCGTTGCGCAGCCAGTTCGCCGCCTCATCAAGCTCGCGCAGCGCCGCCTGCGGGTTGTTCGCGGCGATCTGCTTGCGCGCGTGGGACAGGTGGGCCTGGCCGATCAGCGTGCGCACGCGTGGGTTGATGGGGTCGACTTGCAGCACCTGCTTGGCCAGGCCGGCCGCTTTCTTGAAGGCACCCGCCGCCAGCGCGATCTCCACCGCCTCCAGCAACAAAGGCATGTCGTCGGGGAAGCGCTGGCGCGCCGCATCGAGCCAGGTGCGGGCCTGCTTCAAATCAAGGTGGCAGCGCGCGTCGCGCACCAGGCGCAAGTGGGTGCCCCGGTCGGCCGGATCGAAGTCCAGGCTTTGTTCGAGCCAGGCCAGCGCATGCGAGCAGAGCTTGCCATCAAATCCATGTTGACTGTGGCTGTCGGCCAGCCGGCGCAGCACCAGCGCGGCTTGTTGCCGTCCGGCCAGCGTGGCGCCGGACAATTTGACGAAGCGCAACCAGTGCGTCTCGGCCTGTTCATCTTGCTGCTTCAACTCGGCCGCCAGCGCCAACAGGCGCTCCTGCTCGGCCGGCGCCAACGGCACGAGGCTCGTCCGGAAGGCATCCAGGCGTTGTGGCACATGGGGCAGCAGACGAAGGCCAATCTGCTGCGCCAGGCCGCCGGCCATGGCTTTGCGGTGGCGCAGCACCAGATCAAAAAGCTCAAGCGGCGAGGTCGCCG
Source organism: Betaproteobacteria bacterium (assembly GCA_043779845.1). GTDB lineage: Bacteria > Pseudomonadota > Gammaproteobacteria > Burkholderiales > Burkholderiaceae_C > Pseudaquabacterium. The sequence continues at coordinate 2,452 of JAYWDK010000165.1, read as the reverse complement.
AGGTTGCAGTTACACCGGTTCGCGCCGCCAAATCCAGCACCAGCAATCGTTGCGAGGGCGGACAGCCCTTGAGATCGAGCACCAAGGCGCGGCCAGGCTCGTCGAGCGCCAGCAGGCCGGACAACCATTCGATGCCCGGCAGCAGGCCAACCCGCAAGGCCTTGGCCAATGGCTCGAACGGCCCGTTCTCGGGCACGCGGGCCAGGGTCGCCGCAGCCCCCTGCGGATCCGACGCCAGCAGCGCCAGCGCCTTGAGCAGCGGTCGAAGGTCACGGTACGGGGAGCGAAATGAGATCGTCTGCAGCGCTTGCGCCAAGGCCGTTTCATCGCCCTTTGCGCTAGCGGCAAGCTCGCCCTTTGTGCAAGCGGCAAGCGCTGCCCGGGCGGCGGCACGATGCAGTAGCAGGGGGTTGCCTGCGGGCAAGCCGGCGAGCAGCGCGTCAGGCGCGACCAACGCCGCCGCAGCGAGCTGGGCCTGGGCCAGCGCCTGCGCCTCGGGCGGCAGTTTGTCCACGGTAGCCAACAGGCCCAGCGCCTGCTCGATCTGCCCGCTTTTGAGCAGCCACGCCACGTAGGGCCCGCTCAGCAGCGGCACATTGCAGGCATCGGCGCGGGTGCGCCACAGCGCCAGCGCCTCCTTGACCATGTCCTTGGACGCCAATTGCTCGGCCCGACCGGCATAAGCGGCGGCCAGCCCGGCAAGCCAGGCGCTGCGCCGCTCGCGCTTGAGCAACTCTTTGAATTGCTCAATGGCGTCCTTGAAGCGCGAAGCGGCCAGGGCCGCCTGCGCAGTCCCCTCTAGCGTGGCAGGGGCGCTGCCACCGGGCACGACGGAAGTTGGCTTGGTTTTTTTCTTGTGCGACATGTGGTGCGACATGGACAGAGATCCGGGCGAACACCTTGCGATGCGCCTTCGGGCTTTCAGTCATCGGCGTGGGCCAGCATCCTACACAACGAGAGCGCGCGCGAGCGCGGGCGGGTTTGACGGAACCCAGCTCAGCCTCGAGTCTCGACAACGGTGGAGGATTTCGACGTGGCGCAGGACGCCAGAGGCACAGCCGGGCCGGCGACACCGTGTGCAGGTACCCCACGGTGTCGCCGGTGACAGCCGCCTTGTGCGGCCCGCTGCCCTTGCCGCCAAACCAGGCACACTTGCTAAAAGCGCTACTGCAGCACCACCTCAACGCGCCGCGCCGCAGCCAAATCACCCCCCACAGCTGACTGCTCGGGCTTTTTCAGCTCGATCTTGTCGTCGGCCACGCCGGCAGCTTTGAGTACGTCACGCACGGCAAATGCGCGTTGCTTGGCCAGCTCGGCATTTTTGTCGGCGTCGCCGGTGGTGTCAGTGAAGCCGCTGATCACGGCCTTTTTGCCTTCGCTCACGCCTTTGATCACGTCAGCCAGTGCTGCGGCGCCGCCCGCTGCCAAATCGGCCTTGGCGGGGGCAAAGTAAAACTTCACCACGCCGCCCTCCACCTTGATGGCCGCAGCTTCACTGGCACTGGTGGCGGACGCAAGCTGCGCCGCCGCGTTGGTGGTCACGGGTGCCTCCATGGCCTTGGCGCTGCCGTGGGTGTCGGCATTGGGCATGGGCAGCAGCGGCACGATCAGCAAGGCCACGATGTTGATGATCTTGATCAGTGGGTTGACGGCTGGGCCGGCGGTGTCTTTGTACGGGTCACCCACGGTGTCGCCGGTAACGGCGGCCTTGTGGGCCTCGCTGCCTTTGCCGCCAAAGTGGCCGTCTTCGATGTACTTTTTGGCGTTATCCCAGGCGCCGCCGCCGGTGCACATGCTGATGGCCACAAACAGGCCAGTCACGATGGTGCCCATCAACAAACCGCCCAAGGCTGCCGCGCCCAAGGTGAGGCCTACCACCACGGGCACCACCACGGGCAGTAGTGACGGCACGATCATCTCTTTGATGGCTGCGGTGGTGAGCATGTCAACGGCCGCGCTGTAATCAGGCTTGCGCTTGCCGGCCATGATCAGGCCGTCGGCAAACTGGCGGCGCACCTCTACCACCACTGAGCCCGCTGCGCGGCCCACGGCCTCCATGGCCATGGCGCCAAACAGGTAGGGGATCAGGCCACCGATGAACAGGCCCACGATCACCTTGGGGTCGCTCAGGTCAAAGCTGACATGCATGCCCCGGCCTTCAAGCGAATGGGTGTAGTCAGCAAACAGCACCAGCGCGGCCAAGCCGGCCGAGCCTATGGCGTAACCCTTGGTGACGGCCTTGGTGGTATTGCCCACGGCGTCCAACGGGTCAGTGACGTCACGCACGCTTTTGGGCAACTCGGCCATTTCGGCAATGCCGCCGGCGTTGTCGGTGATGGGGCCGTAGGCGTCCAGCGCCACCACGATGCCGGCCATGCTGAGCATGGCGGTGGCTGCAATGGCAATGCCGTACAAGCCGCCCAGGGTATAGGCCGCCAGGATGGCCGCGCAC
>JAYWDK010000164.1:0-14863 GCA_043779845.1 Betaproteobacteria bacterium | reverse complement strand
ATGGGGCAGCAGAGCACTGTGTAGATGCACAGTTATGCGGCCTGCCAAACCCGCCGCACGCCACCACCGTGGCGACGGTTCAGTCCAACGAGGTCTATCTGGCGCCTCCAGCACTGGTGCGTTTGACCAGCTTTGGCGCAGCGCCAGATAAACGCTATTCGTTAGCATTCACAATCAAAACCTATGGCCACTCGAGACAACACGAAGCCCAAACTTCAAGATGCCGAATTCATTGACGATGTCAGCGACGAAGACTTCACCCGCCATGACATGGTGCGTGTGTTCGCGGTTGGCAAGGTATTCACGGAGGTTAGCTTCAAGCAAGCGAATTTTCTAGGCTGCTACTTTCGGAACTGCCGATTCATTGGCTGCGACTTCACCGGCGCTTTTGTCAAAGAATCCAATCTCCGCGGGTCGCAGTTCGAGAACTGCACTTTTCGATACGCGACTTGGGAAAAGTCTCACCTCGATGATGACTTCTTAGACCACTGTCTCCCGAGCGAAGAGAACCTTGCCAGAGACTTGGTTAGGTTTCAGAAACCCCGCCGTCGCCCGCTTAATTTTCGCTTGCATTGAAATAACAATTTTGTTATGATCTACGCGTGGACTATCAAATAGACTATTTCAGCGAGGAAGTCGAAGAAGAGATCTTGTCGTTACCGGACACGCTTGCAGCGAGATACGTAGTATTGACTCGTCGCATGATTGCCATAGGATAAAATCTAGGGCCACCTCATACTGATTCCTTTGGCGATGGTTTGTTTGAGTTGCGTCTGAAAGGATTCGAAGGAATCGCACGAGTATTTTTCTGCGCCCTAGTTGGGCGCCGAATCATGATGCTGCACTCTTTCATCAAGAAGACTCAAAAGACACCGTTGCGAGAGATCGAAATTGCGCGAAAGCGTATGAAGGATATCAAACATGCAAACTCACGATGAAATCGTAGCGAAACTTCTCAAGCGGCCAGGCGTTCGGAAAGAGGTCGAGCGCATTGAGCGCGACGAAGGTATCTTGCTAGATATTCTGCTGAAGGCGCGACATGATGCAGGGCTCACCCAAGCACAAGTTGCGGAACGTATGGGAACCCAGCCCCCGGCGATAGCTCGCCTCGAAAGAGCGCTAGCCACAGGTAAGCATTCACCTTCTCTTGCCACGCTCCGTAAGTATGCTGAAGCCTGTGGAAAGGCACTTGAAGTCCGGCTCTCGTAGCCGCGATGCGCGGAACCTAACGGCCAAGCCCGGCCAAGCAGCGGCGAGCGTACAGAAAACACCTACGGAAATTTGAGCGGTGCCTGTGAGTGGCTGGGCTCACGGCGCCTGCAGAGAGTGCCTTTGCTGGCACCGCACACCCTCGTTGCAAGGGCGGCTTGCTCGATTTGACCCACTCCAGGGCGTCGACTGGTTGGCCACACCGCCCAAGTGGCGCATTGGCGGCTGAGGGCGGCCGAGCCCGCCCCACCACAGCCCTGACTGCGGCCTGTGGGTTGGTGGTGGATCAAGTTCAATAACAGATCAGTGCAGCGTGCTCTCCTGTGTTTGCGCACCCGGCCTGGCCGAGGGTGGTGCCGACTCTTTTGGTCCCGGCCGTGGCCCCGGCCCTCGCCCGGGCGCGGGTTGCGTCTCGGGCCTGATGCGCCGTCGCATGATCACCATGGCCGCCCCGCAGCAGCGGCACAGCAGTTTGGGGCGCTCGTTCAGTGGCGAGCCAGCTTTAGGCATCGCAAATACAACGCCCCAACGCCGCCGCGATCTCGCCGGTAGTATCATTTTGCATGAACGCAGCGACCAAGCTCCTCACCTCAATGCGCCGGAACCCACTGGACTGGCAGATCAGTGAGCTCCAAACCATCGCACGTCAGCACAACATCGGCTGGCGGCATCAGAAGAGCAGTCATTGCGTTTTCATACGAGACGACGGACGCACTTTGTCCGTTCCGGCGCATAGGCCAATCAAACCGATCTATGTGCAGAAGTTCGTCGAACTAATCGATGGAGCGTGAACCATGAGCAAGCTGGCTGACTACCCGTTCGAAGTGCGCCCTTTGTCTTCAGAAGAAGGGGGCGGTTTTCTAATTTCATTTCCCGACTTCGCTGAATGCATCTCAGACGGTGAGACTGTGGAAGAGGCAATGGAGAACGGCCGAGATGCGCTCAAGGCCACCGTTGCCGCGCTCAAGGCCAAAAAGTTTGCCGTACCTGCACCTAATAGCGGCGGTGTTGCATCTGGCAAATTCGTTGCTCGGGTACCGAAAACAGTGCACGCACAATTGGCAATTCGTGCGCGCGCAGAAGGAGTCTCGCTCAATGCGCTTGTGCTCACTTTCATTGCCCAAGGTCTTGGCGGTCCAGGCGCCAAAGCGCGAGTAAAAAGCGCTGCCTAACCTGGCGGCCCCCGTGGCGGCGCACCCGGCGATGTTGACCTGCCTCCATCCGCCGTACCCCTGATTCGGCAGAAGCCCTGGTTAAAGGTGAGCTGCCTTGATAGCGCGAATCCCCGTCAGTCGGCCCCCGCCACCAGGCTGTCCACTGCCCGCTGCACGCCATCGCGCCCAAACGGGATGCCTTGCACCCGCATCGCGGCCTCCAGCCCGGCCAGGCAGCCCAGGATCGTGGCCGGGTTGCTGTCGCCCAAATGGCCAATGCGAAAGGCCCGGCCCGTGAGTGGGCCCAGGCCGCCGGCGATGGCCACGCCAAAACGGTCACGCGCCACGGCGCGCAAGGCGTCCACGTCGGTGCCCTCGGGCACAGTGATGGTGGTGACCGATACCGACCGGCTGGCGGGGTCTTGGGCAAAAAAGCCCAGCGCGCCGGCCTCGCTCCAGGCTTGCACGGCGGCTTGCACGGCGGCGCTCAGGCGGCGGTGGCGGTTGTATACGGCGTCTTCGCCTTCAAGCTCGATCAGGCCAAACGCCGCCTCCAGCCCGGCCAGCAGGGTTTGCGGTGGTGTGCCGCAAAACTTGCGGTAGCTGAGCGGGCTTTTGCGCAAGCGCCAATCCCAGTAATAACGCGGCGCCGGGTTGTGCTCGGCCAGCGCGGCGGCTTGGGCGTCCACCACCACAAAGCCCACGCCGGGCGGCGTCATCAAGCCCTTTTGAGACGCGCCCAGCACCACGTTGGCGGGCAGGGCGTCCATCTCGATGCGGGTGCAGCCGAGTGAGGCCACGGCATCCACCACCAGCAGCGCGGGATGGCCGGTCGCGGCCATGGCGGCGCGGATGTTGGGCAGGTGGCTGGTGATGCCGCTGGCGGTGTCGGTGTGCACCACAAACACGGCCAGGATCTGGTGCGTGGGGTCGTCACGCAGTGTCTGCGCCACAACCTTGGGGTCAATCGCCCAGCCGGGCAACCAGGGCGTGCTGATGACCTTGCGTCCCAGTGCCTCGGTTTGCAATCGCCATGACTCCGAAAAATGCCCGGTGCCCGGGATCAGCACTGTGCCGCCGGGCGGCAGCAGGTTTTCAATCACCACCTCCCAGGCGCCGTGGCCGTTGGTGGCGTAAAAGTAGGGGTCCGCAGCCTGGGTGTGCAGCAGCCGGCGCAGGCCGGTCTCACAGGCGGCAATGGTGGCGTCGAGCCGGGGGTCGCCCATGTCCATGGGTTGGCGCGCCGCCGCAAACAGCACCTCGTCGGGCACCGGCGTGGGGCCGGGCGATTGCAGGAAGCGGCGGCCTGGGATGCGGGGTGCTGACGGCATGGCGTGAGGGCTGGTCGGCGGCGCGCGGCGGCGCGGGAGGCCATGCTAAGCCTGGGTTGTTGCCGGGTCAGTCGGTGTTTGTCGCCGACGCGTCCAGCACCGGCGTGCCAAATACGAAGGACGCGCTCTGGATCAGGCCGTGGGCCACCTGGTAGATGCACACCAGCTCGACCGTGCCGGGGCCTTCGGGCAGGTGACGGGTGACGATCTCGTGGTCGATCACCACGGCGCCCATCACCGTGCGGGTTAGCAGCCTGGCATGCAGATTGGGCTCGGTGAACCGCGGCGCTGCGCGGGCCCTGATTTGCGCATGGCCTGCGGCCAGCAGCAAGGCCGGGTGCTCAAACTGCTGGGCATCTGCGGCATAGGTGGCCAGCCACGCGTCCAGGTCGTGGGCGTTGTAGGCATCCAGCTGGCGTTGAACCAGCGCCTCAGGGGCGCTTGGATGGGGCATCAAAACCCCCGCACCGGGTTTGCTGCGCCGCGCTGCAGCCAGTTGCGCGCGGCGTAGTGGGCGTGGCCACTGGTGGCGTGCAGGGTGTAGGCGTGGCGCGACACGGCTGACCGGTTGGGCGCGCTGTAGTGCGGCAGTTGGCCGTGAAAACAGATCAGCGTGCCGGCCTTGACGGGCACCGGCACGGCGGTGGTTTGGTCAGGCCAGGGCGTGCTGTCCAGCGCCTGCATGCGCACGGCGTCGCCCTCCCGGATAAACCGCTCGCGCAGCGGCCCACGGTGGCCGCCCGGCTGCACCCACAGGCAGCCGTTGTCCAGCGTGGCGTCTTCCAGCGCAAACCAGAACGCGGTGACGGTGGACGGGGTGGTGTCGAAGAAGCTGGCGTCCTGGTGCCACTTCACCTCGCCGCCAATGCCGGGCTGCTTGAAGATGTACATCGACTGCCACAGCTTGGCGTCTTGCAGCCCCAGATCGGCCGCCAGCCCGGCCAGGGCGGTGTTGCGCGAGAAGCGCTCGAACACCGGGTCCAGGTCATGCAGGGCGTGGCCGATCTTGTTGATCGACAGCGCCTTGGCCTGGCGCAGCGCGCCGTGCGCGTCAAAAGCCTCTTCTTCAAAAAAGCACTGGATGCCTTCGGCCGAGGCCAAAAAATCGGCGCCTGCGGCGCGGCGGGCCTGGTCGGACGAGGAGAAAACGCTGCGGTGGCTGTTGGCGTCAAACGCCGCGACGATTTGCCCGGCGCGCTCGCGCAGCGTGGCCAGTTCGTCGGGTGTTTTGAAGCCGGGCAATACCAGGTAGCCGTCGACTTGGTATTGCTGCTGCTGTTGGGGGGTAAGCATCGTTGGATGATGCCATCGGGCGCGTGGGGGCACGCTACGCTTGGGGCCTTGTGCTCATCAACAAGGCGCCCATGCTGATCCTCAACGCCACCTTGCCTGACGGCCGCACGGGCATCGACGTGCTGGTGCAAAACGGCCGCATCCAGGCCATCGGCCCGCAACTGTTTGCCTCGGCCAAGCCGCCCGACGGCCTGGAGGTAATCGACGCCGCCGGCTGGCTGCTGAGCCCGCCTTTCGTTGACGCGCATTTCCACCTGGACGCCACGTTGAGCTACGGCCTGCCACGGGTGAACGGCAGCGGCACGCTGCTCGAAGGCATCACGCTGTGGGGCGAGCTGAAGCCCTTGCTGACGTTTGACGCGCTGGTGGAGCGCGCTTTGCAGTATTGCGACTGGGCGGTGGCGCGGGGCTTGCTGGCCATCCGCAGCCACGTGGATGTGTGCGACGAACGCCTGCTGGCGGTGCGCGCGCTGTTGCACGTCAAGCAGTTGGTGGCGCCTTACCTTGACCTGCAACTGGTGGCGTTTCCGCAAGATGGCGTGCTGCGCGCGCCCGGCGCGCTGGCCAATTTGAGACGCGCGCTGGATATGGGCGTGGACGTGGTGGGCGGCATCCCGCACTTGGAGCGCACCATGGCCGACGGCGCCCAGAGCGTCAAGCTGCTGTGTGAGTTGGCCGCCGGGCGCGGCCTGCGCGTGGACATGCATTGCGACGAAAGCGACGACCCGCTGTCGCGCCATATCGAGACGCTGGCTTTTCACGCGCAACGCCTGGGCTTGCAGGGGCGCGTTACCGGCTCGCACCTCACCTCCATGCACTCGATGGACAACTACTACGTCAGCAAGCTGCTGCCGCTGATCGCCGAGGCCGGCGTGCACGCGGTGGCCAACCCGCTGATCAACATCACGCTGCAAGGCCGGCACGACAGCTACCCCAAGCGGCGTGGGATGACGCGCGTGCCCGAGCTGATGGCGGCCGGCGTCAACGTGGCCTTTGGCCAGGATTGCGTGATGGACCCCTGGTACAGCCTGGGCTCGGCCGACATGCTGGAGGTGGCCGCCATGGGCTTGCACGTGGCGCAGATGACCAGCCAGGCACAGATGCGTGCGTGTTTTGACGCCGTGACGGTGAACGCCGCCAAAGTGATGGGCCTGCCCGACTACGGCCTGGCCGTGGGCAATCATGCCGACTTTGTGCTGCTGCAAGCCCGGTCGGCAGTCGAGGCGCTGCGGCTGCGGGCCACCCGTCTCAAGGTGATCCGGCGCGGGCGCGTGCTGGCCAACGCGCCGGAGGCGGGCGCCACGCTTGCGCTGCCGGGCCGCCCCACACGGGTCGACTGGACGTTGGCGCGCTGACGGTGCCGCGCTGGGCGCCGTGTCTGTTTCGGTGTCCGGCGCCCAGCCCGCCAGGTTGTTATTTTCCCGGCATGGGCCGGTGTCGGCTCCGCGCGACAACCACCCATCCGGAGGGCGGGCGCGGCAGTGGCCGGGGCCTGCTTGGCTAGAATCAAATCGTCAGGGACGCCCCATCAATAAACCACATCATGAAACTCATCGGATCGCTCACCAGTCCCTACGTGCGCAAAGTGCGCGTGGTGATGGCCGAAAAAAAGCTCGATTACCAGTTCGTGCTTGAAGACGTGTGGGGCAGCGACGTCATGCTCAAGTCCAACCCACTGGGCAAGGTGCCCTGTCTGGTGATGGAAGGTGGCGAGGCGGTGTTTGACTCCCGCGTCATCGTTGAGTACGTCGATACGCTGTCGCCCGTGGGCAAGCTGATCCCGCCATCGGGCCGCGAGCGTGTTGAGGTGCGCACCTGGGAGGCCCTGGCCGACGGCGTCTGTGACGCTCTGCTGCTGGCCCGCATGGAGGCCACTTGGGCGCCGCGCGATGGCGCCCGCTGCCAGGCCTGGATTGACCGCCAGATGAGCCGCGTTACCGCCGCGCTCAAGGCCATGAGCTCAGGCCTGGGCGACAAGCCCTGGTGCAACGGCAACCACTTCACGCTGGCCGACGTGGCGGTGGGCTGTGCGCTGTCGTATCTTGATTTCCGCTTCGCCCACATCGACTGGCGCGATGCCCACGCCAATCTGGCCAAGCTGGGCGACAAGCTGGCGGGTCGCCAGAGCTTCATCGACACCGCGCCACCGGCCGCCTGATTGGCCCGTGCTTGCCGGCGGTCGCCTGATTTCGGCGCCCGCCAGGTGGGCCAACCTCCGCAGCGGTCAAGCCAGCTGCAAATTGCCCGCCCGCAACTCCCATTGCATCTTGCGGTAGATGCAACCCACTTGCGAGGCCAATTCACCTGCCGCCACGCCGGCGTGCGTGGCCAGGGCATTGAGGCAGTGGCCGCTGGACAACTGACGCAACAGCTGGCGGTCTTCGGCGGTCAAGCTCAAGGGGCTGACCAGCGTGGGCACCGACTGCGCCTTGGGCTCGAGGGCTTGCACGTCGAAGTGCGCCATCAAATGGTGGGCGATCCAGGGCGCGATGTTGGCCCCGCCGGTCAGGGTTTCGGCCACATGCCGGGCCAGCGTGCCGGGCGCCGCTTGCGTGGTCTCGAACATGTTGTCGGCGCCGGCTTGCAGGGCGTCCAGCAGCAAGTTGTTGGGCGCGTTGCCGGTGAGGGCCAGCACGCGCACGTGTGATTGGCGCGGCGGCGAGGCGCGCAAGCCACGCACGGTGTCGGCCAGCACGCCGTCTGGCAACTGCAAGTCAGACACCAGCAGCGCGGGCTGGTGGCGCGTTATGGCTTGGCGGGCTTCGGCAAACGACCGCGCGGGCGGCAGCATCTTCCAGCGGCCGGCCTCCGACAGTTCGGCATGCCAGTTGGCTGCTTGGCCGGCGTCGCGCACCACCAGGAGGACGGCGTTCATGAGCCAGAATCCGTGATATTTTTCACGGATCCATTCTTGGCGATCTGCCGCGGTTTGGCATCCCTTGGTGCGGGGGGTTGCGCCGGATCCGCCCTCGGTGTTGACGCCTGGGCCTGTGTTGTCGCCGTGTTAGCCAGGGCGGCCGCCCGGAAGCTAACGCTGCGCGCCAGTGGCCAATACAGGCTGAACACCTTGTGCGGCCAGTCGGCTTCGCCGCGCTCGGCCGCCAACAAGGCGCCCGGAGCCACGGTGGTGAGCATGTTCGCCAGCAGGCGCACCTCGTGGTCCGAGGTGCGGCGCACCACGTGCGTGGCGCTGATCTGCTTGGCGTGGCTCAGGCCGGCGGCCTGCACCAACTCCTTGAGCGTCTCCCGGGTTTGTTGGTGAAAGTTGGCCAAACGGTCGATCTTGTCGGGCACCACCAGCGCCTGTTGGCGCAGCGGGTGGGCATGGGGAGAAATCCTTGTGGCGCTTGTCGGCGCCGGTTGACAGAGTTGCCGAGCCATGCGCTGGGCGGTTCCGCCTGCCTTCACGCGAGTGGCAATTCGATGGAGGCGTCCTTGCCATTTAACCGCACGCCCTTGTGATGACGCCCCAGTTGGGCTGTTCAAAGCAGGCCTACGGCGTCAGGCGCTGTAGGTGGGTTTGAGCAATTGCCAAGTTTCAACGCTGAACGCGGCTGCAATCTTGTCAATGTTGTCCAAAGACAGGTTGCGGCTCTTGCGTTCGACATGGGCGATGAAGGTGCGGTGCAGGCCACATTCAAATGCCAGGGCTTCTTGCGACCAGCCCTTTGCCGCGCGCAGCCGAATGATGTTGACGGCCAGCACCTCGCGCACGTTGGCGCGATTGGGCGATGAGGGTTCCCGGACGCGGGGCATGGCGCCGGAGTCTGGTCAACTGCCGCTTTTGAGTCAGCCGTGTTTAAGTCACAATCGTTTACACCTCGAATCCTCGGGGAAAGGGAGCAAAGAGTGAAGCGATCAATTTTTTGGGCAGTTGCGAGCGCGGCAAGCGCGATGGTTTTGTCGGCATGTGGCGGTGGCGGTGGCGACACTAGCGCCACGCCAACAACGCAAACCTATGCAGTGCGAACGGCCGTCGGCAATTTGCGCAGCTCCACCCATAGCTGGACGACGGTTGGCACCGGCAGCGACGGCAAGTCCTACACCATTGCTTACGCCTCTTCGCCACTGGCGGCGGGGGTTTTTGCGTTGACCGGGGCCACAACGGGCCGGTTCCAAAGTACCGTGAACATCAAGCAGGGAACCACCTTGGTGGGCAACGGCAGCCCGATTGGCTACTACAACACGACCGACTACACCGGGCTGGGCGCTGCCTACGACGATGGCCGCTGCGCGCAAGCAACCTCCGTCACTGCGCTGCCCACCGCAGCCAAGGTTGGTGACCTGGGCGCATCGGCCGACGTCACCATCTATGCGGCGTGTTCAACGGGCTCCGGCACCAGCGGCTTTGTTCAGTCCACTTGGTCGCTTGAGGCTGACGGAGGCGTTGCGTTTCTTTGCTCAAACGCCACCGTGCAAAACACCAGCCGGGTGACGCAGGCGACCGAGGCCGACTGCATTGAAATCGATGCCGCAGGCGCCATCGGCAGCCCCGTGCGCATCAGCCTGGCCTACACCGGCGGGATCACGCTGGTGACGAAAAACTACTGACGCGCTGGGTGCTCGCACGCTGGCGCCGCAGCCAACGTGCGTCGATATACTTGTTGTGGTAGCGCCGATTTGTTCCAGATTGCGGGCGCTTTACAAATGCCGCTAAAGAGTGATGCCCAACCCGGTGACCGCACTCTCCCAAGCGGCGCCGGGTTTTTTTATTGCCAGGATCATTGCCATCTCATTGCCAACACGCACCATGGCCACCATCGGGCACGTCACACCGCAAAAGATGTTTTTCGAGCCGCCGCTGCCCTTGATGAGCGGAGCTTGGCTTGCGGGTTATGAGCTGGTCTACGAGACCTACGGCACGCTCAACGCCGCACGCAGCAATGCCGTGCTGGTGTGCCACGCGCTCAATGCCAGCCACCACGTGGCCGGCACGCATGCCGGCGTCGAGCGCAGCGAGGGCTGGTGGGACAACCTGGTGGGCCCCGGCAAACCACTCGACACCAACCGCTTTTTTGTCATCGGCGTCAACAACCTGGGCACGTGTTTTGGCTCGACCGGGCCGCTGGACACCAACCCGGCCACCGGCACGCCCTGGGGCGCTGATTTTCCGGTGATCACCGTGGAAGACTGGGTCGACGCGCAAGCCTTGTTGTTTGACCGGCTGGGCATCAGCAAGCTGGCCGCCGTGCTGGGCGGCAGCCTGGGCGGCATGCAGGCGCTGAGCTGGACGCTGCGCCACCCCGGGCGTGTGGGTGAATGCATCGCGGTGGCCACCGCGCCCAATTTGTCGGCGCAAAACATTGCCTTCAACGAGGTGGCGCGCCGCGCCATCATCACCGACCCCGATTTTCACGGCGGCCACTACTACGCCCACGGCGTGCTGCCCAAGCGTGGCCTGCGCGTGGCCCGCATGATTGGCCACATCACGTATTTGTCGGATGACTCGATGGAAGAAAAATTTGGCCGCGAGATGAGGTCGGCCGAGCTGGGTTACTCCACCCAGGACATCGAGTTCCAGATCGAGAGTTACCTGCGCTACCAGGGCGACAAGTTCAGTGAATACTTTGACGCCAACACCTACTTGCTGATCACCCGCGCGCTCGATTACTTTGACCCGGCGCGGGCGTTTGGCGGCAATTTGTCGGCGGCTTTTGAGGCCGCGCGCGGCAAGCGCTTCACGGTGGTGAGCTTCACCACCGACTGGCGGTTTTCACCGGCAAGGTCGCGTGAGATCGTCAAGGCTTTGGTCGACAACCGCATAGCGGTGACTTACGCCGAAATCGCCGCGCCCCACGGCCACGACGCGTTTTTGCTGGACGATCCGCGCTACCACGGTGTGCTGCGCGCCACGTTTGACCGCATCGCGGCGGGCTTGGCACCATGAGCGCCGCCGTGACCACCGAGATCGAACTGATCGCCGAGCTGGTGCCCGCTGGCGCGCGTGTGCTGGATCTGGGCTGCGGCAACGGCGCCTTGCTGGCGCACTTGCAGCAGGCCAAGGGCTGCACCGGCTATGGCGTGGAGATTGACGACGACAACGTGCTGGCCTGCGCCCGGCGCGGCGTCAACGTGGTGCAGCTCAATCTTGAAGACGGCTTGGCGCTGTTTGAGGACCGCAGCTTTGACGTGGTGCTGCAACTGCAAACGCTGCAACACCTGCGCAACACTGAAAAAATGCTGCGCGAAACCGCCCGCGTGGGCACGATTGGCATCGTCAGCTTCCCCAACTTTGCGCACTGGCCCAACCGCCTGTCGGTGCTGCGTGGGCGCATGCCGGTCACCAAAATCCTGCCCTACCAGTGGTACGACACGCCCAACATCCGCGTGGGCACTTTTGCCGATTTTGAAGTGCTGGCACGCCGCCACGGCCTCAATTTGCTGGACAGCTTTGGCTTCCACGCTGGCCAGGCCGTGCGGCGCTGGCCCAACCTGATGGCCAGCGTGGCGGTGTTCAAGTTTGAGCGAAGCCAACCGGGCGCAATCGGCTGAAACAGGGCTGGGCAAGTTGGCCAGTGTTGGGTACAAAGGCGATCCTGTATCCCAACCCGGAGATTGATCATGATTGGCTACGTCACCATCGGCACCAATGATTTGCCCCGCGCCACCGCGTTTTACGACGCCCTGCTGGCGCCGCTGGGCATCAAGCGCATCATGGATTTTGGCCGCGGTTATGCCTGGGGCACCGCTATGGACAAGCCCGCGCTGGGCGTGATGATCCCCTTCGATCAACAGCCCGCCCAGCCCGGCAACGGCACGATGACGGCGATCGTGGTGGACAGCCCGCAAAAGGTGGACGAGGCCTACGCCCGCGCGCTGGCCTTGGGCGGCACTGACGAAGGCCAGTCCGGGCCGCGTGGGCCTGGTTTTTACGCCGGCTACTGCCGCGACCTCGATGGCAACAAGCTGAACTTTTTCTGCATGACCCAGGCCCCGGCCGCGTGATGGTTGGCGCCGCGCCGGGCGGCCACAGCGCGCCCAGGCCAGTGCCCGGTTCGGCGCCAACATTCACCAACCCCGCCGCCGCGAGGCCCGCATCAGCATGAGCACACTCACCACCGCCGACGGCCTGCTGCTGCACTTGCAAACCTGGCGCCAACGGGCGGGCGTCGCGGGCGGCCAACGTGGCACGGTGCTGATCGTGCACGGCCTGGGCGAGCACATCGGCCGCTACGCCCATGTGGCCGCGTATCTGGCCGCGCAAGGTTGGGCGGTGGTCGGCTACGACCAGCGCGGCCACGGCCAGTCCACCGGCGCGCGCGGCGGTGTGGCGGCCGACGACAGCTTGCTGGCCGACCTGGGTGCGGTGATTGCCCATGTCCGTGCCCAAGCCAGCCCGCCCGGCCCGCTGGTGCTGCTGGGCCACAGCATGGGTGGCTTGGTGGTGGGCCGCTTTGTCGCCGAAGGCCTGGCGCCCCGGCCGGCGGCCTGGTGGCAAGCGGTGGACGCGCTGGTGATGTCGTCGCCCGCGCTGGACGCTGGCATGAGCGCGGTGCAAAAAGTGCTGCTGGCGGTGTTGGGGCGGATAGCGCCGGGCATGTTGTTGAGCAACGGCCTGAAACCCGATTGGATCAGCCGCGACCCGGCGGTGGTGCGCGCCTACATCGCCGACCCGTTGGTGCATGACCGCATCACGCCGCGCCTGGTGCGCTTCATCGTGGACGGCGGCGAACTGGTGCGCCAGCGTGCGCCCCAGTGGCGCTTGCCCACCTTGCTGCTGTATGCCGGCGCCGACCGCTGCGTGGCGCCGCGAGGCAGCGACCACTTTGCCGCCAACGCGCCCAAAGCCAGGGTGCAAGCCCACCGCTACGACAAGCTGGCGCATGAAATCTTCAACGAACCCGAGCAGGCTCAAGTGTTGGCCGATCTGGGCGAGTGGTTGGCGGCCTTGCCGCTGGCCAAGGTCTAGACTTCCGCCCGACGTCGTCAACCCACCGCCAACCCAGTGAGCCCACCATGAACGCACGCGACCCCTTGCTGCCCGTGCAGCCCGACGAAGCCAGCGCCCTGGGCGCTTATGCCAACCGCCGCTGGGACGGGGCCATCGTGCCCGCGCTCACCGACTACATCGGCGTGCCGGCCAAAAGCCCGATGTTCGATGCCGATTGGGCCGCCAACGGCCACATCGAGCGCGTGGTGCGCGACGCCGCAGCCTGGGTTGAGGCGCGCAACGTGCCGGGGCTGACACTGGAGGTGGTGCGCCTGCCCGGCCGCACGCCGGTGATCTTTTTTGAGATACCGGCCACCAAGCCCGGCTCGACCGACACCGTGGTGATGTACGGCCACCTCGACAAACAGCCTGAGTTCACCGGCTGGCGCAGCGACCTGGGCCCGTGGACGCCAAAGTACGAAAACGACCTACTTTACGGCCGGGGCGGCGCCGACGACGGTTATGCCGTCTACGCCTCGATCACGGCGGTGGAGGCGCTCAAATCCCAAAACCTGACCCACCCGCGCATCGTCGGCCTGATTGAGACCTGCGAGGAGAGCGGCTCACAGGATCTGCCGCCTTACCTCGATGCGCTGCGCCCCCGGCTGGGCAATGTCAGCCTGGTGGTGTGCCTGGATTCGGGCGCCGGCAATTACGACCAGCTCTGGCTCACCACCTCGCTGCGCGGCATGGTCTCGGGCGTGCTGAGGGTCGAAATCCTGACCGAGGGCATCCACTCGGGCGACGCCAGCGGCGTGGTGCCGTCCAGCTTTCGCATCCTGCGCAACGTGCTCGACCGGCTCGAAGACTCGGCCACCGGCCGCTTGCTGCCCGAGAGTTTTCACTGCCAATTGCCCACTGACCGGGCCGAGCAGGTGCGCGCCGCAGCGGCAATTTTGGGCGACGCCACCTGGAAGACCTTCCCGTGGGCCTGCGGCGCTGACGGCAGCGCAGCGCTGCCCACCACCACCGACCCGGTGCAGGCGCTACTCAATCGCACCTGGCGGCCGACGTTGTCGGTGACCGGGGTGGACGGGTTCTCCGAGATGAAAAGCGCCGGCAATGTGCTGCGGCCGTTCACCGCCTTCAAGCTCAGCCTGCGGCTGCCGCCGCTGGTGGACGGGCATCAGGCGTCGCTGGCGCTGAAAGCCCTGCTCGAAGACAACGCGCCGTACAACGCCAAAGTGACCTTCCACCCCGACGGCCGGGCCGGCGCGCTGGGCGCCAACGGCTGGAATGCGCCGGCGCTGGCGCCCTGGCTTGAAGCGGCGCTGAACACCGCATCCCAGGCCCAGTTTGGCGCGCCGGTGGGCTATATCGGCCAGGGCGGCACCATCCCGCTGATGAGCCTGCTGCAAAAGGGCTTTCCGGCCGCGCAGATGATGGTTTGCGGCGTGCTGGGCCCCAAAAGCAATGCCCACGGGCCGAACGAGTTTTTGCACGTGCCGTATGCCAAGCGGCTGACGGCGGCGGTGGCGCAGGTGATGGCGGCCTGCCCGTGACCGCTGCCTGCCTGTGACGCGCTAGCGCATTGAAAACCCGCTGGCCGTCAGCGCGCCGGTCATCGGCTCGATCAGCGCGACCAGCGGCACCAGCTCGCGGTAGCGCAGCGCCACCCGGCTGGCGTAGCCAAAAAAGCGCGGCAGGTCGGCGCTGTAGGCCGGTTTGCCGTCGCGGTGCTTGAGCCGGCAAAAAATGCCCAGCACCTTCAGGTGGCGCTGCAAGCCCATCCACTCCAAAGCGCGCCAGGCCTCACCAAAATCGTCGGCCATCGGGTGCCCGGCCAGCAGGCCGGCGGCGCGCGCCTGCTGCCACCAGCGCACCGCCCAGTCGATCTCCTGCGCCTCGTCCCACGAGTGGAAGGCGTCGCGCAGCAAAGAGGCGATGTCGTAGGTCACCGGCCCGATCACCGCGTCCTGAAAATCCAGGATGCCGGGCCGGGGCGC
>JAYWDK010000163.1:0-14926 GCA_043779845.1 Betaproteobacteria bacterium | reverse complement strand
GAGAGCCAGAGAGCCAGAGAGCCAGAGAGCCACAGGGTCAGAGGGCCCAGGCCCGCATGTCGTGCCTGGCCCCCTCGCCCGCTGGCGGGAGAGGGTTGGGGTGAGGGCGGGCTGGGTGTCATCGCCCGGCCGTCACAAGCCACTTGCCGCCAGGATCTCGCGCGCCCGGTCTGCCGCGCCACGCGCCACCCGGCCGGTGATGGCCAGCGACGCGCCTGCGCCCAGCATGGTGGCAAACGTGGCCCGCACCTGGTCGGCGGTCACGGCCTCGACGCGGGCCAGCCAATCGGCGCGCGAGCGCAGCTTGCCGTGCACAAACAAGGCCAGCGCGGCTTCTTCAAGGCGGCGGCCGGGTTTCTCAAGTGCGTGCAAGCGGCGCACCAGGATCTGGTTGTGCGCGCGCTCCAGGTCCACCGGGGCAATGGTGTCGGCCTGCGTGGCCAGCAAGCGCGACAAGGCGCCCAGGCAGTCAAACAACTGGGCGGGCGACGTGGACGCATCCACCACAAACTGGCCCGCGCTGTCGATCACGTCGGCCGAGCAGGCGGCGTAATACACCAGGCCTTGGCGCTCGCGCAGCTGGTCCATCAAGGGTGAGCTCATGCCCTCGCCAAACAGCGCGGCGGCCACCGCGCCGGTGGGGTCGTCGGCTTGCAGCGTGGGGATGGGGAAGCCCATCACCAGGTGCGTCTGGTTGCTGCCGGCCAGGTTGCGGGTGCGCAGGCCGCCCAGGTAAGGCGGCGCCAGCAATTGGTTTTTTTCGCCGCGTGGCATGGCGCCAAAGCAGGCCTCGGCCTCTCGCTGGATGGCCTCGGGGTTGATCGCGCCCGCCGCCGCCACCACCACGTTGGCGCCGGTGTATTGGCTTGCCACGTGGGCCACCAGGTCGGCGCGCGTGAAGCGCTCAATGTTGGCCCGCGTGCCGATCACCGGCTGGGCCAGCGGATGCTGGCCGTAGCAGGCGCGGTCGAGCAGCTTGAAGGCGGCCGACATCGGGTCGTCTTCGTCCTCGATGAACTCGTGCAGCAGCACGTCGCGCTCGTGCAGCAGCTCGGCCTCGGGGTAGGTGGCGTGCAGCACGATGTCGCCCAGCATGCGCACAAAGGTGGGCGCGTGCGGGCCCAGGCCACGCATGTGAAACGCGGTGTGGTCTTTGTCGGTGTGCGCGTTGACCTCGGCGCCCAGCCGCTCGGCGTCGAGGTTCAGGCGCCGCGCGTCACGCTCGGTGGTGCCCTTGAACGCCATGTGCTCGATCACGTGGCTGATGCCGTTGTCGCGGCGTTTTTCATGGGCGCTGCCGCTGCGCACAAACACGCTCACGCTGGCTGTTTGCAGGTAAGGCAGGTGGATGGTGACCACCCGCACGCCATTGGCCAGCGTGACTTGCGTGGTGTCGCGGTCGTGGTCGCCCAGTGCTGCGGTCAAGCTCATTGACGGCTCCTCAATCCGGCAGCAAAAAGCTGCGCGGTGCGCGGCGCAGGCGGCGCCAGATGGCCAGGTTCAAACGCCGCCGGTCGTGCAGCTGGATGTCGCGCGAGCGCATGGCCACGCGCAGCGCCAGCCAAAAGCTAACACCCAGGTTGAGCGCGCCCGTCACGCCCAGCCCGGCCACGCACCACCAAAAATCCGGCGTGGCTGCGGTGGCCCAGCCCAGCGTGCTGACCGCCGCCGCCAACTGCCCGGTGGACAAGGTGACGTGCCGCACCTCAATGGGCAGGCCCACAAACGCCAGCAGCACCGGCACCAGGCCCAGCAGCAAGCCCAGCGATACGTTGGCCGCCAGCCCCGACACATTGGCCCGCCACCACAGCGACCAGCGCTGCGCGCGCGACGCGCCCAGCCGCGCCACGATGCCCGGGTGGTGGGCCAGCGCGCTGTCCAGCCGGTGGTAGATAAACCAGTTTTCGGCCCAGCCGGCGATCAGGCTGCTGGCAAACAGCAGCACGCCGGTGAAGGCGGCAAACAGCGCGGTGGGCCCCAGCAAGGTGATCGAGTGCAGCACGTGCCCGGCGTCATGGGCGCTCACCAGCGGCGCGCCAAACAGCCGCCACGCCCCCATTTGCACCGCCAGCACCAGCGGGATCACCAGCGCCAGATTGCCCACGATGCCGGCCATTTGCGAGCGCACCAGATGGGTCACTTCGTCGACAAAACCTTCAACGGCGGGGCTGTCGTGGGCCGGGCCCGGGTGGGTGGCGTCGGGGCTGGCGTCCCGCGTGGTGCCGGCCACCTCGACCAAGGGCTCGCGCTGCAAAGCGGCCAGTTTTTCGGCCATCGCCGGTGCTGTCATGGCGGGCTGTTTGGTGGCCACCGTCCAGTGCAGCAAATGCACGATCAAAAAGCTGATGGCGTAGTTCAGGCCCGCCGCAAAACCACCCCAGAACGGCGCCAGCGCCAGCCCCAGGATCGCGAACTTGGCAAAGGTGGTGCCCGCCAGCACCGCGCCGCCACCGGCCGCGTTGCCCAGCATCCGGCGGTACTCTGCCCGGGTGCGGGTGATGTAGTGCTCGCCGGTCTCGGCGTGTCTCTCGGCCACCTTGCGGGCCAGCAGCGAGTATTGGCGCGACAGCAGCGCGCGCAGGCTGCGCCGCTGGCGCGACAAGGCCACCAGCGACACCAGCAAGCGCTGCAGCTCCAACTGCGGTTCGTCCGACAAGGCCAGGTCCAGCAGCGCCTCCAGCCGCAGCGCCCGGGCTTGCAGCTGCTCCACCTCGAACACGATGTTGACCGACACGCCATATTCATCAAGATGAGCGTGCACGCTGTCGGCCGCCTCGCGGCAGCGCTGCAGCAAGGCGCGCAAATAGGTGGCGTGCTGGGCCAGAGCGGCTTGTTGCTCGTGGCTTGGCAGGGCTTGCAATGAGTTGGCCAGCGCCTCGGCGGCGCGCACCAGTTGCTCAAACGGCCGGTCAGCCAGCAGCTCGGCGCCCATGCGCCGGCGCAAGGTGGACGCAAACGCCGCCGCCCGGATGGCGCTGACCAGCCAGGTCATGGCTTGCAGCAGCGGGGTGCGCCAGTCGTCGACGCTGCCGGGGGCCAGTTCGGGGCCGGCCGGGGCCGCTGCGGCCGTGATGGCGGGGCTTGTTGATGGCGATGCCGTACTGGTGCGGGCCACGGTCAGCAGCGCGGCCAGCCGCGCCAAGGTGGTGGCGTCGATGGCGGCCAGCCAAATTGCGTCGTCGTCCTGGGTGAACAGCAGGTTGAACAGCGCACCGCCGTCGTCGGTGTCGGGCGTGCCGGGCAGCAGGCGCAAGGCCAGGCGCTCGCCCACCTCGCCCCACAGGTCGCGGCGGGCGGTAAAACCAAAGTCGGCAAACAGCGCGGCCATGTCGGTCTCGCGCCAAAAACGCCCCAGCAGCGCGGTGATGCGCCCGCGCGGCTCGTCGTTGCGCTCGAGTACGTTGAGCAAATGTTTGAGCCGCAGCACGGGGCGTGGGGTGTCGCCGCCCGCGCCCTCCAGCGGGCCGTGGCGCAACCATTCAACCAGCCGAACCAGCCACAGATGGCGGTCGGGGCGCGGGGCTTTGGGGTCGGCGGCGTTGAGCAGCGCCGTCAGATCCCAGGCCGCGCCATTTTTGCGGGCCATGTCAGGCAAGCGCTGCCGCCCGAAACGCCTGGCGCGCCCCCTCGGCAGGCAGCGAGAGAAGGGCGCGTGGGGGCAGCGTCATTCAGTGCAGCGTGGCCGGGTCAACCAGGGCGAACTCGGGCACCGGCACGTCAAACCAGTGGGCCTGATCAGTGATGCAAAAAAAAGTGCCCTGCATCGATCCCTGCGGCGTGCCGATCTGCGCCCAGCTGGTGTACTCAAAGGTTTCACCCGGCTTGAGCAGCGGCTGGTGGCCCACGGCGCCCAGGCCACGCACCTCTTGCACGGCGCCCCGGTGGTCGGTGATCAGCCAGTGGCGGGCAATCAATTGCGCCGCCACACTGCCGGTATTGAGGAGGGTGACCGTGTAGGCGTAGCCGTAAAGCTGCTGCGCCGGATCGGTCTGCTCGGGCAGCGGGCGAACCGCTACGGTGCAGGTGATGCTGGGTTGGGACATGGGCCGCATTCTAGGAGCCTGTCGGGCTTGGGATCGGGCCCGACCCCAAGCCCGACAGCCTCCTGGGAAGGCTGCGAAAATCCCCGGCCCCTCCAGGCCAGAACACCATGACCAAAACATTCCGCATTGCCCCCAGCATCTTGTCGGCCGACTTTGCCAACCTGGGCGCCGAGTTGCGCCTGGTGATCGAGGCCGGCGCCGACTGGATCCATTTCGACGTGATGGACAACCACTACGTGCCCAACCTGAGCTTTGGCCCGATGGTCTGCGAATCGCTGCGCAAGCACGCCGTCAAAGCCGACGGCAGCCGTGTGCCGATCGACGTGCACCTGATGGTGCAGCCGGTGGACGCGCTGGCGCTGGCTTTTGCCAAGGCCGGCGCCGACCTGATCAGCTTCCACCCCGACGCCAGCGCGCACGTGGACCGCACGCTGCAACTCATCAAGGGCGCGGGCTGCCAGGCCGGCCTGGTATTCAACCCGGCCCAGCCGATCGAGGTGCTGGAATGGGTGCTCGACAAGGTGGACCTGGTGCTGGTGATGAGCGTGAACCCGGGCTTTGGCGGCCAGAGCTTCATCGACAGCTCACTGCGCAAGATCGAGCGTCTGCGCAAGCTGATCGACGCCTCAGGCCGCGACATCCGGCTCGAGGTGGACGGTGGCATCAAGACCGACAACATCCGCCGCGCAGCCGACGCCGGCGCCGACACTTTTGTGGCCGGCAGCGCGATTTTTGGTCAGGCCAATTACAAGACGGTGATTGACGCGATGCGGAGCGAGCTGGCGCGCTAGATCTGCGAGGGCGCGATCCGCGCCCGGCGCGTTAAACCATCTTCACCACGATCTTGCCCAGCACCGTGCGCGCGGCCATGGCGGCCAGCGCGGCCACGCCACCTTCCAGCGCATAACGTGCACCGATGGTCGGCCGCAAAACACCGGCCTCGGCCAGACGCAACACGGCGGCCTGGTGCTCCAGGGCCTGCGCGGGGTGGCGGCGGCCGTATTCGCCGGCGCGCACGCCCACCACGCTGTAGCCCTTGATCAGCGGGCGGTTGATGTCGAGCTTGGGGATGCGGCCGCTGGCAAAACCCAGCACCAGCAGCCGGCCGCCAAACGCGATGCAACGCTGCGATTCATCAAATACGTCACCGCCCACGGGGTCGGCGATCACGTCGGCGCCTTGGCCGCCGGTGGCCCCCAGCACGGCGTCCTTGAAGCCCGACGCGGGCAGCACCAGCACGCCGGCCTCAGTCAGCGCCAGCAGGCGTTCAGGCTGGCTGGCGGTGGCGATCACACTGGCGCCCAGGTGTAGGCCAATCTGCACGCAGGCCTGGCCCACGCCGCCGCGCGCGCCGTGCACCAGCAGGGTTTCACCCCGCACCAAATGGCCCAGGCGGGCCAGCGCCACCCAGGCGGTGAGGCCAGTGACGGTGAGGCTGGCGGCGGCATCAAAGTCCAGCCTGTCGGGCATGGCTTGCAGCGCGCTGCCGGGCAACACCACTTGCTGGGCCAGCAGGCCGTGCTTGGCGTGCAGGCTCACGCGCTGGCCTACCAACCAGCCGCTGGTGGGGCCGGCCTCCAGCACCACGCCAGCGCCCTCCATGCCGGGCACAAACGGCAGCGGTGGCTTGAACTGGTAATGCCCGCGCGTCATCAGCAGGTCGGGGAAGTTCAGGCTGGCGGCGTGCATCAACACCCGCACGTCGGCGCTGCCCAGCGCGGGCAGCGGCCAGCGGCGATGGCGCAGGCCGGACAGATCGCCGCTCAGGGCGTCAACCACCAGGGCCCAAGTTTCAAGCGGCGGCGGGGCGGTGGCGGTGCTGTTTGCGGGCGCAGCGGCGGTTGCCGCAAGGTCGCCAAGCGCGTTGGGGCCGCTGACGTTGGTGGATTGGGGGTCGGTGCTGGGCATGGCCCGTCGATGTTAGGGCGGCCCTGAACCGCCCACATGGCGCCCGCCAAGCCACCCCGCCGCAGCGCGGTACAGTGCCAGGCCCGTGCCGGCGCATCAGGTTGGCGGTCAACGCCTCGGTACAGCGCCCGCGCACGGCACCCGTCCACTGCACTATTTGCCCAAACGCCCGACCATTTTGTTGCGCGTTGCTGGGCCCAAGCCCACCATGTCCGACTCCAAGTCAACGCCTTCGCCCTCCCAGTCGGCCCTGTTTGCCGCGCCGCCCGCAGGATCGCCTAGCGCCGCGCCCGCTGCGGCACTGGCCGCCACGCCGGCAGCAAAACCTGTTGCGGGCGCCGCCGACGCGGCGGGCGCTGCCGCGAGCATCGCTACAAGCGCCCCCGCAACGCCGCCCGCCGCCCGCCCGGCTGTGCCCAAGCCCTTGCCGCACCCGCTGCCCAATCCGCGCCACGCGGGCCGGGTGCCGCCGCACATCGGCACCGAGTCACTGCACCGCATCCGCCAAGCGGCCTACCAACTGCCGCAAGTGGTGGCCGCCGCTGATTTGCCGGTGGATTTGGTGCATGACCACGCGGCCGACGCCGACGAGCGCATGGACGCGCTGGGCCTGGTGCTGCTGCAACGCGGCGTGGCCGGCCAGCGGCCCAGCCGTTGGATCTCGCCGGTGCTGTTTGACGAGACGCTGCGCCACCTGGACGCCGTGGGCACGGGCCCCAAGCTGCGCGCCCTGATGACCGAGCGCAGCGGCGTGCTGGAGACGCTGGGCATCAGCCGCGCCGGCCCCGCCACCTGGGAGCGCCAAGCCACGCAGGTGCTGCACCTGGCGCAAAACGACTGGCGCATCGAGGTCACGCACCTGATCCCGCTGGACGCAGCACCCGTGTGGCAGTTTTACCGGGACGGCGACAAAGCCACGCTGCTGGTGGCGCTCAAAGACGTGCCCGCCTACCCGCACGCCCCCGCGCTGCAAGCCGAGCTGGACCGGCTGGTTGATCAAGCCGGCAACATCAACCCGGGCCGCATCGAGTCGCTGTTGCCTGGCCTGCAATCCGAGTGCAACACGCCGCAAAGCCTGGCCGATTTGCTGGCCGCCTGCAACCGCGCGCTGGACCGCTGGGCCAACCGCGTCAACGAGCTCGATACGCTGGACGATTTGACCGCCGAGCTGGCCTTTCAGGGCTACCCCGACAGTTTTCAGATTGCCCGCCGCGCGCAGCGCAAGGTCACCTTGTTTGTCGGCCCGCCCAACAGCGGCAAAACCTATACCGCGTTCCAGCGCCTGGCCGCCGCCGAGCGCGGCGCTTACCTGGCGCCGCTGCGCTTGCTGGCGCTCGAAGGCCGGGATCGGCTGGTGGCCGCAGGCGTGCCGTGCTCGCTGCGCACCGGTGAAGAAAGCGTCAAGATGGACGGCGCGCGCGTGGTGTCGTCGACCATCGAGATGATGGGCAGCGGTGAGCTGATCGACGTGGCCGTGATCGACGAAGCGCAGATGATTTTTGACCCCTGGCGCGGTTGGGCCTGGACGCAAGCCATCGTGGGCGCCCCGGCGCGTGAGCTGCTGATCATCTGCTCCGCCTATGCCGTGCCAGCGATAGAAAACCTGCTGGGCTTGTGCGGTGAGCGCTGCGAGGTGCGGCACTTTGCGCGCATGCAAGAGGTGCAGATGCTGCCGGCCGCCGTGCCGATTGCGTCGCTCAAGCTGGGCGACGCGGTGGTGGCCTTCAGCCGCCGCGAGGTGCTGATGCTGCGTGACCAGGTGGCCGCCAACGGCAAAACCGTGAGCGTGATTTACGGCGCCTTGCCACCCGAAGTGCGCAAGCGTGAAGCCGCGCGTTTTGCCTCGGGTGAAACCGAGGTACTGGTGGCCACCGACGCCATCGGCATGGGCCTGAACCTGCCCATCCGACGCGTGCTGTTCTCCACCATGACCAAGTTTGACGGCGTGGCCGACCGCACGCTCGACGAAAGCGAAGTGCACCAGATCGCTGGCCGCGCAGGCCGTTACGGCATCCATGAAGAAGGCTTCACGGGCGTGTTGGCCGAGGCCGAGCCCAGCGCTGGGCGCATGCTGCGTGATCTGCTGGCGCTGCAACCGCGTGCGCCGCGCCACTTCAAGGCGCCGGTGGCGCCCAACTGGTGGCATATCGAAACCATCTCCAACAAGCTGGGCAAGCGCCGGCTCAAAGAGGTGCTGGCGGTGTTTGTGGAGCAGCTGGCACTCGACAACGCGCACTTTGCAGTGGCCGAGCTGGCGCAGATGCAAGACATCGCCGGCCAGCTGGACGAGCGCGCCGCGCCCTTGTCGCTGCGCGAGCGCTTCATCTACGCGCAAGCGCCGGTGGACACCCGCACCGACACGCTGATGCAGGCCTTTTTGGGTTGGACCGAGCGCCACGCCTGGGACGGCGAGGCCGGCGAGCCGGCGTTTTTGCACGAGGTGGACGAAAACAGCCGCCTCGACCGCATGGAGCAAGCCCTGCGCGCCTGCACGCTGTGGCTGTGGCTGGACCAGCGCTTCCCCGGCGTGTTTGGCTATCTTGAGCAAGTGGTGGCGCTGCGCGAGCGGCTCAACGACGGCATCGCCGGCCAACTGCGCGCCCGGCGGCCGCTGTGGCAGGTGCGTGAAGGTGGGCGGGGCCGGCTTGGCGGCGGCGGTGGCCACGGGGGTGGTGGTGGCGGTGGTGGCGGCAACCAGGGCGGCCACGGCGCGCGGGGTGCACGCGGCGGGCGCCGCTGAGGCGGTTCTTGCGGCGCTGCGCCATCGCGCCGCCAGGCCCTATTGACTTGGCCGCCGCCGCCAGCCGGGCGTAAGCTGCTGGGCGCACCCACCCGGTGCGGGAGCTGGCCATGAATCGTTGGTTCGTTCGTTGTTGCCGCCGTGCCCTGGCCACCGTGTTGGCCTTGTCGCTCAGCGCCTGCGCGTTGCTGCCCGCAGCAAAGCCGGCGCCGCCCACCGCCGCGCCGTTGTTGCACGACGCGCTGTTTGATCACCCGCCCCGGCCGCCCGAGGCCGATGGCGTGTTTGAGCTTGACGAGGCCATGCGCCAGTTTTTGCGCGCCAAGCTCGTGGGCGCCAGCCAACAAAAAGGCTCACCGCGCGCGCTGATAGCCGCGCTGTACGGCCAGGGCGAGCTGCGCTTGCGCTATGACGCCACCACCACGCGCAACGCCGCGCAGGCTTTTGCCGATCGCTCGGGCAACTGTTTGTCGCTGGTGATCATGACGGCGGCGTTTGCCCGCGAGTTGGGCCTGGAGATCAGCTTCCAGAGCGCACGGCAGGGCGACGCCTTCAGCCGCCAGGGCAACCTCACCTTGCGCAGCGGCCACGTCAACTTGGTGTTAGGCCCGCGCCGGACCATGGGCGCTTGGCAGTCGGCGCTGGGCGGCAACGAGCCCAACGGGCTGCAGGTGGATTTTTTGCCGCCCGACGAGCTGCGTGGCCTGCGCACGGTGCCCATCACCGAGGCCACCGTGCTGGCCATGTTCATGAACAACCGCGCCACCGAGGCACTGGTGCGGCAGCGCCCGGCCGAGGCCTACGCCTGGGCGCGCGAGGCGCTGCGCCACGACGCGGGTTTCACGGCCGCGCTCAACACGCTGGGCGTGGTGTACCAGCGCGCCGGCCACCTGATGGCTGCCGTGGCCGCGTTTGACCGGGTGCTGGCGCTGGATTCTGGGCACACGGCGGCAATGTGGAACCTGGCGCAGGCCTTGCAAAACCAGGGGCGGTTTGACGAAGCGCAGGCCTGGAACCAACGCCGCTTGGCGCTGGAGCCTGTGGCGCCGTTTTTGTCGCTGCAGCAAGGCCAGGCGGCCATGGCGCGTGGCGCCTACGCCGAGGCGCGGGCCTTGTTTGACCGCGAGCAACAGGCCACGGGGCCATCAGCCGAGCTGTATTTTTGGCAGGCACAGGCGTTTTTTGCGCTGGGCCAGTGGCGCGCCGCGCAGCAGGCCTTGCAGCAGGCGGCGAGCAGCAGCCCCGGCGGCGCGCAGCAGGCTTTGTACGAGGGCAAGCTGGCCTGGCTGCGCGCCAAATCGTCTCCATAACGCCGCCATGACGCCGCAGCGGCCAAACCACCGCCACAAAGCACCGCCAAGGTGGCGCTGCAAGACTACCGCCAGACCCGCGCCAGACCCGCGCCAGGCCGGGCCAGCTTACCGGCTGTGCAGTGTCAAGCGGGCCAGTGGGGACGCCGTGCTAACGCCAGGTGTGGGTGGCGAATTTTCGGCGTCCAAAGCGTCGGCGTCCACTTCGGGGGCGTGGTCAGGGCGGTGCATGGCCACGCCCACGGTCAGGATGTCGACCATCAGCAGTTGCAGGATGCGGCTGACCATCGGCACATGGGTGCTGATGTCCTCCACGGGGTCCACCGCCAGCACCGCGTCGGCCTTGCGCGCCAGCGGTGATTGGCTGGCGGTGATGGCCACCACCGCCGCGCCCCGGGCGTGGGCCAGGTCGGCCAGCGCCAGCAGCTCGGGCCGGCGGCCGGCGCTGCTGATGATGAGGGCCACGTCGCCCGCTTTGAGCACGCCTGCGGCCAGGGTTTGCAGCTGGGGGTCGGTGTGGGCCGTGCTATTGATGCCCAGGCGCAAGAACTTGAATTGCGCGTCCAGCGCCACCGGGCCGTAGGCGCCCACGGTAAAAATGTCCACCCGGCCCGCCCGCGCCAGCAGCTCGATCGTGCGGGCGATCATGTCGCGGTTGAGGTGGCTGCGCGCTTGCAGGATGGCCGACGCGGTATTGCCCAGCACCTTGCTGCCCAGCTCCACCATCGAGTCGTCGGCCGTCACCTGCACGTGGGTGATGGGCACCGTGCCGGTCAGGCCCGAGGCCAGGCGCAGCTTGAAATCCGACAAACCCTCGCAGCCCAGCGAGCGGCAAAACCGGATCACCGTGGGCTGGCTCACCTGCGCGGCGCGGGCGATCGCGACGATGGGCTGGTTGAGCACCGCGCGCGGGTGCAGCAACACGTGCTCGGCCACACGCAGCTCGGCCGGCGACAGCTCACCGCAGGCACGGCGGATCTGGCTCAGGATGGCCGAGCCCGGCGCGGCCTTGAGCGCGCGCAACTGCGAATCCAGAATGGCCGATGC
This sequence comes from Betaproteobacteria bacterium, assembly GCA_043779845.1. Taxonomy (GTDB): domain Bacteria; phylum Pseudomonadota; class Gammaproteobacteria; order Burkholderiales; family Burkholderiaceae_C; genus Pseudaquabacterium. The sequence goes on along the minus strand of JAYWDK010000163.1, from coordinate 3,878 downwards.
GCCGATGAAGGTGGATTGCTCGGCCGTGATCACCCAGGTGGGGATGGCGGCCAGGTAGTTGCCAAAGCGGCCTTTGTCTTCGAAGCGGGCGCGGAACGGCGATTGGTCAAAGTAATTGCCCAGGCGCGGCACGATGCCCCCGCCGATGTAGATGCCGCCAAACGCGCCCAAGGTAAGCGCCAGGTTGGACGCGGCGGTGCCCAGCAGCGCGCAAAAAACGTCCAGCGTGTCCAGGCACACAGGGCAGCTGGCATCGAGCGCGCGCTGGGTGATCTCGGGCGCGGCCAGATCTTGGGCCGGCGTGCCGGCGTGCTCGGCCAGGGCGCGGTACATCAGCGCCAGGCCGGGGCCCGACAACAAGCGCTCAAACGACACGTGCGCGTATTGACGCCAAGCGTAGCGCAGCACCGCGATCTCGCGCTCGTCGCGTGGCGCCACGCTGGTGTGCCCACCCTCGGAGCCCAGCGACACCCAACCATCGCCGGCCGGTATCAGGCCCGACACGCCCAGCCCGCTGCCCGCGCCCAGCAAGCCCATCACGCTCTTGCGCGCGGCCACGCCGCCGCCCACCTGGTGCAGGTCTGGCGCACCCAGGCGCGGCAGCGACATCGCCAGCGCGGTGAAATCATTGACGACCACCAAGGTGTCGAGCTGCAACTGCTGGCGCGTTTGTTCGATGGAGAACTGCCAGGGGTAATTGGTCATGTGCACCCGGTCGCCTTCCACCGGATTGGCAATGGCCACGGCGGCATGTTCAACCACGGTGCCCGCCGGCAAGGCATCGAGGTAGGCGCGCACCGCCGCATGGAAATCAGCGTGGTCGGCGCAGCGCAGCGAAGCCAGCGCAGTGAATTCACCCGGGGCGGACTCAAGCGCAAAGCGGGCAAATGTGACGCCAATGTCGGCCATCAGGCGGGGGCTGTCAAAAGACGCGATGGCAGGTTGCACGCGGCGCTTTCTGGGGTGGGGCAACGGGGTTTGGCCAGGCTACGGGCCGCCGCGCATAGCCCAATTGAGCTTTGCCAGCGGTGTAGCTAGACTACAGCGAGATCGGTTTCAGTTTGCCAGCTGGATGGCGTCAATTCAATAGCGTAAAACCGCTATTGAATCGCGGCCGATGGCGTTGTTGACAAGCCCTCAATGCCGGGTTGAACAGCCTGGGCACGATGTAGTTTCGCTACCTTCCGCACCCGCATTCCGCACCCGCCTTCCGCGCCCGCAAGCGCTTTTGATCAACCCGTGCCAAACAAGCCATCCCGTGCTCCACTCTTCTTCAAAACCCCACCCGCCCGCCACGCTGGCCGCTGCCGATTCACAAAGCTACCCGCGGTTGCTGGCGGACATCGGCGGCACCAACGCGCGTTTTGGCTGGCTGGCGGCGCCCGGCGCGTCGGTGTCGCAAGTGCAAAAGCTGTCGGTGCCCGCGTTTGCCGGGCCGGCACAAGCCGCCCAGGCCTACCTGGGGGACCTGGCGCAACAGCTGGGTGCCGATTTCAAAGCGCCGCGCCACGCCGCGTTTGCGGTGGCCACGGCCGTGGCCGGCGACCACATCGCGTTCACCAACAGCCACTGGGCGTTTTCACGCGCGGCGGTGCAGTCCGAGCTTGGCCTGGCTGGCCTGCTGATGCTCAATGACTTTGAAGCCCTGGCGCTGTCGCTGCCTTGCCTGGACCCGGCGCAATGGCGTGGCCACGGCGGCGGGCGGTTGATGCCGATGGCGTCGGTCGGCGCCGGCGCACGCAGGCCGAGCCAAACACCAAACCAAACCTCAAGCCAGGCAGCGGGCCAGGCCAGCGTCGGCACCACCTTGGCGGTGGTGGGGCCGGGCACCGGTCTGGGCGTGGGCGCCGTGGTGCGCACCCGGTCAGGCTGGGTGGCCCTGCCCGGTGAAGGTGGCCACGCCACGCTGGCCGCCACCGACGCACTTGAAAGCGCCTTGCTGGCCTGCGTGCGCCGCCAATACGCCCATGTGTCGGCCGAGCGTTTGTTGTCGGGCATTGGCCTGCCGGTGCTGCACCAGGCCTTGGGCGACGTGCAAGGTGCTGCGCCGGGCGTGTTGACCACCGCGCAAATTGTTGACGCTGGCGTGGCCGGCAGCGACGCTTTGTGCAGCCAGACGCTGGACATGTTTTGCGCCCTGTTGGGCGGCTTTGCCGGCAACGTGGCGCTCACCCTGGGTGCACGCGGCGGCCTCTACATCGGCGGGGGCATCGTGCCGCGCTTTGCCGACCGGTTTTTTGTCTCCGCCTTTCGCGAGCGCTTCGAGGCCAAGGGCCGGTTCAAGGATTACCTGGCGGCCATCCCCACGGCGCTGATCACCGACACCCTGGCCGCGCTCAGCGGCGCGGCGCTGGCGATTGAGCAGCAGGTGGCGTTGGGCGATTGACGCGCGCGTTCGGGCCGGCTGCCGGCTCAAGTCAGCGCGGCAGCGTGACCAGCAAGTCGTCCATCACCTTGGGCGAATCGGGTGCGTGGCGCCAGCTGGCGATGGCAAGCCGACGTGCAGTTTTTGGCCTCGCGCGGCGGTGTCGCCGCTGGCGTTGGCCGCGCGCATCAAGCAGCCGCTGTTGATGGCGTATGGCGGCTGGGACGTGCGCGTGCCCATCGTGCACGGTGAAACGCTGCTGGCCACCGTCAAACCGCACAACCCGCAGGTCGAGTGGGTGGTCTATCCCGAAGAGGGCCACGGCTGGAGAAAGCTTGAAACCCAACTGGACTTTTGGGGTCGGGTAGAGCGCTTTTTGGCCCGCGAGTTGGCCGATGGCAAGCCGGCGACCTGACCGGTCTTGCAGGGATGCCGCGTTTTTGGCGTCCTTTTGTCATCAGCACGAAACGCAGGTGACACACTGGCGGCACCCCTGCGCGCACAAAATGCAGCCCCATGCCCTTGCCACCGCCACCCGAAGTCTCCCGACGCTGTTTGCTGCCCTGGCTGGGCAGTTTGCTGGGCTGCGCTGCGGCGGCCACGTCGGGCGCCTGGCCCGTGGTGGCCCTGGCCGCGAGTGAGCCCGCCAACGCGCTGTGTGGCAACGGCCCGCCCCTGGCCTACCCGGCAGCCGACAAGCCGGCGTTGGTGCAATCGTGGCTGCTGGACGGCCGGCACGATGGCCCGCCGCCCGACTGCGCGGGTTTGCGCACGAAGGAGTTTGAACTGTTGGTGGGCCTGACCGCCAGCTTTGCCGCGCCGGGTGATCTGGCCGACATGCTGACGCGTTTTGGCGCGGTGTCGTCGCTCAAAGGCCTGCCGTATTACTCGTTCACCGACCGCAAGCGCCAGCCCTTCATCCGCGAGTCGTATGCGATTGATAACCCCGCATCAGTGCGGCCTCGGGCCGACTACACCGCGACTGAGTTGCGCAGCGGCGCCGAGCTGTATTTTGTGCACAGCGACAACCGCTCGTCGACGCTGGTGCCGTTTGGCTTGCAGCTGTTGCAGAGCACGGACAACGGCTTTCAGGTGCGCATCGAGAACCTGGCCAACATCCGCATGTATGGCCTGATGTTGGTGGCCACGCGCGAGATGCAGTGGTCGGTGGCGCTGGAGCGCCTGGGCCCTGGCCGCTGGGGCTACCGCAGCCTGCTGGGCTTGCACAAGCTGCGCCTGGGCCGCGCCGAGCAGCACCGCTTGTCCAACCTGAGCCGCTGCGTTGCGATGTTTGATCTGCTGGCTGGGCGGCAAACCGACATCGAGATTTATCGCTGATCACGGGCCCGAAGGCCGGGTCAGCAACACCGCGCCAAACATCGCCGGGTACGTGTTCAGGGGCGTGGCCGAGTTTGCGGCCTACCCGCCCGAGATCATCACCGGCGACAACTATGAAGAGCGCGCCCAGGCCATGGGCGATTTGCTGTCGCCCGTCACCATCAACATCTTCAAC
>JAYWDK010000162.1:0-5641 GCA_043779845.1 Betaproteobacteria bacterium | reverse complement strand
CCAGCATTGCCTTCGTTCGTGCCATGGCGCGCCCCATCGTTGCGACGGACTCGATTCTGCCAATAATTTATCTAACCTAACAGTATTGGGTCAGGTCTCCCATTTCCCCTCGCACTCACATCAACCTCGGCCCTCGCTATCAGGCGGCTGACAGGCGAGGTCGATAATTCCGGTGTGCTGCGCCAACGATGGTCATCGTGAACGCGGATCGCGTATGGAGGGAATTTGCCGAAAAATGGATGAGATAGACTTAGTTCACTGCACTTGACCAAGAGGAGCGGCAGATGACCATTTCCGTCAACATCCATGAAGCCAAGACCCATTTGTCGCGCTTGGTCGAACAAGCCGCCAAAGGGCGTGAGTTCATCATCGCCAAGGCGGGCAAGCCGATGGTCCGTGTCGTGCCGATCGAGGCGCTGCCTGCGCGGCGAGCGCTCGGTTTCCTCACGGGGGCCGGCGTCATACAGGCCGATGTGAAGGCGGCGTTTGCCGACGACATCGACGCCATGTTCGGCGGGGGTCGCTGAGCGTCGCCATGCTGCTGGTCGACACCCACCTTCTGCTGTGGGCCGCTTTTGAGCCGACTCGTTTGTCCGCCAAGGCTGCCAAGACCTTGCAGTCGCGTGAAACGCCGCTGCTGTTCAGTCTGGCCACGGTTTGGGAGGTGGCCATCAAGACATCGCTGGGTCGGCCTGATTTCTCGGTTGATCCTGGCTTGCTGCACCGTGCGCTGCTGGCTGAGGGTTTTGTCGAACTGCCGATCAACGCGGCGCATCTGGTTCGGGTAGGGACATTGCCCTGGGTGCACCGTGATCCGTTCGATCGCCTGCTGGTGGCGCAGGCGATGGAAGACAAGCTCACGCTGCTGACAGCCGATGCCACGCTCAAGCGCTATGGGCGTTTCGTCAAGCTGGTTTGACGGCGGCACCCTAACGGCAATGCTGCTGTCCGCAGCCAGTCACTTGGCTCCGGTTGGATCACCCCGTTGAGTCGGATCACTTCATCGTTGAGTGTCTCGGCCTCGAAGATCAGTTGCCGGTTTCAGCATCGTCGTTATTTCCGGGGACTGGCGCCAGAACCAACCCCGCCAATGCCCGGGCTGACGCCTCCAGCAGTGGCACGGCGGTGTGCCCCTTGGTGAGTGCGGCCGCCAGCAAGGCCATGTCGCGCACATATTCGTGAATCATGAAATTGCGCAGTTGACGGCATTCAATCCAGTCGGCGGCCGAGCCGATCCAACCCAGGCGCTCGGCGCGACCCAAGTTGTCGATCGCGGGTCCTATGGGTTCGGCGAGCCAAGCCAACACGGCGGGCAATAGTTTGTCACCCACGGTGTCTTGCAGTCGGCCGAAGCGGGCGACAAAGGCGTCCACCCGCTCGGCCAGTTCAATGTCCTGACGCAGCGTCCCGGCACGTTGAGCATCCATCGTTGCTGCAAACAAGCGGCCGTCCGTGATGCGCAACAACGCGGCCTCGGCGAGCACCGTTTCCGCGAGAAACAGCAGTTTGTCGCTGGGCGGCTTGCGCGCACTGCCGGTGATGCTCACAGCGCTATGCCTTCACGCCTAGCCGCACGGATCAGCGGAGTTTCCTCGCTGTCAGGGTCGGTCACGAGCACATCAATTTTTCGCACGCCAATGGCTATTTGAATTTTGGCGCCGGTACGCAGCGACACCGCCAACTTGTCAGCGGTGGGCTCGGGCAGTTCGATCAGCAGGTCAATGTCGCCGCCCCGCAAATCGTCGCGGGTACGGGATCCAAACAGGCTCACCCGGGCGTGCTCACCGGCCACCTCGAGGGTCACTTGGCGGATGGCGGCGGCTTCTTGTGGCGTGATGCGCATGGCGTGGGATTCTACGGATCGGCTGGGCGGGCAAGCGCGGATGCGCCTCTGGCGCCCAAGGCGCCCGCCCGCCGGGTATCAGCTCACTTCGGCGCCAGCCGCACCGCGCCATCGAGCCGAATCACCTCACCGTTCAACATGTCGTTGATGATGATCTGGTGCACCAGCTTGGCGTAGTCGGCCGGGGTGCCCAGGCGGCTGGGGAAGGGCACGCCGGCGGCCAGGGTGTCTTGCACGGCTTGCGGCATAGCGAACAGCATGGGCGTGCCAAAGATGCCTGGTGCGATGGTCATCACGCGGATGCCGTTGCGCGCCAGGTCACGGGCGATGGGCAAGGTCATGGCCACCACGCCGCCCTTGCTGGCGGCGTAGGCGGCCTGGCCAATCTGGCCGTCGTAGGCGGCCACGCTGGCGGTGCTGATGATCACGCCGCGCTCGCCGGTGGGCTCCGGTGAATTGCTGCACATGGCTTCGGCGACTAGCCGGATCATGTTGAAGGTGCCGATCAGGTTGACGGTGATCACCTTGGTGTAGACGTCCAGCGCATGGGCACCGTCTTTGCCCACGGTTTTGGCGGCGGGCGCAATGCCGGCGCAGCTGACCAGGCCGCACAGCTTGCCCAGGGCCTGGGCGTGCGCCACGGCGGCGCGGCCGTCAGCTTCTTGGCTGACATCGCAGCGCACGAACACGGCGCGGCCGGCGCCCCCCAATTCCCCCGCCAGGGCTTGGCCTTTTTCAACCTGCAAATCGGCAATCACCACCATGGCGCCTTCATGCGACAGCATGCGGGCGGTGCCTTCGCCCAGGCCTGACGCACCACCGGTGACGATGAAAACTTTGCCTGCGATGTCCATGATTTTTCCTGTGCCTTGGTGGCGGTCGGGGTAGCGGTTGAGGTGTCGGTGGGGCTGGCGCGTGATTGGGTGATCACGCCGCTGTTGACGTTGACGTAAACGTCAATTCTGGCGCAATTTTGGCGGCTATCCGGTGCTTTGGCGTTGAGCCAGGCCAAAAGGCAAAACGGCCACGTGGTGGGGCGTGGCCGGGGTGTAGCGTTTGCTGCTGCGCGTGCTGGCGCCGGTGGATGAATCGGTATGGCATTTGCGCAGCATGGCGCTGCGCCGCGCGTCAATCAGCCTTGCAAGGCCTGCATGGCGCGAGCGGCGATTTCATCCACGCTGCCCATGCCCAGAATGCGGGCATAACGCGGCGCCAGAGCGTCGCCAGTGGCCGACCATGAGGCGTAGTAATCCACCAGCGGCCGGGTCTGGCTTTGGTAGACGTTGAGGCGATGGCGCACAGTGGCCTCGGCGTCGTCGTCGCGTTGGATCAGGGCTTCTCCAGTGATGTCGTCGACGCCGTCTGCCTTGGGCGGGTTGAACTTGACGTGGTAAGTGCGCCCGGACGGCTGGTGCACGCGGCGCCCGCTCATGCGCTCGATGATGGCCTCGTCGGGCACGTCGATTTCAAGCACCAGATCAAGCTTGACACCTGCGGCCTTCATGGCGTCGGCTTGCGGAATGGTGCGCGGAAAGCCGTCGAATAAAAAGCCCTTGGCGCAATCGGGCTGGGCAATGCGTTCTTTGACCAGGCCGATGATGATGTCGTCGCTGACCAAGCCGCCCGAGTCCATCACCTTTTTGGCTGCTTGCCCCATGGTGGTGCCGGCCTTGACGGCGGCGCGCAGCATGTCGCCGGTTGAGATTTGCGGGATGCCGTATTTTTGGCAGATGAAAGTGGCTTGTGTGCCTTTGCCCGCGCCGGGCGCGCCCAACAGAATCAGTCTCATCCGTGCCTCTAAGTCTTGTGTTGATCGTGTGTTTTGTCGCCGGACGAACCCTGCGCGACCTGGCCTATTTGCTGACGAGAATAGCATGCGCCCCCCTGCGCCAAACTGACGCGGGCGCAGGTGTTTGACCGCATTCTGGTCGGTAGTGTGGGTGGCAGTTTGGGTGGCAGTTTGGGTGGCAGTGTGGGTGGCAGTTTGGGTGGAGATTGTCCTCAGCCCAAGGCGAACAGGGCGCGCACGCGCGCCAGGTCTTCGGGGGTGTCCACGCCCGGCCCGGGGCGCTGCGGGCTGACAAACACGGCGATGCGCTCGCCATGCCACAGCACGCGCAGCTGCTCCAATGATTCAAGCCGCTCCAGTGGTGCCACGCTGAGGCCGGGGAATCGCCGCAAGAACCCCGCGCGGTAGGCGTAGAGGCCCACGTGGCGCAGCGGCGCGGGCAGGCCATCTCCGGGCGCGCCGGGCAGGTGGTGGATGCCGTTGGCAAAACCGTCGCGCCACCAGCCGATGGGCGCGCGCGAGAAGTACAGCGCCCGGCCCTGGGCGTCGAGCACCACCTTGACCACGTTGGGGTTGCTGAACTCGGCCACGTCATTGATGGTGTGCGCCACGGTGGCCATCACGCAATCGGGCTGCTGGCGCAGCAGCGCGGCGCAGGCGTCGATCATGCCGGGCTCGATCAGGGGTTCATCACCCTGCACGTTAACCACCAGCGCCTCACCGTTCAGGCCCAGCAGGTCGCAGGCTTCGGCCAGGCGGTCACTGCCGCTGTGGTGGTCAACCCGGGTCAGCACGGCGTCAATGCCGTGGGCCTGGCAGGCGGCCACGATGGCCACTGAATCGGCCGCCACCACCACGCGTGCAGCACTGCTGCGCGCCGCAGCGTGAGCCACCCGTACCACCATTGGCACGCCGGCAATGTCGGCCAGCGGTTTGTCGGGCAGGCGGCTGCTGGCCAAGCGGGCGGGGATCAGGACGGTGAAGCTCATGGCGGCGCGGGCGTGGGCGTGGGCGTGGTTACAGCGGGCTGGGCGGCGGTGGCGGGAAGGCCTCAAGCGCACGCGCCTCGGATTCCAGCATCACGGGGATGCCGTCGCGGATCGGAAACCCCAACCGGTCGGCCGGGCATTGCAGCTCAAACGGGCGCGACAACTCGTCGCGGGCCAGCTGCAGCGGGCCTTTGCAAATAGGGCACACCAACAGGTCAATCAGGCGGTGGTCTAGGCTCATGGGCGCTTACTTTGGCGTTTAGGTTTGGAGGGGAGACGGCGGCGGTTTGAACGGCGCGCACAGGGCGCTCAAGGCTTGCTCGAAGGCCGCTTCGGGCTGGAAGTCTAGCGTTGCTACCCAGACCTGCGTGGCACCCACCTGGTCAGGCGGCAGCTTGACGGCGTCTTTTTCAGTGACGATCACGTCGGCCGTGCCCTCGGGCCAGGGCGGGGGCGTGAAAGGGTGGTGGTCAGCGAGCGGCAATCGATTGATCTGCAAGCCTTGTGCTTCGAGCATGGCAAAAAAGGGCTCGGGCCGCGCCAGGCCTGCGGCCCCCAGCAGTGGGTGGCCAGGCAGCGCGGCCCAGCCACCGCCCGCAGGCAAGGGCAAGCCCTGCCACCATGCCGCCAGGGGCATCACGCCCGCCAGTCGGCGCTGGCCGGTAGGGCCTGGCAGCGGGGTGCTGGGCCGCGCCGCGTTGTAAAGCACCAAGGTGTTGGGCGGCAGTTTGGCGGGCAGGGGCTGGCGCAGCGGGCCGGCCGGCAGCAGCAGGCCATTGCCCACGCCGCGATCATCAAACACCCACACGGCCATGTCGCGATGCAGGCGGTGGTGCTGCAGGCCGTCATCGGCGATCAGGATGTTGAGCTCGGGGTGCGCGGCACACAGCGCGCGCGCGGCGCTGGCGCGGTCAGCAGCCACGGCCACCGGTGCGCCGGTGCGCAAGTGGATCAGCAGGGGCTCGTCGCCCACGTCGGCAGCGGCGCTGTGGCGGCTCACGGTTTGCACCGCGCCGCCAC
>JAYWDK010000161.1:0-14938 GCA_043779845.1 Betaproteobacteria bacterium | reverse complement strand
ATCATCAGGTACAGCCCATCAAGCGACTTGGCCGTAACGTAGCGCTGAATATTCGTGTCGTCGCCCTTGAGCAAACCCAGCTTGGCGGCCTTGCCTGCCACCGCGTTGTACTTGTCGGCAAGCGCCACCTTTTCAGTGGTTTGGGTGACGATGGGCAAAAACTGCACGCCCAGCGGCGCTCGTGTTTTTTGAGCAAAGTAGTCGGTGACCGAAGTTTCACCGCCCCGCACGATCTTGACCGCTTCGTCCACCGAGATCGATTTGGCCGTGCTCACCAGCAAGTTGCGGGCTTTGGGCATCGCCGCCTCCGCAGCGCGGTTCATGGCCGTGATGAGGTCATCAATCCGCTGCTGTTGCCCCGTCAACTTGAGCAGTTTGGCCGCCTCGGCCAGCACGCCGGGCAACTGAATGCGCACCTTTGGATTGCCAAGAAAGCCATCGGTACGGCCCAGCAAGCCCACGGCCGCGATGGCGCCACGCTCCAGCGCCGCGCGCACGCCTTGCGCCGCGTCGGTTTCACTGAACCCTGCCGCCAGAACCAGATCACACCCAGTCCAACCGGTAAAAACCAGCCCCGCCGTAAAATCTCTGCGCTGCATCGAGGTCTCCAAATGTCATTGTCCCGCCGCCATCTTGCCACCGCCGCCATTGCCGCAGCCACTGCCGTGGGTCTAGGTCTGACCTTGGCCGGGTGCAGCAGCCGCGAGTTGGCGCCAACCGTGAGCTACACCTTGCTCGACGGCAAGCAATACAACATGGGCCAGCTCAAGGGCCAGGTGGTGTTGGTCAATTTTTGGGCCACAAGTTGCAGCACCTGCGTGGCCGAAATGCCCGAGGTGATGGCCACGTTCGAGAAGTACCGTGGCCGCGGCTACCAAACCATCGCGGTGGCCATGAGCTACGACCCCCCCGCCTATGTGTCGAGCTTTGCCGAAAGCCGCAAGCTGCCGTTTGGCGTGGCCATCGACAACACGGGCGAGATTGCGCGCAGCTTTGGCCGGGTGCAGCTCACGCCCACCTCGTTCTTGATCAACAAGCGCGGCGAGATCGTCAAGCGCTACGTTGGCGCGCCCGATTTTGGGGCGCTGCACGTGCTGGTGGAGCAGTTGCTGGCCGAAAGTTGATCGGCTCAACCGGTTGCCTGACTGATTGAGCCCAACGTTGCGGGTCAGCGCCGCTGACCCAAAACCACACCGACCTCAAACCGCGCCGCCAACCCCGGCGCCAGCGGCTTGTTTGTCGGCGTGATAACTGCTGCGCACCATGGCGCCCACGGCGGCGTGGGTGAAGCCCAACTTGTGCGCTTCGGCCTCGAACATCTTGAAGGTGTCGGGATGCACATAGCGCCGCACCGGCAAGTGGTGCCCGGACGGCGCCAGGTACTGGCCGATGGTGAGCATGTCGATGTCGTGCGCGCGCATGTCACGCATCACCGCCAGGATTTCGTCGTCGGTCTCGCCCAAGCCCACCATCAAGCCGCTCTTGGTGGGCACGTCGGGGTGCAGCGTCTTGAACTTCTTGAGCAGGTTCAGGCTGAATTGATAGTCGCTGCCGGGGCGCGCTTCTTTGTACAGGCGCGGCGCGGTTTCAAGGTTGTGGTTCATCACGTCGGGCGGTGCTGCCTTCAGGATTTCCAGCGCGCGGTCGTCGCGGCCCCGGAAATCGGGCACCAAAATTTCAATGCGCGTGTCTGGTGACAGCGCTCGCACTTGCCGGATGCATTCCACAAAATGGCCCGCGCCGCCGTCGCGCAAGTCATCACGATCCACGCTGGTGATGACCACGTACTTGAGCTTGAGCGCAGCAATGGTGGTGGCCATGTTGAGCGGCTCGTTGACGTCCAGCGGGTCGGGCCGGCCATGGCCCACGTCGCAAAACGGGCAGCGCCGCGTGCACTTGTCGCCCATGATCATGAAGGTGGCCGTGCCCTTGCCAAAACACTCGCCGATGTTGGGGCACGAGGCCTCCTCGCACACCGTGTGCAGCTTGTGCTCGCGCAGGATGCTCTTGATCTCGTAAAAGCGGGTGCTGGGCGAGCCGGCCTTGACGCGGATCCAGTCAGGTTTTTTCAGCACCTCGGCCGGCACGATCTTGATCGGAATGCGCGCCGTTTTGGCTTGCGCTTTTTGCTTGGCGCTGGCGTCGTAGGTGTCGCTGCTCTGGGCTTGGTGGACGACGTTGTCTGTGGCCATGGTGGGTGTGCTTGCCGAGGTGGCGGTGTAAGGTTTCAAGGCGGGTTTCAAGGCGTGAATTGCGCCGCCAGGCGGCTGCCGAACTGCTGTGCCACGGTGGCCCAATCGGTGGCGACGCCGAGTGTAGCCAGATCAACGGTTTGCAAGCCCGCATACCCGCAAGGGTTGATGCCGGCATACGGCCGCAAGTCCATCAACACGTTGAGCGCCACGCCGTGGTAAGTGCAATGCCGGCTGACCTTGATGCCCAGCGCGGCCACCTTGCCCAGGCCGCGAAAGAGGTCACCGCCCGGCGCCGGTCCGGCCAGCGCAGCGTGGCCGCTAGGGTCAGCCAGCCGCACGTAAATGCCGGGCGCGCCGGCCATGCGATGGCCCGTGATCTGGTGCGTCTCCAGCACCTTCAGCACCGCGTTTTCAAGCCGGTAGACGTACTCTTTGACGTAGATGTTCAGGCGACGCAGGTCGATCAGCGGGTAGGCCACCACTTGGCCAGGCCCGTGGTACGTGACCTGGCCGCCGCGGTTGCTGGCCACCACCGGAATGCCACCAGCGCTCAGCAAGTGCTCGGGTTTGCCGGCCAGGCCTTGGGTGTAGACGGGATCGTGCTCAAGCAGCCAAAGCTCGTCGGGCGTGTCGGGCGTGCGGGCCTCGGTGAAGGCCTGCATGGCCTGGGCCGTGACGTCGTAAGGCTGACGGCCAAGGTTGATGATCTTCATGCCGTGCTTTTTGTGTGTTGGCAGCCCAGAGCCCGCGACTAGAGCACAACCTTGACCATCGGGTGGCTAGACAGCGTGCGGTACAGCTCATCAAGCTGCTCGCGGCTGGTGACCCACACCGTGACGGTGAGCCCCAGATACTTGCCCCCGCTGCTGGGCCGCTGCTCCAGCGTGGTGGCATCAAAGCCCGGATCAAACTGCCGCGCCACCGCCAGGATGGCCTCGGCAAACCCGTCAACCTGCGCGCCCATCACCTTGATCGGAAAGGCGCACGGGTACTCGATCAACGAGTTTTCAAGCGGGATGTCGGGTGGGAGGTCAGGCGGCAGAGGAGTGGGCATGGCAGTGGGCGCGTGGGGCCAAACGCGCAAAGGCGGGGGGCCCCGGGGTTCTCAAATGGACTGTTCGGTCTTGGCGCGCTGGTAGGCCTGGTGCAGCTTGGCGTACACCGGGCCAGGCTTGCCGCGCATCGCGCCGTGGCCCACCAATTGGTCGTCGAGCCGGGTGATGGGCAACACCTCTTTGGTGGCCGAGCTGAGCATCAACTCGTCGGCGGCAAACACGTCGGCTTCGGCGATGGGGCGCAAATTGAAGGCAATGCCTTCTTCTTCGCACAGTTCGGCCAGCAGGTTGTAGCGAATGCCTTCAAGCACATGCTCACTTTTGGGCGGGCCCAGCAACGCGCCTTCATGCACCACCCACACATTGCTGGCCGACGCCTCGGTGAGCCAGCCGTCGCGGAACATCACCGTTTCAGCGGCGCCGTGGTCGGCCGATAACTGCCGCGCCAGCACGTTGCCCAGCAGCGAGATGCTCTTGATGTCGGCCCGCTCCCAGCGGAAATCTCGCGCCGTGACGCAGGCCATGCCGTGGTGGCGCATCTCGGCAGACGGCGGCTTCATGGCGTTGGCCATCACGAACACCGTAGGTGTCAGCCCCTCGGGCATGACGTGATCACGCAGCGCCACGCCGCGGGTGATCTCGATGTAGACCAGCTGATCTTCGGTAGGCCCCGCTGCCACCAACTCACGCGCCAGCGCCAGCCAACCTTCGTGGCTGTTGGGGTTGGGGATGCGCACTTTGGCCAAGCTGCGCGACAGCCTGGCCATGTGTTCATTGAAGCGAAACAAGCGCCGGCCATACACCGGGATGACCTCGTAGATGCCATCGCCAAAGATGAACCCCCGATCCAGCACCGACACCTTGGCGTCGCGAAGCGGCAGGGTTTGGCCATTCAGGTGGCACAGCATGTCAGGAAAGATCATTGCAAGCCTTTCAAAATCGCAAGACTAGCTTAGCGGATGGCTGGCGAACTGGGCTTGATCCAACATCGCTTGAACCCGGATCAATGCCGATGGCTCACTTGATCCACAAGCGGATCGCATCCCAGGCGCGGCCCAGCAAACCGGCTTGCCCCACCGGCTCCAGCACCACCAGCGGCAAGCTGGCCACCTTGACGCCGGCCGCCGTAGACACCTCCAGCGTGCCAACACGCTGGCCTTTGCTCAGCGGCGCAACCAAGGGGTCGGTGCGCTGGATCGTGGTCTTGAGCTTGTCGCCCTCACCCTTGGGCACCGCCACCACCATGGCCGTGGCCGCGCCCAGGGAGACCGTCGCCTGCTGGCCCTTCCACACAGGCACTTGGGCGGCGGGCTTGCCGGCCTCAAACAGGCGCACGGCGTCCCAGGCGGTGTAGCCCCAGTTCAGCAGCTTCTGGCTCTCGTTGGCGCGGCCCTCGCGGGATGTGGCGCCCATCACCACGCTGAGCAGGCGGCGTTTGCCGTTGGGAAAATCACGCTGAGCGCTGGCGATCAGGCAGTAACCGGCCGCATCGGTGTAGCCGGTTTTCATGCCGTCCACCGCCGGGTCGCGACCCAACAACATGTTGCGGTTGTCTTGCTTGATGTTGTTGAAGGTGTAGCTGCGCAGCGCGTAGTAGCTGGCGTAGTACTCGGGGAAATCACGCAGGATGTGCGCGGCGATCATGCCCAGGTCACGCGCCGAGCTGTAGTGGCCGGGCTCGGTCAGGCCCGTGACGTTTTTGAACTGCGTATTCTTCAGGCCCCAGGCCTGGGTCTGGCGGTTCATCATGGCCACAAAACCCTCGACCGACCCCCCCACGCCCTCGGCCAGCGCCACCGCCGCGTCGTTGCCCGACACGGCGACCATGCCCTTGAGCAATTCGTCCACCTTGGGCGTCATCTTGGGGTCGATGAACATCAGCGAGCCGCCGCCTTTGCGCTCGCTCCAGGCGCGCAGCGACACCGGCAGCGTTTGCTCCAGCGTCAGCTTCTTGGCCTTGAGCGCGTCAAACACCAGCCAGGCCGTCATCAACTTGGTCAGCGAGGCCGGATCGGCCTGCAAGTCGGCCTGACGCTCGGCCAGCATCTGGTCGCTGCTCAGATCCAGCAGCAAGTAGCTTTTGGCCGCCACCTCGGGGGCTTGCGGGGCTTGGGCCAGCGCACTGGTGATGCTGGCCGTGGCCAGCACAAAGGCAATCAGTCGTTTCATGGCGGTCCGGAAAAGAAGTTTGGCGGCAGCAGGCCTAGAGGCCCAGCCAAGCCGTTGAATCGGCCCGCCGCGCTGGGCGAGCACAGGCATGACCATCAAACATGCCAGGCTTGAATCACCTGGTTTTTCAGCAGCGTGAGCTGCCCGTGAAAGAAGTGCCCCACGCCGGGCAGCACGATGACCGGCAGCACTTGCCCACGCGCCCAGGCCAGCGTGGCCGACAAGGGCACCACGTCGTCGGCCTCGCCATGGATCACCACGGTATCGGGTGCCACGGTGGCGGGCATGCTGAACCGGCTGGTGGCTGGCCCAACCAGCACGAGTCGCTCAACCGGGGCGTTAGTGGCCAGGCGATCAGCGGCCTGGGCCGCCACGTAGCCGCCGAAAGAAAACCCGCCCAGGGCCAGCGGCAACTCGGGCCACGCCGCGCGCTGGGCGGCAATCACCGCCAGTGCATCGTCAATTTCACCTTGACCCTCGTCCCAGGTGCCGGCCGATTCACCCACGCCTCGAAAATTGAAACGCACCACGCGATAGCCCAGCTGCAAAAAGGCGCGCGCCAGCGTTTGCACCACCTTGTTGTCCATCGTGCCGCCATGCTGCGGGTGCGGGTGGCACAACACCGCCACACCACGGGGCGCGGCACCCGCCACACCAGTAGGTTCGTCAATGGCGCACGCCAGGGCGCCTGCCGGGCCGGCGATCAGTTCGCGCTGCGTGTCTTGTTTCATCGGCGATCAGCGGTGGGTAGCATGAGCGGCGTGTACAGCTCAGCGCCCCACATCCGCCGGCAGGCGCAGCCGCTCAACCACGCGGCCGTTCTTGAGGTGCGACTCAACGATTTCATCCACATCAGCGGCATCCACGAACGTGTACCAGACCTCTTCAGGGTAGACCACCGCCACCGGCCCGCCAGCGCAGCGGTCCAGGCACCCCGCCTTGTTCACCCGCACGCCGCCCGGCCCGGCGAGGCCTTCTGCCTTGACGCGGGATTTGCAGTGGTCAAACGCCGCTTGCGCACCTTGCGCGGCGCAGCACGACTCACCCTTGCTGCGCTCGTTGAGGCAAAAGAAAATGTGGTGGCGGTAATAGCTCATGGGAGGCTGATTGTAGAGACACCGGGTGGAAACCCCAGGAACCCACGGCGTTGGCGCAAGCGCGCTCAGCGGCGCGCCAGCCGCGCCAGCAGCCAGGCCATCGCCGCATACGGCCACAGCCAGCCCAACCACAAGGCCAGGCCATGAAAGCGCACAAAACGCCCCTGCTCCCACCCTTGCAGGCTTTGCGCAAAGTACGGATCAGTGGGCGCCTGCTGCACCAGCACCACCAAGCCGGTGAGCGAGACCAGCGCCAGCGCGCCGGCCAGGCGTGGCGTGAGCCACAGGCCGGCCATCGTCAACCACAGCGCCACCGCCAACGCCGCTGTGGCGCTGTGGGTGCGCCACGCCAACGCATGGTCGGGCCCAAAATTCAGGGCCGTGGACAAGGTGGTGGCCGCCACGGCCAGCAGCGTGAGGCTCAGCGCCAAACCCAGCCGTCGCCAGCCGGGCCGCGCGGCCGTGAAGGCCAGCAAACAGGGCGACAGCAGGCCCAATGCCACGGTCAAGCCCTCGCCCAGCGGCGTCAGCGCTGCGCTGGCCAGCGCGCCCGAATCGAGCCAGGCTGCAAAGGGCTCGGCCCAGGGCACGTCCTCCAAGCTGTCCAGCACGGCCGCGCGCAACACCGCGCCAACCTGGCCCAAGCCCAGCGGCACAGGCGTTGGAAACAACAAGGCCGCCGGCCACAACACCAACAGCGCCAGGGCCCCACCATTGCCGCGCTCCAGCCAGCGCTCGCGCGTGGCCTGCCAGCGTCGCAAAAGGCCCAGCCACAGACTCAAAGCCGCCAGCAGCGCACCCAAGGCCGCGCCCGCCGTGTTGAGCACCCAGTCCAGCAGCGATGGCACCCTTTGCGGCAGCAAATGCTGGGTCACCTCCATGGCATACGAGAGCACGGCGCCCATCAGCAGCGCACTGGCCATGGCCCGGGGCAAGCGCGTGCCATGGCGCAGGCGCGCCAGACACAACAAAAAGCCCAGGGGCGCGTAGGCCAGCAGATTGCTGATGATGTCAAACGGGATGAAATATCGCGGCCAGGGCAGGTGCGCCAAGGGCCAGAAGGCCATGCCGGGTGGCCAGCGCCAGCCGCTGAACGGAAACAGGCTGGCGTAGACGATGACCGCCACCCAAGCCCAAGCCAAGGGCACGGCCGAGCTGCGATCGCTGGGTGCCGTGCCGCGCATGCGTGCCGCGCTTGCTCGATTTAGAACGGCTTGACCACTGCCAACACCACGATGGTGATGAACAGCAGCACCGACACTTCATTGAAGACCCGAAACCAGCGGTGGCTGCGGCGGTTGGCAAACCGCTCAAAGCGCCGCAAGTGGCCACGGCACAAATGCTGGTAGCCAATCACGGCCACCACCGCCAACAGCTTGGCATGCAGCCAATAGCTGCCGGCAAACCGGGTGGCGCCAAAGCCAAAACCCCAGCCAAACCAGAGCCAACAACCCAGGGCCAGCGCCACCAGCATCAGCACATTGGTAAAGCGGTACAGCTTGCGCGCCATCAGCAGCAATCGCTCGCGCTCGGCATGGCTGTCGTTGGGCACCATGGCCAGATTGACAAAGATACGCGGCAGATAAAACAAACCGGCAAACCAGCTGGCGACAAAAACGATGTGAAAGGCCTTGACCCAAAGGTACGCGGAGCTCATGCGCTGATTATCACGGCCGCGTGGCTGGGCGCTGAAGTGGCACCGGGGGGGCGCAAACGGGGCGGCCAAAAAAAAAGAACCCCAGCCACCAGGGCTGGGGTTGCAAGCCTTATTGCTGTCATCAGACTAAGGCACCTGCTCAGGGAGGAAAAGCAGGGAGCAGCCACCTTGCGGCGACCACCCGATATCGATATTAGCAGATATACCCAGGCAACGTGGGCTCGTCATGTACGGGCAAACGCTGATTTGTTCACCAAGATACAAACTTGCGGCTACGCTGCGCTGCCCCCCAAAAAAACGCTCACCTGGAAACCCGCCACCATGGCCCTGCCCCCCCTGCCGCCCTACCCCGCCAGCCGCCCACGCCGGTTGCGCCGCGATGCTTTTACCCGCGAAATGGTGCGTGAAAACCGCCTGCACGCCAGTGACCTGATCTTTCCGGTGTTTGTGCTGGATGGCCACGACAAGGCCCAGGACGTGGCCAGCATGCCCGGCGTACAGCGCCTGTCGATTGATCGCCTGTTGCCGCTGGCTGAGCAATGCGTGAGCTTGGGCGTACCGGTGATGGCGCTGTTCCCGGTGATTGACAGCACCCTGAAAACCCCAGATGGCATTGAAGCCACCAACCCCGACGGCCTGGTGCCGCGCACGGTGCGGGCGATCAAGGCGCGCTTTCCGCAGTTGGGCGTGCTGACCGACGTGGCGCTGGATCCGTTCACCTCGCACGGCCAGGATGGCCTGCTCGACGACACCGGTTACATCCTGAACGACGCCACGGTGGCCATGCTCACGCGGCAAGCGCTGGTGCAGGCCGAGGCCGGCGTGGACATCGTCGCGCCCAGCGACATGATGGACGGGCGCATCGGCGCGATCCGCCAGGCACTTGAGGCCCATGGCCTGATCCACACGCGCATCATGGCCTACAGCGCCAAGTACGCCAGCGCGTTTTACGGCCCGTTCCGCGACGCCGTGGGCTCGGCCGCCAACCTGGGCAAGAGCGACAAAAAGGCCTACCAAATGGACCCCGGCAACAGCGACGAGGCACTGCGCGAGGTGGCGCTCGACATCGCCGAGGGCGCCGACATGGTGATGGTCAAGCCCGGCATGCCCTACCTGGACATCGTGCGCCGCGTGAAAGATGAATTCCGCGTGCCCACTTTTGCCTACCAGGTGAGCGGCGAGTACGCCATGCTCAAGGCCGCCGCCGCCAACGGCTGGCTGGACCATGACGCGGTGATGATGGAATCATTGCTGGCCTTCAAGCGCGCTGGCGCCGACGGCGTGTTGACGTACTTCGCGCTGGACGCCGCAAGGCTGTTGCGCCAAGGCTGAGCTCAGGTCACGGCGCGCAGGCCATGGCGCGCCGTTCGCGATTCTCTTTTCAGGCCGAATACGGGTCGTGCAGCCCCAGCCCTTGCAGGATTTGGGTCTCCTGGGCTTCCATCGCCGCCGCCTCGTCATCGGCCTCGTGGTCGTAACCCTGCGCATGCAGCGCGCCGTGCACCAGCAAGTGCGCGTAGTGGTCGGCAATGGGGATGCCCAGCTCGGCGGCTTCACGCTCAACCACGCCAGCTGCCAGCACCAGATCGGCCACCACCAGCGGCTCATGCTCGTAGTCAAAGGTGAGCACGTTGGTGGCGTAATCCTTGCCCCGGAAATCGCGGTTCAGCGCCTGGCCTTCGTCGTCGCCAACGATGCGCACCGTCAATTCACCGGGCAACTCCAGCGCGGCACGCAGCCAGCGAATCACCTTGTGGCGAGGCAGCAGCGCGCGGTGGCGCCCATCGGCCAATTGCAGCGACAAACGCAGCTCGGGGCGGGTCAATCGGCTCATCGCAAAACCTCCGCGCCGCGTTTTGCGGTGCTTTTGCCCTTGGGTGCGGCCGTGCGGCGCCTCATGCTGCGGACCTCGGCACGGCCCTGGCCGCTTCATAAGCGTCAACGATGCGGGCCACCAGCGGGTGTCGCACCACGTCCGACGAGCTGAACTGCGTGAACGCGATGCCACGCACGCCCTCCAGCACGGCAGCGGCGTCCACCAAACCGCTGCTGGCCCCGGCGGGCAAATCAATCTGGCTGACGTCGCCGGTGATCACCGCGCGTGAGCCAAAGCCGATGCGGGTGAGAAACATCTTCATTTGCTCAGGGGTGGTGTTCTGCGCTTCGTCCAGGATGACAAAAGCGTTGTTCAACGTGCGCCCGCGCATGTAGGCCAAGGGCGCAATCTCGATCAGGCCTTTTTCAAGCGCCTGCTGCACGCGGTCGGCGCCCATCAGGTCGTAGAGCGCGTCGTACAGCGGGCGCAGGTACGGATCCACTTTTTGCGCCAAGTCACCCGGCAAGAAGCCCAGATGCTCACCCGCCTCCACCGCCGGCCGCGTGAGCACGATGCGCTGCACGCCGCAGCGGTCGAGCCCGTCCACCGCGCAGGCCACCGCCAGAAAGGTTTTGCCCGTGCCCGCCGGGCCGATGCCAAACGTGATGTCATGGCTCAGGATGTTGTGCAGGTACTGCACCTGGTTGGGCGTGCGCCCGCGCAAATCGGTGCGCCGGGTGTGCAGGGTGATGGACTCGGCGCCCGGCGGC
This sequence comes from Betaproteobacteria bacterium, assembly GCA_043779845.1. Classification (GTDB taxonomy): domain Bacteria; phylum Pseudomonadota; class Gammaproteobacteria; order Burkholderiales; family Burkholderiaceae_C; genus Pseudaquabacterium. Next base: position 4,179 of record JAYWDK010000161.1, on the reverse strand, counting down.
AGCGGCAGCACGTTGACGCGCGCGGGCACCCAACGCGCTTCAACCAGGGCCAGTTGCAGCGTTTCGGCCGGGATCGGCCGCGCCGCTTGCTGGTAGAGCGATTGCAGCAGCGCCATGGCCCGGCCCGCCTCGCTGCGCCCGCCTTCCACCCGAAACGCGGCGTCGCGGCGGCTGATGCGCACCAGCAGCGCGGCCTCGATGGCCCGCAGATGCTCATCAAAAGCGCCGCTCAAGTGCGCAAGGCGGGTGTTGTCGGTGGGCTCAAAAACGTGGCGAAGGATCACAAGAGGCCGCGCCTGAAGCGCGCAACAAGGTGGCACAAGCGGCGGATTCTCCAACGAATGCGCGCCACGGCGTCCCCCACAATCGACGCAAATGACCGTTCACCGCCAGCTCAGACTATCCAGCCGTCCCCGCCCCAACCGCCAGCCGGCCCAGCCGACCCCGGGCGCCATCGGCCGAGTGGCCCATCGGTGGCAAGCACTACTTCTGACCTGTGGCGCCCGGCGCCTTGGCGGATTTACGGCCAGGCTGATGGCTTTGTGCATGGCCTGCGCACTGGGCCTGTTCGCGCCGCCGGCCGGCGCCCAGGTGCAATGGCTGCGCCAAGCGCTGGTGGCACCCGTTGCCCTGCCCAACCTGCCGCCAAACTGGGACAACGCACGCGTGGTGGCGCTGCCCGATGACTGGGCCACCACCCAGCCGCATCAACGCGGTGTGGTCTGGTATCGGCTTGAGCTGGCACCCAACCTCGACGCATCGCCGCTATTGCTCGACAACGCGCTCTACGGCCTGTATATCGAGCGGGCCTGCAGCGTTTTGCAGGTGTGGTTGAACGGCCAGTTGATCCATGACGGCGGCAGCTTCATCGAGCCGGTGTCGCGCAATTGCCACAGCCCCCAACTGGTGCCCGTGCCGGCCGCGCTGCTCAAGGCCGGCAGCAACGTGCTTGAACTGCGCGTGCACGGGTTTGCGCTGGCCGAGGTGAGCTCTCGCCAACGCTCGGGCGGGCTCTCGGAGGTGGAATTCGGCCCCTACCAGACCATGGCCACGCACCACGCGCGGCGCCTGGTGTTTGCCATCCGGCTGCCCGAGGTCATGAGCGGCGCGCTGGTGCTGATGGGCAGCTTCATGTTCGTGATGGGCTGGTTCAACCGGCGGCAAAGCTACCTGGCGTACTTCGGCGCGCTGATGGTGGGTTGGTCGCTGCTGCTGGCCAGGCTGTGGTGGTCGGACCTGCCAGTTCCTAACGCCACATCAGAACTGGCGCTGGCCGTGTTAATGAGCTTCGTCACACTGGCCGCCGTGCAGTTTTTGATGCGCTACGCCGAGCGCCGCCTGCATTGGCTCAACATCGCGCTGCCCGCGCAATGCCTGCTGATGCCCGCAACCTTGCTGCTCGCCGGCCCCGAGCGGCTGTACCCGGCGGCGGCCCTCTGGTCGCTGCTGCTGGCGGGGCAAATTGCGGCGGCCGCCGTGTTTTATCTGCTTGAAGCAAGGCGTCGCCGGAGCCGGCAGTTCTGGCCCATGGCCGGGCTGCTGAGCCTGATAGGCGTGTCGCTGGCCGTGGGCGTGGCGGCGCAAACGCTTCAGCTCGACGCCCGCATCGGCTACGTCGCCCAGTTGGTGCCCGCACTGGGCTTTCTGGCGCTGGGCCTGCGCCTGATGCAGCAATACGGCCGCGCCTTCCAAACAGTGGAACAAAACCGCGCCGAGCTTGAAGTGCGCATCCGCGAGGCCGCCGCGCAGATCGAGCGCAACTTTGCCCAACTGTCCGAGCTGAAGGTGGAGCAAGTGACCGAGCGCGAGCGTAAACGCATTGCCGCCGACTTGCACGACGACCTGGGCGCCAAGCTCTTGACCATCGTGCATACCAGTGATAGCGAGCGCATCAGCACGCTGGCGCGGGAGGCGCTGGAGGAGATGCGTTTGTCGGTGCGCGGCCTCACCGGCAAGCCCGTCAAACTGCTGGACGCGCTGGGCGACTGGCGCGCCGAGGTGGTGTCGCGCCTCACGCAAGCCGGCGTGCAAGGCGAGTGGAGCGCGCCGTCAGACGAAGACGTGCCGCAGACCTTGTCGTCACGCGCTTATGTTCAAACCACCCGAATCCTGCGCGAGGCCGTGAGCAACATCATCAAGCACAGCGGCGCCTCGCAATGCTCAGTACGCTGCAAGATCGCCCATGGCGATTTCCTGTTGGTGATCCAGGACAACGGCAAAGGCATACCCGCCGAGCTGGACGGCCGGCTCGACAAAGGCCACGGCATGGCCAGCATGAAGGGCCGCGCCAAACAGTTGCAAGGCCAATGCCTGGTGGAATCCGGCCCAGGCTACGGAACCGTGATACGCCTCACGCTGCCGCTTGAACGACACACCACAGGGCAGTAAGCCGCTGCTACGATCTGTTGGCGCGCCGCTTTGGCGCCATGAAGAAATACCACTGATGAACAACATCCTGCTGCTCGAAGACCTGCCAGAGATCCGCGCCTGGCTCAAGAGCCTGGTCATGCAGGTATTCCCAAATGCCCGCATCACTGAATGCTCACGCGTTCAAGACGCCTTGCTGCAAGTGCAATCCCTGCGCTTTGATCTGGCGCTGTGTGACCTGGGCTTGCCCGACGGCAGTGGCACCGACGTGGTGGCCAAGCTGCGCGACGTGCAGCCCGAGGCGCTGTCGGTGGTCGTCACCATCCATGACGACGACGAGCACCTGTTCCCCGCGCTGCAAGCCGGCGCCTACGGCTACATCCTGAAAGAGCAATCGCGCGAGCTGATCACCGAGCAGTTGCAGCGCATTGCGCAAGGTGAGCCGCCACTGTCACCGTCCATCGCGCGCAAGGTCATCAAGTACTTTGCCGACCAGGCCAAACCGCAGGCCAACGCCATGCCCGAGGTGTCGCTCACCGACCGTGAAAGTGAAGTGCTGCTGCGTGTGGCCAAGGGCTACACGCTGCCCGAGATCGGCGTGCAACTGGGCCTGAGCCGCCACACCATTGCCGACTACGTTAAGCAGATCTACCGCAAGCTCAACGTGAGTTCGCGCGCCGAAGCCGCGCTGGAAGCGCAGCGCCTGGGCCTGTTCCGGCGCTGAGCCACAATCCGCGTCCATGATCGGACGACTCACAGGCACGCTGGCTGAAAAAACGCCACCCCAGGTACTCATTGACGTGGGCGGCGTGGGCTACGAAGTCGACGTGCCGATGAGCAGTTTTTACAACCTGCCCGCGCTTGGCGAGCGCACCACGCTGCTCACCCACTTCGTGGTGCGTGAAGACGCGCAGCAGCTGTTTGGCTTTCTCACCGCCGCCGAGCGCGCCGCGTTCCGCCAGCTCATCAAAATCTCGGGCGTGGGCCCACGCATGGCGCTGGGTTTGCTGTCGGGCCTGAGCGTGACTGACCTCACCCAGGCCGTGGCGCAGCAGCAAACCGCGCGCCTGGTCAAGGTGCCGGGCATTGGCAAAAAAACCGCCGAGCGCCTGTTGCTCGAACTCAAAGGCAAGCTCGCGCCCGACCTGGGCCAAGACGGCGCCAGTGTGGCCAACGACGCGCAAGCCGACATCGTGCAAGCGCTGATCGCCCTGGGCTACAACGAGCGCGAAGCCAGCGCCGTGATCAAGACGCTGCCACCCGACGTGGGCGTGAGCGACGGCATCAAGCTGGCGCTGAAGTCGCTGTCCTGATCGACCGCCTGCCGGCACCCCAAGGCGGTGGACAATAGACTGTATGGGCATCCAGACCGACGACTTTTCAGCAGCCGAACCCTCATCGCGCGTGGTGAGCGCCGGGCGGCAGTCGCCCATCGAAGAAGCGCAAGAGCGCGCGCTGCGGCCCAAGCTGCTGGCCGACTACATCGGCCAGGTCAAGGCCCGCGAGCAGCTTGAGATCTTCATTGGCGCGGCCAAGAAGCGCGAAGAAGCCCTCGATCACGTGCTGCTGTTTGGCCCGCCCGGCCTGGGCAAAACCACGCTCAGCCACATCATTGCCGCCGAGTTGGGCGTGAACCTGCGCCAGACCAGCGGCCCGGTGCTGGAAAAACCCAAAGACCTGGCCGCGATCCTGACCAGCCTCGAAAAAAACGACGTGCTGTTCATCGACGAGATCCACCGCCTGAGCCCGGTGGTCGAAGAAATCCTCTACCCCGCGCTGGAGGATTACCAGATCGACATCATGATCGGCGAA
>JAYWDK010000160.1:0-5657 GCA_043779845.1 Betaproteobacteria bacterium | reverse complement strand
CGTGGCGCGTCGCGCCCGGGCAGCATTGGCGTGCCGGGGCCGGGCGTGCAAATGCGGCTGTCAGACCAGGGTGAAATTTTGGTGAAGGGCGGCGTGGTGTTTGGCGGTTACCTGAACCTGCCCGACAAAACCCGTGAGGCGATTGACGCCGACGGCTGGTTGCATACCGGCGACGTGGGCCGGGTAGACGCCGACGGTTACTTCTTTATTACCGACCGCATGAAGGACATCATCATCACGGCCGGCGGCAAAAACGTCACGCCCAGCGAGTGGGAGAACCAGCTCAAGTTCAGCCCCTACGTGACCGACGCGGTGGTGATTGGCGACAAGCGCGCTTACCTCAGCTGCCTGGTGATGATCGATCAAGACAACGTGGAGCAATGGGCCCAGGACGGCGACGTGCAGTTCAGCGATTTCAAGAGCCTGTGCCGCGCACCCGAGTTGGTGGCGCTGATTGGTGCCGAGATCGAAAAGGTCAACAAGGCCTTTGCTCGGGTGGAGCAGATCAAGCAGTTCAGGCTGATCGAGCAGCGTCTGACCGCCGAAGACGAAGAGCTGACACCCACCATGAAGCTGAAACGCTCACTGATCAACAAAAAATACGCCACGCTGATTGAGGGCATGTACGCCCTCGCCAAAACCTGATCCGGCAAAGCCTGATCCGGTTGACCTGATTTGTAGCGCCTGACTTGACGCTTACCCCGAGGCTTTGGGCGCCGTTACTGCGATAGGGTTGCGCCAACCCGATTTTGGGGCAGCGCAGCGGGAGACAAGCACCTTGGCACGCCGTACCGACAGCAGCAGTTCCTCTCTTGATCTCACGCCTGACCCATCAGGCAGCGGCGCCGGCAGTGCCACCGCCCTGATGGCCGCCAACCTGCACAGCGCACTGCCACTGGCCGACCGGCGCAACCGCGTGATGTGGCTCAACAACGACCGCGTGTTTTATGCCGGCCTGCTGGGCGCGGTGACCTCACGCACCATGGGCGGCTGGACGGTTTATGTGTCCTTGGGCGCGCCCATCCGCATCGCGCTGGGCGATGTTGAATCGGGCACGGTGCCCACCGACGCGCCCTGGGTTGCCACCGATGTGGCCGTGGTGCCGCCCTACCTGCCGCACCGCGTGGCCTGCGACGAGCGCCTGATTTGCTGCATCACGATTGAGCCTGAAACCGTGGACGACGCCGCGCTGCCGGCCTTCATGCGGCAGCATGTGGGTGCCGTGCCGGCGCAGCTGCCCGAGGTGGCGGATTTGCTGCAGCGTGTGCGCGCGGCGCACCACTGGCTGCGCACCCAAGGCCCGGGCATTGACCTGCAAACCAGCAGTTTTGACGAGCTGCTTTTTGGTGAATGCCTGGCGCCCCGCCCGCTGGACCCGCGCATCGCCAGCGTGCTGGAAGACATGCGCAATGATCCGGCGCGGGCCACCACCGCCCAAGATTGCGCCACCGCCGTGGGCCTGTCGTTTTCGCGGTTTTTGCACCTGTTCAAAGACCAGGTTGGCACGCCGTTTCGCAGCCTGCGCACCTGGAAACGCGCGCGCAGCCTGCTGCACCATGTCACCCGCGACACCAACCTGGTGTATGTCGCGCTCGACACGGGCTACCCCGATTCCACCCATTTCAGCCACTCGATCCGGCATGTTTATGGGCTCAAGCCGCGTGATCTGTTTGCCGGTTCACGCCAGCTGCGGGTGCTGGGCGACAGCCCCGCCGCGCGTGCGGCCGTGCTGGCCGAGGCTTGGCGCTAACACTGCCACCCGCGCCGCTCACCAGCGCTTGTTTGATGCGCGGCAGCTTGGCGTGGTTTGGGCCGGTGGTCGATCCGCTGGCTTGATCTGCCGCAGAGCCTGGCGCCCGCGCTTGCGCCTCAATGGCGGCAACTTGGCCCACACAGCCCACCGCCCGGTGGACACGGCGCCAAGACCTGGGGCCTGACATGAACAAACACCACGGCGGGGCCGAGCTTGGCAAGGGCGGCAAGCCGGCCAAAAAGCCCGGGCTGCGGGGGGTTGCGAAGCCGCTGGGCACGCCCGCGCCAAGTGCTGTTGCTGATGCCCGAGGTGGCCCGCGCCTGGTGGTTGACGGCACCCGGCACATCACCGGTTTGGTAGAGGCGCTGCACGGCCAGATTCTGCGCATCGCACCCCCCCTGCTGCTGCGGCCCGACAGCACCAAGTTGGGGGCCGTTGGGTCGGGCACGGGCGCGTTTGGGCCAATGTTTGGGCCAGCAGACGGTGAAGGGGACGGCCTGCCGCCCACCCGGGGCCTCACCGGGCTGATCTACCGCAGCATCCAGGGCAGCACGCGGCGGGTGGGCGACGGCCTGGATGGCCTGCTCGCGCCCTTTGACGGGGTGTTGGGTGATGGGGATGCTGGCAGGCCAGCATCGCCCCGTCGGGACGCCCTGGTGGCCGCTCTCAACGGCGTGCTGGGCGATCACTTGCTGCGCAGCGGCAACCCCCTGGCCACGCCCATGCAACTGCGCCAAAACGGCCAGCCGCTGAACCTTGCCCGCCTGCGGACCGAAAAAAACACTGGCCGCGTGCTGCTGTTGGTTCACGGCCTGTGCATGAGTGACCTGGGCTGGTGCCGCAGTGGCCACGACCACGGCCAGGCGCTGGGGCGCGCGCTGGGCGCGACGCCGGTTTATGCCTGCTACAACAGCGGTTTGCACATCTCCCAAAACGGCCGGGCACTGGCCGAGCAGCTTGAGGCCTTGGTGCCTGACTGGCCGTTGCCGCTGAACGAGTTGATGATCGTGGGCCACAGCATGGGCGGACTGGTGGCGCGCAGCGCGATTGCCATTGCCCAGCAAGCCGGCCATCGGTGGCCAAAGCTGCTCGGCAAGCTGGTGTTTTTGGGCACGCCCCACCATGGCGCGCCGCTGGAGCGTGCGGGCAACTGGTTGCACCGCGTGATGGACTTGAGCCCCTACGTGGCGCCGTTCACCCGCTTGTCACGCTTGCGCAGCGCGGGCATCACCGATTTGCGCCACGGCAATCTGTTGGATGCCCACTGGCAAGGCGCCAGCCGTTTTGACCACCGCGACCACCGCACGCCCGTGCCCTTGCCAGCGGGCGTGGTGTGTTTTGCCCTGGCCAGCACCGTGGGTGGCCGCAACAGCGCGGGTGCCCTGCTGGGCAATTTGAGCGGGGATGGTCTGGTGCCCGTGCACAGCGCTTTGGGCCGCCACAAAAACGCCGATTTTGACCTGGGCTTGCCTGAATCCCACACCTGGCTGGGCCATGGCATCAGCCATCTGGACCTGCTCAGTGATCCGGTGGTCTACCGGCGCTTGCTGGCTTGGTTGGGCGACTGAGTGGTCAAGCGAATGGTCAGCTGAATCGCCCTGGTCGGCCCAACGCGCGCGGGTGACAGCGCGCCGCCAGTGGCAGCGGCACAATCTGGCGATGCCTGAAACCCCCAACACCGCAGCACCTGCCTCCGCCAACGCCAACGCCGACGGTCGCCCCGACGAGACCGGCATCGGCGGCGCGCCCTACGGCCTCAGCTACCCCTGCGGTGGCCCGCCGGCTGCGGGCTCGGTGCAAGAGGTGGCGCCCGGTGTGCTGTGGCTGCGCATGCCGCTGCCGTTTTCACTGAACCACATCAACCTGTGGGCGATTGCCGACCAAGACGAACAAGGCCCCGGCTGGGCCATCGTGGACACCGGCGTCAAAACCCCCGAGGCGTTGGCCGTTTGGCGCCAGCTGATCGCCACTGACGGCCCGCTGGCCGACACAAAGCAGGGCGCCCGCCTGACCCGCATCATCTGCACCCACATGCACCCCGATCACGTGGGCATGGCCGGCTGGTTGACACGCAAATTTCAGTGCCGGCTGTGGATGACGCGGCTGGAGTACCTCACCTGCCGCACGCTGGCCACTGATACCGGCCGCGAGGCACCCGACGACGCGATCCGCTTTTACAGCCAGGTGGGCTGGCCTGAAGAAGCACTGGACGTGTACCGCGCGCGCTTTGGCGGTTTTGGCAAATACCTGCACGCGCTGCCCGACAGCTTCAGGCGCCTGACCGACGGCGAAACCATCACCATTGGCGCCAACGATTGGCGCGTCATCGTGGGCCGGGGCCATTCGCCCGAGCACGCCTGCCTGGTGAGCGACGGCCTGGGCGTGCTGATTTCAGGCGACCAGGTGCTGCCAAAAATATCATCCAATGTGAGCGTCTTCCCGACCGAGCCCGACGCCGATCCTCTGGGCGAATGGCTTGAATCCATCGCCCACTTGCGCGCCACCTTGGGCGACCATTTGCTGGTATTGCCGGCGCACGGCGAGCCCTTTTTGGGCCTGCACGCCCGGCTGGACCGCCTGGCCGCCGGCCATGACCGTGGCTTGCAGCGCCTGCGCCGCAGCCTGGCCGAGAGCCCCAAGCGTGCGATTGACGTTTTTGGCGCCCTGTTTGCCCGGCCGATTGACGGCCGGGGCGAATTGCTGGGCATGGCCACCGGCGAGAGCCTGGCCCACATCAACTACCTGGTGGCGCGCGGCGAGGCGATGTGCGAATTGGGCGAAGACGGCGTGCGCCGGTATCGGCTGGTGGCCTGAGCTTCAACAGCGAGCCAAGCCCTCAGCTCGACGAGCCCAACACGCATTGCGCGTTGGGCTGCGTGGGGCAGGGCCCAACCCAGCGCAATTGGCTGCCGGCGGTATTGGCGGGCAGCGCCACCCGCCAAGTGAAGGGGCGCGGTTGGCCGGCGGTGAACTGCGACAAAACCTGCCAGTGGGTGCTGCCCGCAGCCTGCCAGTCCACCCGGTAGGTGCTGTTGCGGCGCAGGGCGCGCGTGCGCAGTATCAAGTCGCCGCCCTCGATGGTGGCCGTGGCAGCAAAGCCCCAAGGCTTGGCCAGCGGCTCACCCACAAACAAGCCCTGGCCGGGCCAGGCGACGGATTTCCAGTAGGCCTCGATCAGGGTGTCACCGCGCAAATAGTGATCGATCAGGACGGAGGCCTTGGGGAACTTGTCGGTGTAGTTGCAGGGCTCTTCAACGGTGCCAAAGCTGGCGGTGGCCCCGGCTGCCAACCAATCGGTGGCGGGCATTTGGCCATTGCCACCGGGCAGCAAGCCGCCGTAAGACGTGAGGTGGTCGGCCGCCGCACCCGGCAAAAAATGGTTGCTGGCCAGCTGGGGCACCTGGGCCAGGCCGGTGAAATAAAACATCACGTCGGCCTGGTTGGCCACGGCTTGTGGGCTGCTCGCCAGGCTGCCATCCAGGTAGCGCAGCAATAAGCCGGCTTCAGCCGACCACGCCGCCGGCAGCGCCGGGTAATCGGCATAACGCACGCTGCGAGCGGCATCGCTGGTGCGCACCAGGTAGCCGGTGCCGCTGGGCTGGCTGTCATCGGCCGCCACGCCCCGGTTGATCAACAGTTTGGCGGCTTCAACCGTGGCCGCGCCCAACATCATGGACGGGCGGATTTTCAGGTCGGCAAAAGGCCGCGTGCTGTCGGAGTCAAAGTAGCTTGAGACCTGCGTGCGGTTGCAGCCACCACATTGGTTGGCGCTGTAGCCAAACGCCAGCGCGCTGGTGATGCCCATGGCGCAAGCGCCTGAGACGCGAGACGGCTGGGTCCAGGTCACGAGCGTGGCCTGGGCGCCGGGCGGCAGCTTGACGTCGATCGCGGCTTTGAGCGTGGC
>JAYWDK010000159.1:0-34468 GCA_043779845.1 Betaproteobacteria bacterium | reverse complement strand
GTCTACCAGGCGCTGGGTGACCGCATGCGGGCGCAGGTCCACGCGCTGTCGATGAAGACGCTGACGCCTGCTGAATGGGCAGCATTGGCCAGCCCATCGGCCGCCGCCACACCCCACCCCCACCACTGACATCCCTGCGGCCGCGTGCGGCAAGGGGTAGCAAAGAGGGCAGCAGGCGCCGCCCACAGCGCGCACCGCCCCTTGTCCCGTCAGCGGCCCTGATTTCAAGAGCCGACCCATGGACAAACTAGTCATCCGCGGTGGCCGCCGCCTGCAAGGCAGCGTGTCCATCGCCGGCGCCAAGAATGCCGCGCTGCCCGAGCTGTGCGCCGCGCTGCTGGTGGCCGACACGCTGGTGCTGCACAACGTGCCGCAGCTGCAGGATGTGGCCACCATGCTCAAGCTGTTGCGCAGCATGGGCGTGGTGGCCGAGCAGTGCACCAGCCAGCCCGACATGGTGACGCTGGACGCCCGCCACATCAGCACGCCTGAGGCGCCTTACGAGCTGGTCAAGACCATGCGCGCGTCCATCCTGGCGCTGGGCCCGCTGCTGGCGCGGTTTGGGCAGGCCAAGGTGTCTTTGCCGGGTGGCTGCGCCATCGGCTCACGCCCGGTGGACCAGCACATCAAGGGCCTGCAGGCCATGGGCGCCGAGATCACCGTGCAGCACGGCGACATCCTGGCCAAAGCCAAGCGGCTGAAGGGTGCGCGCATCACCACCGACATGGTCACCGTCACCGGCACCGAGAACCTGCTGATGGCCGCCACCCTGGCCCAGGGCGAGACCGTGCTGGAAAACGCCGCGCAAGAACCCGAAATCCCCGACCTGGCCGAGCTGCTGATTGCGATGGGCGCCCGCATCGAGGGCCACGGCAGCAGCCGCATCCGCATCCAGGGTGTTGAGCGCCTGCACGCGCCGGCCCAGCCGCACCGCATCGTGCCCGACCGCATCGAGGCGGGCACCTTCTTGTGTGCCGTGGTGGCCGCAGGCGGCGACGTGACCTTGCAAGGCGCCCATGCCCATCACCTGGATTCGGTGATTGAAAAACTGCGGGAGGCCGGCGCCGCCATCACTTCGGGCAGCGAGGCCGGACGCGGCTGGATTCGCGTGGTGGCCAGTGGCCGGCCGCGCGCGGTGGGTTTTCGCACCCGTGAATATCCGGCGTTCCCCACCGACATGCAGGCCCAGTTCATGACGGTCAACAGCATTGCCGAGGGCGTGTCGCGCATCAGCGAGACGATCTTCGAGAACCGCTTCATGCACGTCAACGAGCTGGTGCGCCTGGGCGCGCACATCGAGGTGGACGGCCACACGGCGCTGGTCACGGGTGTGCCCACGCTGTCGGGCGCTACCGTGATGGCCACCGATTTGCGCGCCTCGGCCAGCCTGGTGATTGCCGGCCTGGTGGCGCAGGGTGAAACCACGGTAGACCGCATCTACCACCTGGATCGGGGCTACGACCGCATGGAAGCCAAGCTGCGCGCCATTGGCGCTGACATTGAAAGGGTCAAGTGATGAGCATGATCACGCTGGCGCTGTCCAAGGGCCGCATTTTTGACGACACGCTGCCGCTGCTGGCAGCCGCCGGCATCACGGTCATTGACGACCCCGAAACGACCCGCAAGCTGATCCTGGCGACCAACCATCCCGATGTGCGCGTGGTGCTGGTGCGTGCCAGCGACGTGCCCACCTACGTGGAGCATGGCGGCGCTGACCTGGGCGTGGTGGGCCTGGACACACTGCTGGAGCACGGCGCCCAATGGGGCGGGGCAACGGGCGCGGGCGGCCTGTACGTGCCGGTGGACCTGAAGATCGCACGTTGCCGCATCAGCGTGGCAACGCGGGCTGATTTTGATTACGCCGCCGCCGTCAAGCAGGGCTCGCGCATCCGGGTGGCCAGCAAATACACCCACATCGCGCGCCAGCACTTTGCCAACAAAGGCGTGCACGTGGATCTGATCAAGCTCTACGGCTCAATGGAGCTGGCGCCGCTCACCGGCTTGGCCGACGCCATCGTGGACCTGGTCTCCACCGGCAATACGCTCAAGGCCAACCACCTGGTGGAGGTGGAGCACATCATGGACATCAGCTCGCGGCTGGTGGTCAACCAGTCCGCCCTGAAGCTCAAGCGCGAGCCGATCCGTCGCTTGATCGACGCTTTTGCCAAGGCGGCGGGCTAGAAGTTTTTCATCGCGATATTGCGTCGATTTGCGTCGTTTTTGCGTTACCCCAACACCATGACCACCGTCAACATCCGCCAGCTCAGCACCGCCAACGCCGACTTCGAAGCCGAGTTCCAGCGCGTGCGGCATTGGTCGGCAGCGACTGACGACGCCATCGAGCAACGCGTGGCCGAGATCCTGGCTGACGTGCGCGCCAGGGGGGACGCGGCCGTGCTGGAGTACACCGCCCGCTTTGACGGCCTGCAAGCCGCGAGCGTGGCCGCACTCGAACTGACGCGCGACGAATTGCAGCGAGCGTTTGAGGCCATCACCCCGGCCCAGCGCAACGCCCTGCAAGCCGCCGCTGGCCGCGTGCGCAGCTACCACCAGCGCCAACTGCAAGCCTGCGGCCTGAGCTGGCAGTACCAAGATGAAGACGGCACGCTGCTGGGCCAAAAAGTGACGCCGCTGGACCGGGTGGGCATTTACGTGCCGGGCGGCAAGGCCGCGTATCCGTCGTCGGTGCTGATGAGCGCCATCCCGGCACACGTGGCGGGCGTGGCTGAAATCATCATGGTGGTGCCCACGCCCAAGGGCGACAAAAACCCGCTGGTGCTGGCGGCCGCTTTTGTGGCCGGTGTCACACGCGTCTTCACCGTGGGCGGCGCCCAGGCCGTGGCCGCGCTGGCTTACGGCACGGCCACCATCCCGGCGGTCGACAAGATCACCGGCCCGGGCAACGCCTACGTGGCGGCCGCCAAGCGCCGCGTCTTTGGCCAGGTGGGCATCGACATGATTGCCGGGCCGAGCGAGATTTTGGTGCTGGCCGATGGCAGCACGCCCGCTGACTGGGTGGCGATGGATTTGTTCAGCCAGGCCGAGCACGACGAGCTGGCGCAGAGCATCTTGCTGTGCCCCGATGCGGGCTACCTACAGAAGGTCAAGTTGGCCATTGATCGCCTGCTGCCCGGCATGCCACGCCGTGAGGTGATCCGCGCGTCGCTTGAAGGCCGGGGCGCGCTGATCCACACGCGCTCGATGGACGAGTCGTGCGACATCAGCAACCGCATTGCGCCCGAGCACCTTGAGGTGAGCTCGGCCGACCCACACCGCTGGGAGCCCAAGCTGCGCCATGCAGGCGCCATCTTTTTGGGTGCCTACACCAGCGAAAGCCTGGGCGACTACTGCGCCGGCCCCAACCATGTGCTGCCCACGTCGGGCACGGCGCGCTTCTCGTCGCCGCTGGGCGTTTATGACTTTCAGAAGCGCAGCAGCCTGATCGAGGTCAGCCAGGCAGGCGCCCAGGTGCTGGGCCCGATTGCGGTCGAGTTGGCTTATGGCGAAGGCTTGCAGGCGCATGCGCAGGCCGCTGAAATGCGCTTGAATCATTGACGATCACCGCCAGCATCTTGATGCTTTGCATCACGCGCCAACGTTCAACCCAACGCAGGTCCTCAACCCTTCAATTGACCGGGCCCAACAAGCCCGGTGCCGGCTCACCATGACCTTGCTTCAAGACTGCATGACCCGCGTCATCCGCGCCGACATCCAGGGCCTGCACGCCTATGCCGTGCAGCCCAGCGCCGGCTTGGTCAAGGTCGATACCATGGAGAACCCCCATCGCCTGCCCGAGGCCTTGCAGCGTGAGTTGGGTGAGCGCTTGGGCCGCGTGGCCATCAACCGTTACCCGGCAGAGCGTGGCGACGACCTGCGCCACGCCTTGGCCGCCCATGCCCACATGCCTGAGGGTTGCTCGCTGATGCTGGGCAATGGCTCGGACGAGCTCATCACACTGCTCAGCCTGGCCTGCGCTTTGCCGGGCGCGGTGTTCATGTCGCCGCTGCCCAGTTTTGTGATGTACGGCTTGTCGGCCGCGCTGCAAGGCGTGCGCTTTGTGGGCGTGCCGCTCACCGCTGACTTTGAGCTGGATGAGGCCGCCATGCTGGCCGCCATCCACGAGCACAAGCCCGCGCTGCTGTACCTGGCCTACCCCAACAACCCCACCGCCAACCTGTGGGATAGCGCGGTGGTGGAGCGGCTTATTGAGGCCGTGGGCCGGCACTGTGGCCTGGTGGTGATGGACGAGGCCTACCAGCCTTTCGCCGAGCGGGATTCCATGGCTTGGCTGCGGCGCTACCCGCATGTGCTGGTGATGCGCACCATGAGCAAATTTGGCCTGGCAGGGGTGCGTATCGGCTACCTGATAGGCCGCAGCGAGCTGGTGGGTGAAATCGACAAACTGCGCCCACCGTTCAACATCAGCGTGCTCAACGCCGAGGCCGGCTTGTTTGCGCTGGAGCACGTGACGGAGTACGCCGCGCAGGCCGCGCTGATCCGCAGCGAGCGTGACCACCTGTACCGTGCCTTGGCCGACACGCCGGGCGTGCATCCGTGGCCCAGCCAGGCCAACATGATCTTGGCGCGCGTGGCTGATGCCGCCACCACCTTTGCCGGCATGAAGCAGCGCGGCGTGCTGGTCAAAAATGTCTCGGCCATGCACCCTTTGTTGCACAACTGCCTGCGCATCACGGTGGGCACTTCCGACGAAAACCAGCTGACCTTGGCGGCCTTGCGCGCCAGCCTCTGAATCTCGCCCGACTGTCCCGTTTTCCAAATGATTGAGAGCCCAAGCCCCATGGACCGCACAACTGATCGCATTGCCGAAGTCAAGCGCGACACCAAAGAAACGCAGATCCGCGTGCGCATCAACCTCGACGGCACGGGCCAGGGCAAGTTCGCCACCGGCATTGGGTTTTTTGACCACATGCTTGATCAAGTGGCGCGCCATGGCCTGATGGACATCGAGGTGGATTGCGTAGGCGACCTGCACATCGACGGCCACCACACGGTAGAAGACGTCGGCATCACGCTGGGCCTGGCGGTGGCCCAAGCCGTGGGCGACAAACGCGGCATCACCCGCTACGGCCACAGCTACGTGCCGCTTGACGAGGCGCTGTCACGTGTGGTGGTTGATTTTTCGGGCCGGCCCGGCCTGCACCAGCACATCCTGTTCAAGTCCGGCATGGTGGGCGCGTTTGACACCCAGCTCACGTTTGAGTTTTTTCAGGGTTTTGTGAACCACGCTTTGGTCACGCTGCACATAGACAACCTGAAGGGCGAAAACGCCCACCACCAGGCCGAGACCGTGTTCAAGGCGTTTGGCCGGGCGCTGCGCATGGCGTTGACGCCCGATCCCCGCTCGGCCGGCGTGATCCCGTCCACCAAAGGATCGCTCTGACATGGCCAAAACTGTTGCCGTCGTTGACTACGGCATGGGCAATCTGCGCTCGGTGTCTCAGGCGGTGATGCATGTGGCGGCCGAATCGGGCTACCAGGTCATCGTCACCCAGCGCCCCGACGACGTGCTGGCCGCCGAGCGCGTGGTGCTGCCAGGCCAGGGCGCCATGCGCGACTGCATGCGCGAGCTGCATGAGTCCGGCCTGAAAGAAGCCGTGCTGGAGGCCGCCGCGCGTAAACCGCTGATGGGCGTGTGCGTGGGCATGCAAATGCTGCTCGATCACAGCGAAGAGCAAGACACGCCGGGCCTGGGTTTGATCCCCGGCCAGGTGAGGCGCTTTCAGCTTGAAGGGCGGTTGCAGCCCGACGGCAGCCGCTACAAAGTGCCGCAAATGGGCTGGAACCAGGTCAATCCGCAGGCCCACGGTGGCGCGCTGCACCCGATCTGGGCGGGCGTGCCCGACGGCAGTTACTTTTACTTTGTGCACAGCTACTACACCGCGCCGTCTGACCCACGCCACACCGCGGGCAGCACTGAATACGGCGAGCGCTTTACCTGCGCCGTGGCACGGGATAATATTTTTGCCACCCAATTCCATCCTGAAAAAAGCGCCGACCAGGGCTTGCGCCTGTATCGCAACTTTTTGGCCTGGAATCCCTGAGCCAGCGGGCTGTTGCAACCCGCTTGTCTTCTTCAACGCCTTTTAACCGCCAATTGCCGCTACCCAAGCCATGCTGCTGATCCCCGCCATCGACCTCAAAGACGGTCAGTGTGTTCGCCTCGAACAAGGCGACATGAATGCCTCCACCACCTTCGGGCTCGACCCCGCCGCCATGGCCCGCCGCTGGCTGGATGCCGGCGCGCGCCGTTTGCATCTCGTCGACCTGAACGGTGCATTTGCCGGCAAGCCGGTGAACGAGGCCGCCATCAAAAGCATCCTGAGAGAGATCAACGGCGCCATTCCCGTGCAACTGGGCGGTGGCATTCGCCACCTCGACACCATCGAGCGCTATCTCGACAACGGCATCAGCAGCATCATCATTGGCACGGCTGCGGTCAAGAGCCCGGGATTCTTGAAGGATGCGTGCAGCGCCTTTCCGGGCCACATCATCGTGGGCCTGGACGCCAAGGAGGGCAAAGTAGCCACCGACGGTTGGAGCAAGCTCACAGGCCACGAGGTGGTTGACCTGGCCCGCAAGTTCCAGGACTACGGCATCGAGGGCGTGATCTACACCGACATCGGCCGCGACGGCATGCTCTCCGGCATCAACATCGAGGCCACTGTCAAGCTGGCGCAGGCGCTCACCGTGCCTGTTATCGCGTCGGGTGGTTTGTCGAATCTGGCCGACATCGAGGCGCTGTGCGCCGTTGAATTTGAAGGCATCGACGGCGTGATCTGCGGCCGTTCGATCTACACCGGCGCGCTTGACTTTGCGGTCGGCCAGCGTCGCGCCGACGAACTGGCGGGCTGAATGCTCGCCAAACGCATCATTCCGTGTCTCGACGTCACCGGCGGTCGCGTCGTCAAAGGTGTCAACTTTCTGGCGTTGCGCGACGCCGGCGACCCGGTCGAAATCGCCGCCCGCTACAACGATCAAGGCGCCGACGAACTGACGTTTCTCGACATTACCGCCACCAGCGACGGCCGCGACCTGATCCTGCACATCATCGAGGCCGTGGCTACGCAGGTGTTCATCCCCCTCACGGTGGGCGGCGGCGTGCGCACGGTGGCCGACGTGCGGCGCCTGCTGAATGCGGGCGCCGACAAGGTGAGCTTCAACTCGGCGGCCATCAATGACCCCCAGGTCATCGCCGACGCATCGGCCAAGTACGGCGCCCAGGCCATCGTGGTGGCCATCGACGCCAAGCGCCGCTTGGGCGATGACGAGGTGGCTCGTGGCCCCGGCTGGGATGTTTACAGCCACGGCGGCCGCAAGAACACCGGGCTTGATGCCGTGGCCTGGGCGCGGCGCATGGCCGAGCACGGCGCCGGCGAGATCTTGCTCACCAGCATGGACCGCGATGGCACCAAGATCGGGTTTGACCTGAAACTAACCCGCGCGGTGAGCGACGCCGTGCCGGTCCCCGTCATCGCCTCGGGTGGCGTGGGCGCGCTGGAGCACTTGGCCGAAGGCATTCAAATTGGCGGCGCCGACGCGGTGTTGGCGGCCAGCATCTTTCACTACGGTGAATTCACCGTCGGCCAGGCCAAAGCCATGCTGGCCCAGCACGGCATCCCGGTGCGTCTATGAAACGAGACCGCAAAGCCGAGCCCAAACCCGACCTGGCGCCAGAAGCCAATCAACGCTTGAAGCTGGGCATCAAGCCCACCGTGCGCGGTGGCCCGCCGCGTGAAGTGCGCCTGATTGGCGGCCAATGGAAGCGCAGCAAGCTGCCCGTGGTCGACCGGCCCGGCCTGCGCCCCACGCCCGACCGCGTGCGTGAAACGCTGTTCAACTGGCTGGGCGCCGATCTCAGCGGTTGGCGCGTGCTAGATGCATTTGCGGGCAGCGGCGCGCTGGGCTTTGAGGCCGCGTCGCGCGGCGCGGCCGAGGTGTTGCTGCTGGAGCGCGACCCCATCGCGGCGCGTTGCCTGCAAGCCAGCCAAGAGCGCCTGAAGGCCAGCACGCTGCGGGTGGAAGTGGGTGACGCGATGCGCTGGATGGCACGCTGCGCACCGCAGTGTTTTGAGCTGGTGCTGCTGGATCCGCCGTTTGATGCCGGTTTGACCCTCACGTCGCTGGCGGCCGCAGCACCCTTGGTGGTTGAAGGTGGCTGCCTGTACGTTGAATCGGTGGCGGCGATGGCCGGCGCTGACGTGCCTGCCGGTTTTGCACTTTTGCGACAGGGCCGCGCTGGCGTGGTGCACTATCATTTGCTGCGGCGCAACACCAACAACTGATCCAGCGCTATTCAGGAGACGACCGTGACCCAAGCCAAGTTCATCACCGCCGTCTACCCCGGCACCTTCGACCCCATGACTTTGGGCCATGAAGACCTGATGCGGCGGGCGTCCAGGCTGTTCGACAAGCTGATTTTGGCGGTGGCAGCCGGCCACCACAAACGCACCATGTTCACCATCGACGAGCGACTGGACATCGCCACCGAGATCGCGCGACCTTACCCCAACATCGAGGTGGTCGCCTTCAAGGGTTTGCTGCGCGATTTTGTGGTGGGCAACAACGGCAACGTGGTGGTGCGCGGCCTGCGCGCGGTGAGTGACTTTGAATACGAGTTTCAAATGGCCGGCATGAACCGCCAATTGATGCCCGAGGTCGAGACGCTGTTTCTGACGCCATCGGATCAATACCAGTTTGTGAGTGGCACCTTCGTGCGCGAGATTGCCAGCTTGGGCGGTGATGTTTCAAAGTTCGTGGCACCGTCGGTGCTTGAACGACTGAAAGAGCGCGTGGCCCGACAGCCTAGCGAAACCTGACCATGGCCTTGATGATCACTGACGATTGCATCAACTGCGACGTCTGCGAACCCGAATGTCCCAACCAAGCCATCAGCATGGGCGTGGAGATCTACGAGATCGAACCCAGCAAATGCACCGAGTGCGTTGGCCATTTTGACGAGCCGCAGTGCGTGCAGGTGTGCCCCGTGGCCTGCATTCCGGTCAACCCGCAGCGGGTTGAAAGCAAAGAGCAACTTTGGTCCAAGTACCGCGTGCTGATCGCAGGCAAAGCGGCCTGAGGCCACATCGCTGGCCGGCCGAAAGCCACTGGAAAGTGGCCGTTGATGGGGTCAGCCCTTGGCCTTGGCTGGCTTGGTCGTCACCAACTTGAGCTTCTTCTTGCGAGTTGGGTGTTGGGGTTTTGACGCCGCCGTGGCTGGCGCTTTGGCCGCCACCGGTCCGACATTGGCGGCGGCGTGCTTTGAGGCTTCTCGCTCGTGGCGTTCGCGCTCAGTGGCCAGTCGTTTGGCGGTTGCGGCATCTTGCTGGCTAAGCCGATGGGCCTCACGTTGCTGCGCGGCACTGCGCGCGTCGCTGGTATCCACGGCCACGCCGCCCGCGCAAGCCTTGGTTTGGTAGCTGTTGCCACAGCGGTAAACCTGGGCGCCGCTGTCCTGTGCCAGTGCAGTAGCGTGGCAGGTCAAGGCCATCACCCCCCATATCGTCCCACGAAGCCACGGCATTTTTAGCCTACTCACCAAACCAGTTAGCGTTTGATGGTTTTGGTAGCGGCGCGAGTGCATGGGCTTACTCCATCGGGGGCGGGGGCAACGCTGTTGGCGCCACTGGCGCCTCGACTGCTGCGCGAGGTGACGGCTTGGGCCGTTGCGGTTTGGCGTGAATCTTCATCATCGCGCGATCCATCGCGCCGTCAATCAGCAGCGGCAGCGCCGCCATGGATTCAGCGATGCATTTTTCGATCGCCACGCGGTCGTCCACTGGCGGTTTGCGCAGCACCCAATTGGCCACTTCGGTGCGGTCGCCCGGGTGGCCGATGCCAATGCGCAGCCGCCAAAAATCGGGCGCACCCAGCTGCGCCAAAATATCTTTGATGCCGTTGTGGCCGGCGGCGCCGCCGCCTTGTTTCAGCTTGATCTGGCCGGGCTGCAAGTCGAGCTCGTCCTGGATCACCAGGATCTCGCTGGGCTCGATCTTGAAAAACCGCGCCAGCGGGCCGACCGATTTGCCCGACAAGTTCATGAAGGTCATGGGCTGCAGCAACCACAGCGGGCCAGCGGCCAGGTTCACGCGGGCCACCAAACCGTGGTAATTGCGGTCAAACGCCCAGGTGGCGCCCAGCTTGCGCGCGGCGGCATCAACCCACCAGAACCCCGCGTTGTGGCGGGTGTGTTCATATTCGGGGCCGGGGTTGCCCAAGCCAACTATCAGTTTGATCATGGTTTTGATTATCCCGGGACGTGCGGCGGTGTTGCGTGGGCACCGGCTCCAGCGGCGTGCTTGAAGCCTTGGCCAAGGGCGTTCATCCATAAAAAAAGCCCCACTGATGTGGGGCTTTAGGTCGTTGCGATCCGGAGGCCGCAGCGGTGATTACTTCTTGGCGGCAGCCTTCTTGGCGGCTGCTTTTTTGGCCGGTGCGGCAGCGGCTTCAACGGGCGCGGCTTCTTCGATGCGCGGTGCGGTGGCCGTGACGATCACCGGGTTGTTCTTGCCGTGCTTGACCGCTTTGATGCCTTCAGGCATCACGAGATCGGACACGTGGATCGACTGACCCTTGACCAGGTGACTCAGGTCAACGGCGATGAACTCGGGCAGCTGGGTGGCCAGGCACTCGACTTCAACTTCGGTGAAGACGTGGTTGATCACGCACTTGTCGGTCTTGACGGCCACGGATTCGTCTTGGCCATTGAAGTGCAGCGGCACTTTTTTGTGCAAGCGGGTGGTGTCGTCAACACGTTGGAAGTCGACGTGCAGCACTTGCTGCTTCCAGGGGTGCATCTGGAAGGCGCGCAGCAGAACGCGCTGCTTGGTGGCGCCCAATTCCATCTCGAGGATGGACGAGTGGAAAGCCTCTTTCTTGAGCGCGAAGTACAGCGCGTTGTGATCAAGTTCGATCATCGCCGGCTCGCCCGCACCAAAAACGATGCCAGGAACTTTGCCGGAAATGCGCAGGCGGCGGCTCGCTCCGGTCCCCTGCAGTTGACGCTCGAAAGCTGTGAAATTCATGGTGTGCTCCATGTGAAGTGCCCGCGACCAGGCACTTGGGGTGAGGGCGACACCATCAGCGCTTGCGGATTGCAAGCACCCAACGGCGGCACCCGTAAAGACCGATCAGAAGTTGTTGTTCTGTTCGGCGAAAAGGGAGGTCACCGACTCGCCATCGGAGATACGGCGGATGGTTTCGGCAAACAGGAAGGCCACCGACAACTGACGGATCTTTTTGCAGGCCTTGGCCGCATCCGACAACGGAATGGTGTTGGTGATGACCACTTCATCAAGCTGGCTGTTGGCAATGCGCTCAACGGCTGGGCCCGACAAAATGGGATGGGTGCAGTAGGCAAATACGCGCTTGGCTCCGCGCTCTTTCAGCACCTCTGCGGCTTTGACCAGCGTGCCGGCGGTGTCGATCATGTCGTCCATGATCACGCAGTTGCGGCCATCGATCTCACCGATGACGTGCATCACTTCGGACACGTTGGCCTTGGGCCGGCGCTTGTCGATGATGGCCAGCTCACTGCCCAATTGTTTGGCCAGCGCCCGGGCACGCACCACGCCGCCAACGTCGGGGCTGACGACCACCAGATCGGGGTAGGCCTTGCTCTTCAGGTCAGACAGCAGCACGGGCGACGCGTAGATGTTGTCAACCGGTATGTCGAAAAATCCCTGGATCTGGTCAGCGTGCAAGTCCATCGTGAGCACACGTTCAACGCCCACGGTCTCAAGCAAGTCGGCCACCACTTTGGCGGAGATCGGCACCCGCATCGAGCGTGGGCGGCGGTCTTGCCGGGCATAACCGTAGTACGGGATCACGGCGGTGATGCGGCGTGCGCTGGCACGCTTGAGGGCATCCACCATGATGAGCAATTCCATCAGGTTTTCGTTGGTGGGCGCGCAGGTGCTTTGCACCACGAACACATCACGGGCGCGCACGTTTTGGTGCACCTCAACCGTGACTTCACCATCAGAAAATCGGCCAACACTGGCCTTGCCCAGTTCAACCCCCAGGGTCTTGGCCATTTCTTGGGCCAGGGCGGGATTGGAATTGCCGGTGAACAGCACAGTGTTGAACAGCACGGCACGTTCTCCGTCAGGACTGGGATGGTGGAAAAAAGCAGATGTTTGGCAGGGGAGGAAGGACTCGAACCCTCGCATGTCGGAATCAAAATCCGATGCCTTGACCAACTTGGCGACTCCCCTACGCAGGGCCTGGTTCGCACCAAACCCCTTAACCTTTTCAGCTGGCCCAATCCAGTAAAGGATGGTGGACCATGCCGCGACACATTCGACCTGTCCAGCCCGGCGGAAGTGGTTCCGCCGGCCATGCCGCTGTATTTGCTGCGGTCGTTGTCACTGTAGTTGCCATTGTTTCCAGATGGCCCTCCAGCATCAGATCGTTTGTCTCGTTTTGCCCGCTGACTCTTGCAAACACCGCACTGCCTGAACCCGACATTCGGCTGTTGCCGAAGCGGGCTGTCAGCCATGCTGCTGCTTGCGTTACTTCGGAACAACTGGCTTCTGCGGGCGGCTGCAAATCATTGCGGCCAAAACCGTCTACAAGCCTGCTGAACTGATTTGGGTCAGACAGACAGCTCGTAACTATAGCAGACTCTGTATTGCGAACCAATAACGGGCTGCCAAAAATGGCCGCTGTCGTTATGGAAGCCGCCGGTTTGACCACGGCGTAGCGTGGGCAAGTCTGGGCGTTGAGATTCAAAAACGCTTGTACAGGCAAGGGTGTGAGCTGCTCGCCAATGCCTTCAACCACGGCGTTGTGGCCGCCGACAAAAAATGGCACATCCGCGCCGATTGGCAGCGCAATTTTTTGTAGTTGGGTGCGTGACCAGTGCAGGCCCCACAGACGATTGAGTGCCAGCAGGGTGCTTGCGGCGTCTGAGCTGCCACCGCCCAAGCCAGCACCCCAGGGCACGTTCTTGAGCACGGAAAGGTCGGCCCCCAGCGTCGTGCCACTGGCTTGTTGCAGCGCGCGCGCCGCACGCAGGCTCAGATCATCGGCGGGCAGCGCGGGCCCCAGGTCATGGCGTTGAAGGCGCCCATCGTTTCGGCGTTCAAAGTGCAAGGTGTCACACCAGTCAATCAAGACAAAAACCGACTGCAGCAGGTGGTAACCATCGGGCCTGCGCCCAATCACGTGCAAGAACAGGTTGAGCTTGGCGGGCGCGGGCACGTCGTAAAGCACGGCAATGCTCATGCAGGCGGCTCCAAGCGTGCGCGCACGGTGATGGCCGGGGGCGCGGCGCGATAGGCCTCGATGGCGCCCTCAGGCCAGCGAGCCAGGTTGATGCGCCACCCCAGTTGCTCAAAGCCGGCCGTGCCGTCGGGGCGTGGATTGGCTGCGGCGCCGGGCCAGGCGCGGCCACGCAGCCAGTCAAACAGTGCCGCCATCGGGATGGGTTCGCCGAGCGCGGCGGTGACCAGAGAGTCCAGTTCGAGGTAGTCGGTTTCAGTGCCCGCGCTGGCCAAAACGGCATGGCCTGGCCACCAACTCGCACGTGCGGCGGTGGTGCCCAACGGGCCGGTGAGCAACAACCCGCCTTGCTCGGCGTTGCCCGTGAGCTCAAATCCGGCGCTGACACCACGCTCGGGTTGGCCATCAATGCGCACCGACAGCCGGCCCATCAAGGTTTCAATGGGCACGCCCGGGCGCAAGGCCGAACCTGCGGGGGGCGTGGCGCAACCCCACATGCCAGTCACCAAAACGCCAACCAATGCCCAAGCCCGACAGGCTCCTAGCCTCACAGGCGCACTTTCAGGCGAGTCAGGGTGTCACGCAAGGCCTCGTTGCCGGCGTCGCGGTTGTGCGCCTCTTGCCAAATATGGCGTGCTTCGTCGCGTTGGCCAGCCGCCCACAACACCTCGCCCAGATGGGCGGCGATCTCGACGTCGGGCCGTGCGCCGTAGGCCTGGCGCAGCAAGCGCAAGGCTTCGTCGCTGTTGCCCAGGCGGAATTCGACCCAGCCCAGGCTGTCGGTGATGAAGGGGTCACCCGGTGAAAGTTGCAGCGCACGGGTGATCAAGTCGCGCGCTTCGGGCAGACGCAGGCCACGATCAGCCAGCGAATAGCCCAGCGCGTTGTGGGCATGCGGGTGATCGGGCTTGAGCGTGATCACTCGGCGCAAAAGGCGCTCCATGTCGTCCATGTGGTCGAGTTTTTCTTCGACCATGGCTTGCTCGTAGATCAGGTCGGTGTCGTCGGTGAATCGCTGGCTGGCGGTGCCCAGCACCACGGCGGCCTCGCGCCAGAGTTTGACGTCGCGCAGCATCTGCGCTTCGGCCATGAGCTTGGCGCGGGCGTCGTCGCCGGTGCGCTCGGGCGCGGCCTGAATCATGGCGCGGGCTTCTTTGATCTTGCCTTGCCGTGCCAGCAGCGTGGCGCGGCGCGTTTGCACCTCAAGTGCCCGTTGTGGGTTGTCCACTTTGGCGAGCCAGGTTTCGGCTGCTTTGAGGTCACCCAGCTGCTCGGCCGTTTGGGCCAACAGCAGCCAGGCTTGGGTCAAGTCGCGGCCCCCGGCAGCGCTGGTGTCGGGGTGCTCATCTTCGTCGGTGTCGTCGGCTGCTGCGGTGTCTACCGGGGCGCTTGCTTCGGGCTTTGCATTGGCCGGGGCGCTGTTGGCCAGCGCCACAAACTTCAGCAAGGCGGCTTCGGCCTCCTTGGGCTGTTTGAGTTCAAGCCGCAGCGCGCCCAATGTCAGCCAAGGCTCGGGCAGCAGTGGCTGCGCCTCGGTGAGCAACTCAAGTTGGCGGCTGGCGTCGGCGTAGCGCTGCGATTGAGTGAGCACGCGCACATATGCCATGCGCATGGCGGGCTCGGCATCGGCACGGGCCAGGTAGTCAGTGACGATGCGCTCGGCCGCAGGCGTAGCGGGCATCATTTCGAGCGCCAGCAGCACGGGGCCGGGGGCTGCGGCGTCATCGGTTTGCGCGGCACGGGCCAGACCCAGCGCTTGTTCGATATTGCCGGCGGCCAGATGGGCCCGGCCCAGCGTGACGCGGCTGGCCGAGCGGGTGCCGGCCCCGTCCAGGTAGGTCAGCACCAGTTTTTCGGTCAGCTTGAGGGCGATTTGGTGATCAGGCACGCGCTCCAGCAGGCGCGGCAAGCCGGCGATCAAACCTGGGCGATCCATCATGGGCGCGGCGGCCAGCCAGGCGGCCATGGGCTCGGCAATCTCGGGCGCGCGGTCGAGCGCCAGCAAGATTTGGGTCTGGTAGCGCAAGGGCGCCACCGCGTGCGGCTTGGCTTTGCGCCAGGCCAGCGCGGCGGCCAGTGCCTGATCACCCGCGCGCGATTGCAGTGCGATTTCAATCGCGCGTTGGTACAGCGCGTCATCAGCCTGACGGCGGGCGGCGTCAAGGATCACCTCGAAGGCGTTGCCCGCATGGCCCGCGCTCAGCTCGATTTCACCGATCAGCAGTTGGTAGAACAACGGTGCGTCAAGCGCTGAGGCGGCCAGTGTTTCAGGCGTGGCGCCGGGCTGAGCGGGGGTGTTGACTTGCGCGGCAACCACACCACAGGCAAGGGCCGCTGCCATGGCGGCCGCCCTGATCATGGGCAAGCGAAGGCGGCGGGGGCGGGCGGCGTGGCCATTCATGAACTCTCCTAAAGAGGGGGTTGATTCTATTGGCCGCCCATAATTCCCTATGCCTGAACTGCCAGAAGTTGAAGTGACCCGCGCCACCTTGGCCGACCGCATGCTGGGGGCCTTGGTGGTGTCGGCGCGGCTGGGTAAACCGTTGCGCTGGCCCTTGGGCTGTGAGCCCGACCTGCTTCGCGGCCGGCGCGTGGGCACGCTTGGGCGGCGAGGTAAATATTTGTGGATGCCGCTGACGGTGGATGGCCGCGCAGTGGATGGCAATGCAGCCGATGCCCCCGACGCCGAGCCCGATGGGGGCCTGCTGCTGCATTTGGGCATGTCGGGCTCGCTGAAGCTCAGTGATCCGGCGAGCGCCGTCGGCGAGTCCGGGCCGCATGATCATTTTGAGTTGGTCACCAGCCGTGGCACTTTGCGTCTGACCGACCCACGCCGCTTTGGCGCCGTGGTCTGGTCGCCGAGCTTGACGCAAGACCCGGCCGCCAAGCTGCTTTCGCGCCTGGGCGCCGAGCCGTTTGACCCCGCGCTGACGCCCGAGCGCCTGCACGCGGCGTTTCAGGCGCGGGGCACCACGGTCAAGGCGGCGTTACTGGCTGGCGACATCGTTGTGGGTGCCGGCAACATCTACGCTTGCGAGGCCTTGTTCGGCGCCGGCATTGACCCCCGCATGCGCTGCAATGCCCTGAGCCGGCCGCAATGTGAGCGTTTGCTGGCCACCTTGCGCCTGACCCTGGCGCGCGCCATCGCCCTGGGCGGCACCACGCTGCGTGATTTCAAGGATGCCCACGGCATGAGCGGCGCCTTCCAGAACGAGGCCCTGGTTTACGGCCGCGAGGGCGATACGTGCGGCCGCTGCGGCGGCACGGTGCGCCGCATCGTGCAGGCCCAGCGCTCTACCTACTTTTGCGGCGGCTGCCAACGGCGTTGACTTTTTCACGTCGATTGCGCTGGCTTGTTACTTGATGTTTCGGGCAGGGCCCGGCCGCTCAAAGGCTGCGCTAGGATGCCGCCGATCACTTGGCCCAACTCATGTCAAAAGCACTTTTCAGCAGCCTGGACTCACTCGCCACCTGGCGGCGTGGGCTGGATCGTGGCGTGGAGCAACTGGCACAGCTGCTCACCGACACCGGCTTGCTTGACGCGCAGGCCCAGGCGCTGGCGGCGTCCGTGCGCGAGCGGCTCTCGTCCGATCGCCTGGTGCTGGCCTTCGTGGCTGAGTTTTCGCGGGGCAAGTCCGAGCTGATCAACGCGCTGTTTTTTGCCGACACCGGCCGCCGCGTGCTGCCTGCCACGCCAGGGCGCACCACCATGTGCCCGGTGGAGCTGGCCTGGGATGGCGAGCAGCCGCCGTCGCTGTCGCTGTTGCCCATTGCCACCCGCAGTGCAACGCGCAGCGGTTTGCGCAACAGCGGCCAAACCTTGGCCGAGTTGCGCGAGCAGCCCGCCATGTGGCGGCAAATGCCACTGCCCGTGGGTGATCCCGAGGCCATGGCGCTGGTCATGCAGCAAGTGATGCGCACGCTGCTGGTGCCGCTGGCCGAGGCGCGTGAGCTGGGCTTCTGGAGCGACGAACACCCTGAAGACAACCCGCCGCGTGATGCGCAAGACCGCGTTGAAGTGCCAGCCTGGCGCCACGCCTTGATCAACTACCCGCACCCGCTGCTGCGGCGGGGCCTGGTGGTGATCGACACGCCGGGCCTGAACGCCATTGGCGCCGAGCCCGAACTCACCTTGGCCTTGCTACCCACGGCCCATGCGGCCGTGTTTTTGCTGGCCGCTGACACCGGGGTCACGCGCTCTGACCTGGCGGTGTGGCGTGACCACCTGGGAGATCGTGGCTGCGAGCGCTTTGTGGTGCTCAACAAGATCGACACGCTGGCCGACCCGCTGCTCAGTGCCGAGCAGGTTGAAAACCAACTCCAGCGTCAGTGTGAGCAGGTGGCTCACACGCTGGGGGTTGAGCTGAACCGGGTGTTTCCGCTGTCGGCCCGCAAGGCGCTGGCCGCGCGGGTGCAGGGTGATGACGCGGCCCTTGTCGCCAGCCGCTTGCCGGTGCTCGAGCATGCGCTGCTGTATGAGCTGCTGCCCCAGCGTTGCGAGGTGATCGGGCGCATGGTTGAAGACGGCGTGCTGGCATTGCAGCAAGCCGGTTTGCGTCGCCTCGATGACCGCCAACGCCAGCTTGCCGAGCAATTGTTTGAACTGCGCAGCCTGCGCGGCAAGGGTGCTGGCCGGCTCAAGCTGATGGCCAGCCGGGTGGACGGCGAGGCGGCTGATTTTGAGCGTTGCGGCCCTCGCCTGATGGCCTTGCGTGCTGTGCTCACGCGGCAGATGCAAGCCGTGCTCGACGGTTTGTCGGGCGAGCGCGTGCGGGATGCCGTGCAGCTGATGCGTGAGGGCAGCGAGACCCGGTTCTTCAAGCTCGGCGCGGCGCGGGCTTTTGCGTTGCTGATTGAAAAGATGCAGGCGCTGATGAGCAAGGCTGACGCGTTGTTGCTTGAAACCGAGCAAATGCTGCAGGCCAGCGGGCGCCAGTTGAACATTGATTTTGGGTTTTCACTGGCCAGCGTCAGCCGGCCCGCGCTGGACCGGTTTGGGCGCGAGGTGCAGCGCATCGACGCCAGCTACAGCCAATACGTGGGCGTGATGCAAATCTGGCGCTTGTCGCAGTCAGGCGGCATGGAGCGTTTTTCGCGCATGCTGCTGGCGCGGCTGCGGGTGGTGTTTGAGGGCGCGGCCACCGATATCGAGGTCTGGGGCAAGTCCATCAGCACCCAGATCGACGACCAACTGCGCGAGCGCCGCCTGGCCTTGCAGCACCGCCGCGAAGCGCACGAGCGCATCCGCACCGCCGAGGGTGGCCTCGAGCGCAGCATCCACGGGCTGGAAGCGCAAGAGTCACAGATGCTCAGGCTGAGTGACCGCCTGGCGGGGGAAGTCGACAACTTGCGCCGCCAGGCGGTCATGCCACCGGCTGGCGACACGCCCGCGCGCATGCCCACGCTGCAGCTGGTGCCACCGGCCTTGGTGTCGGCGGTGCGTGGCGTGGCATGACGTCGCACCTGGCACTGGCACCCAGTCCATCCACACTCGCCACGCCGTTGGTGCCCCCGCATGGGCTGGCCACCACGCTGATTGCCTGGCAACGGCAACATGGCCGCCACAGCCTGCCCTGGGTGGGCAGCCGCGATCCGTACCGCGTGTGGCTGTCTGAAATCATGCTCCAGCAGACGCAGGTCAGCACCGTGCTGGGCTACTTCGACCGCTTCTTGCAGCGCTTTCCAGACGTGGCCGCGCTGGCGGCGGCCCATCAGGACGACGTGCTGGCCTTGTGGAGCGGCCTGGGCTACTACAGCCGCGCGCGCAACCTGCACCGCTGCGCGCAAGTGGTGGTGCAGCAGCATGGTGGGCAGTTTCCGGCGGCTAGCGTGGCACTGGCCTTGCTGCCCGGCATCGGCCGGTCTACTGCCGCCGCGATCGCCGCGTTTTGCTTTGCCGAGCGCAGCGCTATCCTGGATGGCAATGTCAAGCGCGTACTGACCCGTGCCCTGGGGTTTGCCGATGACTTGGCCGAAGCCCGCCACGAGCGCGCGCTGTGGCTCAAAGCTGAGGCCTTGTTGCCTGAGCAAGGCATCGAGGCCTACACCCAAGGTTTGATGGATTTGGGGGCGTCGCTGTGCAGCACCCGGCGTCCGGCTTGCGACGCATGCCCGCTGGCCGGGCTGTGCGTGGCGCATGCGCAAGACCGGCCCGAGGCCTACCCGGTCAAAACCCGCAAGCTCAAGCGCAGCACGCGTGAGCACACGCTGTTGTGGCTGGATCACGGTGATCAGGTGTGGCTGGTGCAGCGGCCCCAAACCGGCGTTTGGGCGGGCCTGTGGAGCTTGCCCGAGTTCGCGTCAAACGACGCGCTGTGGGCGCAGTCCGGGCACTGGCCGGGCGAGGGCCGGCCGCTGCCCGCCGTGCAACACGCGCTGACGCACTTTGACTGGACCTTGCGGCCTTGCCACTGGCCCCTGCCGACGGCATTGGACCCGGCCGCGCGGCAGGCGCTGGAAAACGACTTGCCCGCGGGCCGCTGGGTGCCGCGCGACCAGGCCTTGCTGCTGGGCTTGCCCGCGCCCATCCGGCGCTTGCTGGAAGCCGGGCCGCCGCGCTGAGGGGATGCGGCGCCGCGTGACGAGCCGACACTACGGGTACCTCGAAACGCGATTGTTCACGGCCTTTCTGGGCGCCACCGAGCGTCTCGCTGGCCTGCCAGAGTGGCAAGCGCGGGCAAGCGCGGAACGCTCAATCGAAAGCATCCAGTTCACGGTGGCGTATCACCGTGGCGCCATGGTCGGCAAAGCGCCTCCCCAGTTGCTCAACCATGTAGACCGAGCGATGCTGGCCGCCGGTGCAGCCAATGGCCACGGTGACATAACCCCGTTGATCAGTGGCCAAGGCGGGCAACCAGCGGCGCATGAAGCCTTCAATTTGCTGAAGCATTTCATGCGCTTCGGGTTGCTCATCAAGAAACTGCGCCACGGGCGCGTCGCGGCCCGACAGCGACCGCAGCTCGCGGATGTAGTACGGGTTGGGCAGCACGCGCACGTCAAACACGTAGTCGGCATCCAGCGGCACGCCGTACTTGAACGCAAAGCTCTCGAACACCAGCGTCAGCCCACCGGTGGACGCGGCTACCAGCTCGCGCACGTGCTTGCGCAGGCCGGCAGGGCGCAGCGTGCTGGTGTCGATGATGGTGGACACCTCGCGCAGCTCGGCCAGCATCAGGCGCTCCAGCTCGATGGCCTCGATCAGCGCGTGCTGGCCGCCACTGCCGGCGGTGTCGGGCTGGCTCAGGGGGTGCGGGCGGCGGGTTTCTGAAAACCGGCGCACCAGCGTGTCGGTGCTGGCATCCAAAAACAGCGGGCGGATGTTGACGCCGTCGTGGCGCAGCTCGTCAATCAGCGGCACCAGCGCGGGCAGCGAGCGGGCGGCCCGCACGTCCACCGCGATGGCCACGCGCTCGGTGTAGCGCGGGTGCTCCAGGTTCATGTATTCACGCAGCAACTCGGGTGGCAAGTTGTCGACGCAAAAGTAGCCGGCGTCCTCAAGCGCGTGCAGCGCCACGGATTTGCCTGAGCCTGAAATGCCGGTGATCAAGACCAGCTCACGCACCGCCGGCGAGGGTGATGGATCGGTGAGGGTGTTCATGCTTTGCTGCGTTTGCGGGGTGTGGTGGTGGCGTCGGTGGTTTTGGTGGGTGGGGTGTCCGGGGCGGCGTTGAGGGGCAGCGCCTGCGTCAGCATGGCCTGCGCGTGGGCCAGGCTGGTGCCCGCCAGGCGCTCGCCACCCAGCATGCGGGCCACTTCAGCCACGCGGGCTTCACCGGCCACGGGCACCACCGTGCTGGTGGTGCGGCCATCATCCTGAGTGGCTTTGCTGACCACAAAATGGTGATCGGCGCAGGCGGCCACTTGCGCCAGGTGGGTGACGGCCAGCACTTGGCGCTGGCGGCCCAATTGCTTCATCAGCGCGCCCACGGTATTGCCCACCTCGCCGCCAATGCCGGCGTCGATCTCGTCAAAAATCAAGGTGCCCGCGCCGGCGGGTTTGCCAGCGGGTTTGCGAGTGTTGTTGCCTGTGTTGTTGTCGGCGGCTTGCACGGTGGTCACGGCAATGGCCAGTGCCAGGCGCGACAGCTCACCGCCCGAGGCCACCTTGGCCAGTGGCCGGGGTGTGCTGCCGGCGTGGCCCGCCACCAAAAACTCCACTGCTTCCAGCCCGGTGGATTGGGGTGCCGCCAGCGCGGCCAAGGCCACGTCAAACCGCCCGCCCGCCAAGCCCAGGCCCTGCATGGCTTCGGTGACGGACACGGCCAACGGGCCCGTGGCCCGCTGGCGCGCGGCGCTGATGCGGCGGGCTTCGTCAAGGTAGTGCTGATCAGCTGTTGCCAGCGTGGCCTCCAGGGTGGCGGTGTCGGCCGCCGCGTCCAGCGCCTGCAACTCGGACTTCCAGAGCGCCAGCAGCGCGGGCAGGGCATCCGGTGGGCGCCGGTAGCGCCGGGCCAGGCTCATCCAGGCCGACATGCGGCCATCCAGCTCGGCCAGGCGGGCGGGGTCAATGTCGGCGTGGCCCAGATAGTGATTGAGCGAGTGCGCGGCGTCTTGCAACTGGGCCAGCGCGCCGTGCAGCGTTTCAACCATGGGACCGATGCGCGGGTCGTGGTCGGCCACCTCGGTGAGCAGGTCAACGGCGCGGCTGGTCAGGGCCTCGGCGTTGGCGCGCTCAGCGTCGGTCACGGCATCCAGCGCACGGCGGGCCGCTTCCATCAAGGCCTGCGCGTGCGCCAGGCGCTGGTGCTCGGCCGACAGCTCGGCCCATTCATCTTCGGCAGGTGCCAGCTTGCTGAGCTCGCTGATCTGCCAGGCCAGGCGGTCTCGTTCGCGGTTGATTTCGTCACAACGATCACGGGCGCGGGCCAGGGACTCGGCGGCGGCCTTGCGGGCACCAAAGCGTGCCAGTAGCTCGGTGGTGTCGAGGCCGGCTTGTGCGTCGAGCAAGTCACGCGCGGCAGCCCCCCGGGTGAGGCTTTGCCAAGCGTGCTGGCCGTGGATGTCAAGCAAGTGCTCGGCCACCTCGCGCAGTTGCGCCACCGTGGCCGGGCTGCCGTTGATCCAGGCGCGGCTTTTGCCCTGCGTATCGATGGTGCGGCGCAGCAGCAGCGTGGGGGCTTCGGGTGGCGCGTTGTCAACGTTGGCGTCAGCAGGGGTGTCAAGCGTAAAACCGGCCGCGTCCAGCCAGCCCAGCAGCGCGGTGGGCGTGTCAAATTCAGCGCTTACCTCGGCCCGTTTGGCGCCCTCACGCACCACGCCAGCATCGCCCCGGCTGCCCAGCGCCAGTTGCAGTGCGTCCACCAAAATCGATTTGCCCGCGCCGGTTTCGCCGGTCAACACCGAGAAGCCGGCATGGAACTCGAGCTCCAGAGCCGGCACGATGACAAAGTCGCGCAGCGCGAGCCGGCGCAGCATGGCTAGGCTCCGTGCCGGGCCAGCACAAGGCAGGCCAGCACCATGCAGGCCAGCACCATGCAGGCCAACCCGCCCGGAGCGGGCAAAAAACGCGGTGGGCCAGCTGGGCGCACTAAACCACGCCCTCGTACCAGCGTAGTTTGCGGCGCAAGGTGGCGTAATAACTCCAACCCCGAGGGTGCAAAAACCGCACCTTGTGCGCTGAGCGTTGCAGGCGCACCTGGTCACCGTGCAGCAAGCTGGCCAGGCCTTGCATGTCGAAGTTGGCCGACGCGTCGCGCCCGGCCACCACGGTGATGCGGATCACGCCTGAATCAGGCAGCACGATGGGCCGGTTGCTCAGCGTGTGCGATGCAATGGGCACCACCACCCAGCCGGCAATGCCCGGGTGCAGGATCGGCCCGCCGGCCGACAGCGCATACGCAGTGGACCCGGTGGGCGACGACACGATCAGGCCGTCAGCGCGCATATTGGCCACAAACTCGTCGCCAATGTCGACTCGCAGCTCAACCATGCTGGCCGTGGCGCCCCGGCTGACCACCACGTCGTTCATGGACAAGCCCTCAAAAATGCGCTCACCATCACGCCAGACCTCGCCTTCGATCATGGCGCGGAAGTCTTCTTCGTAATCGCCGGCAATCATCGGCGCCAAGGCCTCGCGGAACTGGCCAATGGGCACGTCGGTGATAAAACCCAGGCGGCCCTGGTTGATGCCCACCACCGGCAAATTGAAGCGTGCCAGCTCGCGCGCAATGCCCAGCATGGTGCCGTCACCGCCCACCACCACGGCCAAGTCACACTGCGCGCCAATTTCTTCAAGCGTGAGCGCGTCGTAGTCGGTTACACCGGTGTTGAGTGCGGTTTGATGCTCAAACGACACTTCAAGCCCCTGGCGCACCAAAAAGTGCGCGATCTCTTCGAGTAGCGGCCGAATGCCGTCAGCCTGGTATTTGCCAACCAGCGCAGCATGATGAAATCGACGGGCCATGGCGTGAATTACACCACAGTGTTTTCGGCTGCAAGGGCTAGCAAAACCCCCGTCCGTACAATGAAAAACTGCCTCAAACTGTGTCTATGGACGAGCGCGCACGCACCCTCTTGAAGACCCTGGTCGAACGCTACATCGCTGATGGCCAGCCGGTGGGCTCACGCACCTTGTCCAGGGCCTCGGGCCTTGAGCTGTCGCCCGCCACCATCCGCAACGTGATGGCCGATCTTGAGGACCTGGGCCTGATCGCCAGCCCGCACACCAGCGCGGGGCGTATCCCCACCGCGCGCGGCTACCGGCTGTTTGTCGACACCATGCTCACGGCCAGGTCGCCAGACCTGCACCACTTTGCCGACATGGTGGGCGTGCGTGATCAGCTGCAACCCGACCAGCCACAGCGCGTGATCGCCCAGGCCGCCAACCTGCTGTCGAGCTTGTCGCACTTTGTGGGCGTGGTCACGGCGCCCAAGCGGGCCAGCGTGTTTCAGCACATCGAGTTCATGCGCCTCGGTGAAAAGCGCGTGCTGGTGATCCTGGTCTCACCCGCCGGCGATGTGCAAAACCGCGTCATCTTCACTGCCCGTGATTACGCACCCGGCGAGCTGGTCGAGGCCACCAACTACCTCAACACGCACTACGCCGGCCTGGCCATCGAAGAAGTGCGCGAGCGCCTGCGCAACGAGATCGACGCCCTGCGCAGCGAGATTGCGCTGCTGATGCAGGCGGCGGTGCAAGCCGGCAGCGACGTGCTGGCCGACAACACCGAGCAGCTGGTGGTGTCGGGTGAGCGCAACCTGCTGGGCGTGCAAGACTTTGGCAACGATCTGGGCTCGATGCGCAAGATGTTTGATTTGTTCGAGCAAAAAACCGAGCTCATGCGCCTGCTCGAAAACTCCAGCCGCGCCGAGGGCGTGCGCATCTACATCGGCGGTGAATCGGGCGTGGTGCCGTATGAGGAGCTGTCCATCGTCTCGGCGCCATACGAGGTGGACGGCCGCATCGTGGGCACCTTGGGCGTGATCGGCCCCACCCGCATGGCCTATGAGCGAATGATCGAGCTGGTGGACATCACCGCCCGCATGGTGGGCAACGCGCTGTCGGGGCAAAAGTAGGCGCCGGTGTGCTGCCCGGCAAGCCGGCCTGGTGTCGCCTTCTACAATCCCACTTCTGCCGCTTTTTGCAGCGGGCCGTTAGCTCAGTTGGTTAGAGCAGAGGACTCATAATCCTTTGGTCGTAGGTTCAAGTCCTACACGGCCTACCAACACCATTTGGTTTTGAATCGAGCACCTGACGCGTGAGCCAAGGTGCTTTTTTCTTGGCCACCACGGCTGACAGTCTGGCTGGCAGGTGTTGATGACAAAGGCCGCAGACGTTCAAGGCAATCGAGATCATCAGGTCCACGCCTTACCAGGGGAGGGCAGTACACATGACGACGCCAGAAGCCAAAGCGCGCCAGGCCATTGACGGCCGACTGCGTGCGTCGGGTTGGATCGTTCAGGATCTCAAGTTGCTGAACCTGGGCGCCGGCTTGGGCGTTGCGGTGCGCGAATACCCCACCGACACCGGCCCGGCAGACTATGTGTTGTTCGTCAACCGCCAGGCCGTGGGCGTGATTGAGGCCAAGCGCGATGACGCCGCCCAAAACATCACCGTCACCGAGACGCAGACCGCGCGCTACGCCCATGCCGCACTGAAGTGGCGCCAACACGGCACGCCCTTGCCGTTTTTGTTTGAGGCCACCGGCCAGATCATCCGCTTCACCGATGGCCGTGATCCGGCGCCGCGCTCACGCGAGATTTTTTGCTTCTTCAAGCCCGAAACACTGGCGGCCTGGGTGGCCCAAGCCCAAACGCTGCGCCGCAGGCTGGTGGACAACATGCCCGCCCTGCCAGCGCTCAACCTGCGTGATTGCCAGATCAGCGCCGTCACGGGGCTTGAAAAATCACTGGCCCTGAACAAGCCGCGCGCCCTGGTGCACATGGCCACCGGCGCGGGTAAAACCTTCACCGCCATCACCTCGGTTTACCGCTTGCTCAAGTTTGGCGGGGCCAAGCGCATCTTGTTTTTGGTGGACACGCGCAACCTGGGCAAACAGGCGCATCAAGAGTTCATGGCCTACACGCCGCCCGACGATGGCCGCAAGTTCACCGAGCTCTACAACGTGCAGCGGCTGGCCTCGAGCAGCATCGACCCCCACGCGCAGGTGTGCATCAGCACCATCCAGCGTATGTATTCCATCCTGAGTGGCGAGCCGATTGACGAGTCGGCCGAAGACCTGTCGCTCAATGAAGTGCAGCAAACCAAAAACCAGGCGAAAGCGGTGCGCTACAACCCCGCCGTGCCGGTGGAAACCTTTGACTTCATCGTCATCGACGAGTGCCACCGCAGCATCTACAACCTGTGGAAGCAGGTGCTGGACTACTTTGACGCCAGCCTGATCGGCCTCACCGCCACGCCCGACAAACGCACCTTCGGTTTCTTCAACGAGAACATCGTTGCCGAATACACCTACGAGCAATCGGTGGCCGATGGCGTCAACGTGGGTTACGACGTGTATGAGATCGAAACCGAGATCACCCAGATAGGCGCCGAGCTCAAAGCCAAAGAGTGGGTAGACCATCGCGACCGGCAAACCCGCAAAAAGCGCTGGAGCGAAACCGAAGAAGACACCGCCTATGCCGGCCGCGAGTTAGACCGCTCGGTGGTCAACCTCAGCCAGATACGCCAGGTGATCCAGGCCATGAAAACCGCCGTTGAGACGACGATATTCCCGGCGCGCAAAGAGACCCCCAAGACACTGATCTTTGCCAAGACGGATAGCCACGCCGACGACATCATCAACATCCTGCGCGAGGTTTATGGTCAGGGCAACGCCTTCTGCAAAAAGGTCACCTACCGCGCCACTGAAGACACCGACAGCATCCTGGCCAGCTTTCGCAACGACTACAACCCGCGCATCGCCGTC
The DNA here is from genome assembly GCA_043779845.1 of Betaproteobacteria bacterium. Lineage (GTDB taxonomy): Bacteria > Pseudomonadota > Gammaproteobacteria > Burkholderiales > Burkholderiaceae_C > Pseudaquabacterium. The sequence continues at coordinate 7,859 of JAYWDK010000159.1, read as the reverse complement.
ACCGTCGACATGATCGCCACCGGCACCGACGTGAAGCCGCTGGAGGTGCTGCTGTTCATGCGCGACGTGCGCTCGCGCGGCTACTACGAGCAAATGAAGGGTCGGGGCGTGCGTAGCCTCGATGGCGACAGCCTCAAGCGTGTCAGTAACAGTGCCGACGGCGCCAAAACCCGCTTTGTGCTGATTGACGCCGTGGGCGTTGAAAAGTCACTCAAAACCGAGAGCCGCCCGCTGGAAAAAAAGCCCGGCGTGGCGCTCAAGGATTTGCTGCAAGGCGTGGCCATGGGCCACCGCGACGACGACACCGTGCTGTCACTCGCCAACCGCCTGCTGCGCCTGGGCAAGCAGCTTGATCCCAAAGCCCAGGCCCGCATTGAGCAAGCCTCGGGCGGCGTGCCGGTGGCCAACTTGGGCAAAGCCTTGATCGCCGCGCTCAACCCTGACGCTATTCAAAGCCACGCGCTGGCCACCGCAAAAACCAGTGGCATCACCCGCAGTGAAGACACCCTGCTGCCCGCTGAAATTGAAGCCGCCCGCGCCGAGCGTGTGGCCGCCGCTTGCCTGCCCTTTGACCAACCTGCGCTGCGTGACGAGATCGAGAACGCGCGCCGCGAGCGTGAGCAGCTCATCGACCACATCAACCTCGACCAAGTCACTTTTGCCGGCTTCAGCGAGCAGGCCCACGCGCAGGCCACGGCGGTGATTGCCAGTTTTGCCAGCACTCTGGCGGCCCACAAAGACGAAATCGAAGCGCTGGCCTTTTTCTACCAGCAGCCCTACCAGCGCCGCGCGCTCACGTTCAGCATGATCGAGGCGCTGCACGAGCACTTGGCCAGGCCCCCGCTGATGCTCACCACCGAGCGGCTTTGGAGCGCGTATGCCCGCGTGCAAGCGGGCCAGGTGAAAGGCATCGACAGCAAACGCCAGCTCACTGATTTGGTGTCGCTGGTGCGATTTGCGCTGGGGCTGGATGCCGAGCTCAAACCCTTCAGCGAACAAGTGGACAAGCGCTTTCAGGAATGGATCTTCCGCCACAACGCCCAGCGCACCACCGCTTTTACGCCCGAGCAAACCGAGTGGCTGCGGCTGATGAAGGATCACATCGCCAGCTCATGCAGCATCGGGCGGGATGATTTTGATTACGCCGAGCTGGCCGGCCGGGGTGGTTTGCAGAAGGTGTGGGCGGTATTTGGCGAGCAGCTGGATGGGTTGATGGGTGAGATGAATGAGGAGTTGGTGGCGTGAGTGATGAATTTTCTGATGAGGCATTGCAGCGCTATCCATTTGCCGCAGTTATTGCGCCATCCAATTGGGCGAAAATTGCGCTAGCCGATATTTCGGCTGACGTTAGTCCAGGCTTTGCCAGCGGGAAACACAACTTGAACGGCGCAGGTGTTCCTCATCTTCGCCCAATGAATGTAGACCGCGACGGAAAAATTGATCTCAGCGTTGTTAAATCCATAGCCGAAAGCAATGGCGTAGAGCTCAAGCAAGGCGACGTTCTTTTTAACAATACGAACTCGGCTGAGCTGATTGGCAAGACCGCTGCAGTTTCATCTCGTGAAGCGGGTTTTGCTTATTCCAATCACATGACTTGCGTGCGGCCCGAACGCGGCGTTGATTCCGTTTTTGTCGCAAGGCAACTCCACTTTCTGTGGATGTCGGGGTACATGAAACATCGATGTACCAATCATGTGAATCAGGCGAGCATTTCATCAAAGACTTTGGCAAATACGATCCCGATACTCCTACCGCCATCGTCCGAACAAATTCGCATCGTCGAGAAACTCGAAGAATTACTCTCCGACCTGGATGCCGGGGTGGCCGAACTCAAGGCGGCGCAGAAAAAGCTGGGCTTGTATCGGCAATCTTTGCTTAAAGCGGCGGTTGAAGGACGGCTTACGGCCGACTGGCGAAATCAGCAGCAAACCGCCCCTCTCCCCAACCCCTCCCCCGCGAGGGGGGAGGGGCTACAGCAAACCGCCCCTCTCCCCAACCCCTCCCCCACGAGGGGGGAGGGGCTCAAACCCGAAACCAGCGCGGCTCATATTCCCCAAAACAGCGCGGCACTTACTCCCCTCTCCCCTCGTGGGAGAGGGGTTGGGGGAGAGGGGGCAATCAGCGCCACAGTGCTTGGTGTAGAGCGGGCAAGCATCACCACAACACTTGAGTCCGAGCTGCCAAACACCCCCTCAGCCCAAGACCAAACCTGGCTCCAAGCCCGCGCCCGCGAGCTGCGCCAGCAACAAACCCCGCAAGAATCAACACTGTGGCTGCAACTCCGTGCCAAAAGATTTTCGGGTTTCAAATTCCGCCGCCGACAAACTCTAGGTCGTTTTATCGTCGACTTTGTTTGTTTCTCGCAGAAACTGATCGTGGAGCTTGATGGGGGGCAGCATACTGAGGCTGTTGACTACGATGCCGAGCGGGATGCCTGGCTGCGGCAGCAAGGGTTTAGGGTATTGCGTTTCTGGAATAACGAAATGGCGGCGCAGCCAATGGCGGTGCTTGATGTGATTTGGCAGGCTTTGGTGCTGGCGGCCCCTCACCCGAATCCGCTTGCGGCCCCTCTCCCCAACCCCTCCCCCGCGAGGGGGGAGGGGCTCAATCCCGAAACCGGCGCGTTGCTGCTGGCCCGCATACTCATTGAGCGCCGCGCCCGTTGGGAGGCAAAACAACTTGCCAAGTTTGCCGAGCAAGGCAAAACCCCGGCCAAACACTGGCAGGCCAAATACCCTGAGCCGGTTCAGGCTGATACCCGGGGTCTGCCGGATTTGCCGGAGGGGTGGGTGTGGGCGAGTGGCGAACAGCTTTGCGAATTCATTACAAAAGGAACGACACCGCCGAAAGATCTAAACGCTGTCAACGACAAGTCGATCCCTTTTCTTCGGGTCACTAACCTCACGGACAACGGTGAGTTGGATTTGGCAGACAAGGTATTCGTTTCAGACGAAACGCACAGAGGTTTTCTTGCCCGTTCTGCGGTCTATCCAAATGATGTTCTGATGAATATTGTTGGTCCGCCATTGGGGCAGGTTGCAGTGGTTCCTGGCTCTTTTAAAGAGTGGAACATCAATCAGGCAATCGCAATTTTCCGGGCCGTTGATGGAGTGTCGCCTGGTTATGTCTGTCGCTATTTGTTGTCGCCAATTGCGCAGCAATGGCTAAAAGCCCGTTCTAAAACAACCGCTGGGCAAACTAACCTCACACTGGAAGTTTGTCGTAGCCTGCCGTTTCCATTGCCACCGCAAGATGAGCAGCAAGCTTTGCTACTCAACCTTGAGGCGGCGATAGACGCCACAACGCGTCAAAGCGACGCCATCGAAATAGCCCTCACCCAATCCGCCGCCCAACGCAAAAACATCCTCAAAGCCGCGTTCTCCGGCCAACTGGTGTCGCAAGACGCCAGCGATGAGCCGGCAAGCAGGCTGCTGGCGCGCATTGCCAAAGAGCGGGCTGAATCCGATGCGGTGAAAAAGCCGCGTGGCCGCAAGGCCCAGGAGGCCGCATGAGCAAACCCAAGCCCTTGGCCAGCCAGGTGGCCGCCGTGGCGGCCAATGCGAGCCTGACCAAAATGCACAGGCGTATTGGCCAACGCCTGGGCATCGAGGTGCTGGCTGGGCAGCGGGCACGCTACGGTGCGCAGTCCGGGCAAATCCTGCACTCACAATGGCCGCAGACATTTCGCTCGGTCGCCCCCGAGGTTTCCCCATGAAGATCGAAACCATCCGCCTGCGCAACTTCAAGGCGTTTCGCAATATCAACCTCACCGACTTGCCCAACTTCTTGGTGGTGGTGGGCGCCAACGGTTCCGGCAAGACCACGCTGTTTGACGTGTTCGGCTTTTTGCACGACTGCCTCAAGGGCACGGTGCGCTCGGCCGTGGACAAGCGTGGGCGGTTTCGCGAAGTGCTGAGCCGGGGTTGCGACCCAGAGAAAGACGCGATCCTGATCGAAATCCAATACCGCATGGAAATCACCGGCAAGGAGCGGCTGGTGACCTACACGGTGGAGATCGGCGAAGTGGCCGGCCAACCTGTGGTGCTGCACGAGGTGCTGCGCTACAAGCGCGGGCGGCACGGCAAGCCCTTTCATTTCCTTGACTTCGTGCGCGGAGAAGGCTACGCCATCGTCAATGAAGAAGACTTCACCAAGGTGGAAGAAGAGTTGGAGCGCGAAACCCAAAAGGTGTCCCCGGACACGCTTGCCATCAAGGGGCTGGGCCAGTTCGAGCGTTTCAAGGCCGCCAACGCTTTCCGCCAGTTGATCGAGAACTGGCATGTGTCCGACTTCCACATCAGCGCCGCCCGTGGACGCAAGGACGCTGGGGGCGAATCGGATCATCTGAGTGAATCAGGTGACAACCTGCCGCTGGTGGCGCGCTCGCTGTACGAGCAGGATCCGGCCTTGTTCCAGCGCATCCTGGACACAATGGCAAGACGGGTGCCGGGTGTGGCTTCGGTGGAGCCCAAGCTGATGGACGACGGCTATCTCACGCTGCGTTTTCAAGATGGCTCGTTCAAAACGCCTTTTCTGGATCGCTACGTATCAGACGGCACCATCAAGATGTTTGCCTACCTGGTGCTGTTGCATGACCCCAGGCCGCACCCGCTGCTGTGCGTGGAGGAGCCGGAAAATCAGCTCTACCCGCAGCTCATGGGCGAGTTGGCTGAAGAGTTCCGCAGCTATGCGAACCGAGGCGGGCAGGTCTTTGTGTCCACCCATTCGCCCGACTTCCTCAATGCGATTGAGCTGGACGAGGCGTGCTGGCTGGTCAAACGCGATGGCTGCACCGAGATTCACCGGGCCAAGGACAATGCTCAGGTTGCCGCCTACATGGCTGAAGGCGACCAACTGGGCTACCTCTGGAAAGAAGGCTTTTTTGACGGGGTGGACCCGCAATGAAGGAGCTGGTGTTCCTGGTGGAAGGTGAAGCCGAGCGGAGCCTGCTGGACAGCTTGATGCCCCGCTTGCTGCCTGAAGGCATCAGTCACAGGGTGATTCCGTTCCAAGGCAAGCAGGACATGGAAAAGCGCATGCAACTGCGAATTCGGGGCTACCAGAACGGTTTGGCTCGGTTCATCGTCTTGCGTGACCAGGACAGCCATGCCGACTGCGTGGCACTCAAGCAAGGTTTGTGGGTGCGCTGCCAGGGCACGGGCAAGCAAGCGCACTGCCTTGTGCGCATCGCCTGCACAGAGCTGGAAACTTTCTATCTGGCCGACCTGGCGGCCGTGGCGCAAGCGCTGGACATGCCCGGCTTGGCAAGGCACCAAGCTAACAAGAAGTTCCGCAACCCTGACGGTTTGGGCAGCCCGAGCCGGGAACTCAAGACATTGACGAGGAACCGCTACGAGAAGCGCGCGGGCTCACGCGCCATCGGCCACCACTTGAACTTGGACAACACCCGATCGCCCAGCTTCAGGAACTTCGTGAGAGGCGTCCGGCGCCTGTCGGCCGAGTTGCTTGATGCGTGACGGCCGGTCGCACCGCACATACGATGAACACATCCTCCCTTGTCCAGAAAGTCTGGAACTTCTGCCACACCTTGCGTGACGACGGCGTGGGCTATGGCGACTACCTTGAGCAGCTCACTTACCTGCTGTTTTTGAAGCTGGCGCACGAGTACGCGCAAGCGCCGTACCAGCGCGACACCCATATTCCCGGTGGGCATGACTGGGCCAGCCTAACCTGCAAAGTGGGCGAGCCGCTCGAGGCGCATTACCTGGCGGTGCTGCACAAGCTGGGCCAAGAGCCGGGCATGTTGGGCGCGATCTTTTTCAAGGCGCAAAACAAGATTCAAGACCCGGCCAAGCTGTCGCGCCTGGTGCAGCTGATCGACGCCGAAAACTGGATCAGCCTGGATGCCGACACCAAGGGTGACCTGTACGAAGGCCTGCTGCAAAAAAATGCCGAGGACACCAAGAGCGGCGCCGGCCAGTACTTCACGCCGCGCGCGCTGATCGAGGCCATGGTGGCCTGCGTGCGGCCCGAGCCCATGAAGTCCATCGCTGATCCGGCCTGCGGCACCGGCGGGTTTTTCTTGGGCGCCTACGCCTGGCTGACGCGGCCGGGCGCCCGCCTGAACAAGGCCGAAAAGGAGTTTTTGCGCGACAAAACGTTTCTGGGCAACGAGATCGTGCCCAACACCCGCCGCATGTGCTTGATGAACCTGTTTTTGCACAGCATCGGTGAGCTCGATGGCGAGCCCTTGGTGGAGCGCTCGGATGCCTTGATCACCGAGCCCCGCCGCAAGGTGGATTACGTGCTGGCCAATCCGCCATTCGGCAAAAAAAGCAGCATGACCTTCACCAACGAAGAGGGCGACGAGGACAAAGAAGCGCTGACCTACGAGCGGCAGGATTTTTGGGAAACCACGTCAAACAAGCAGCTCAACTTTTTGCAGCACATCGTCAGCCTATTGAAGGCCGACGGCAAAGCGGCGGTGGTGCTGCCCGACAACGTATTGTTCGAAGGCGGCGCGGGTGAAAAAATCCGCCGCAAATTGCTTGAAAACTGCGACGTGCACACCGTGCTGCGCCTGCCCACGGGTATTTTTTACGCCCAGGGCGTGAAGGCCAACGTGGTGTTTTTTGACGCCAAGCCCAAGGACGGGCAGACCCACACCAAGGGCGTGTGGTTTTATGACCTGCGCACCAACAAGCATTTCACCCTCAAGACGCGCACGCTGAAGCTTGACGACTTGCAGGATTTCATCGGCCGCTACAACCCCGACAACCGCCATGAGCGCATTGAAACCGAGCGCTTCAAGTACTTTAGTTTTGATGAGTTGATCGCGCGGGACAAAGCCAGCCTGGACATCTTCTGGCTGAAGGACAGCAGCCTTGAAAACCTCGACGACCTGCCGCCGCCCGATGTGCTGCAGCAGGAGATCATTGACCACCTCGAGGCGGCGCTGGCGGCGTTTCGCGACGTGGCTGCGGGTTTGCCGGTGTTCCCGGTGCAGCCCGAGGTTGCCGGCACGGCGCTTGATTGAGCGCACCCGGCGGCAGCGGTTCGTCCGATCCGCCGATGTCGCGGCCGTGCGGGCCTGGCTAGCATCGGCCATCCTCAACCCCCCACAGGCCCATTGCCATGACCGACACCCTTGACGCTACCGTGCTGTTTGAGCGCCTGCCCGACCATGTGGCCCTGGTCACGATCAACCGCCCGGCCGCGCGCAACGCCATCAACGGCGCGGTGACGCAGGCGCTGGACGCCATCGTCGCCAGCACCGAGGCCGATGACGACATCTGGGCGGTGGTGCTCACCGGTGCCGGCAGCCTGGCGTTCAGCGCCGGGGCCGACCTGAAGGATGTGTCGGCCGGCCACGGCCACGAGCTGTGGACCGAGCGCGGTGGCTTCGGTGGCTTTGTATTTGCGCCACGCAGCAAGCCCTGGATCGCCGCCGTCAACGGCCCGGCGCTGGCCGGTGGCTGCGAGCTGGCCCTGGCCTGCGACCTGATCGTGGCAGTGCCCGCAGCCAGCTTCGGCCTGCCCGAGGTCAAGCGCGCTCTGGCGGCCATCGCCGGTGGCCTGTTCCGCCTGCCGCGCGCGCTGCCGCAGCGCATCGCGCTGGAGATGATCGCCACCGGCGAGCCGATCAGCGCCGAACGCGCCCATGCGCTGGGCATGGTCAACCACCTGGCCCCGGCCGACGGCCTGCTGGACGCCGCACTGAAGCTGGCCGGCCGCATCACCGTGAACGCCCCAGTGGCCGTGCGCGAGAGCCTCGCCGTGGCGCGCCGCGCGCTGGATCTGGACGACGCCGCGCTGCGGGCGATGTCCGAGCAGGCCGGGCTGGCGGTGCGCCGCAGCGAGGATTTCAACGAGGGCCCACGCGCCTTTGTCGAGAAGCG